>JBAWBG010000417.1:0-26812 GCA_049589695.1 Candidatus Sulfotelmatobacter sp. | reverse complement strand
GTGCAAACTAATAAGGGGCTGCGCAAGAGATTGAAGACAGCGGGCTGCGGGAAATGCCTGTCCGCTGCGCCGCGCAGACAGGGATGACTGTGGAGCGATCTAGAGGCGAAATCACGGTGCTTCTGGCGAAATGGAAGAACGGCGAAACGTCCGCCTTTCATGAGCTGATGCCGCTCGTCTATCCTCACCTCCGCGAAGTGGCCGCCGCCTACGTCGGCAGAGAGCGAAATCCCGATGTAATGCAAGCCACCGCCCTGGTCCATGAACTTTACTTGCGCCTTCTCAATCAAAAGAAGGCTGACTGGGACGACCGACGCCATTTCTACACCTTCGCCGCCAAAGTGATGCGCATGATCCTGATCGACCACGCACGCGGCAATCAGACGCAAATTAGAGGAGGAGGCGTCCAGCGTGTTCCTCTCAGTGACGACCTTCCATGGGTCGACATTGGCAGCCCGAAGCTGCTCGACCTCAACCGCGCCCTCGACGAGCTAAGCGAGCTCGATGCCTATAAAACCCAGCTCGTCGAATTGCGCTATTTTCTGGGCTGTACTGCCGAAGAAACCGCGTCCGTCATGCAGATTTCAAAAGCCACCGTCGATCGCGATTTGAAGTTCGTAAAAAGCTGGCTCTATCGCCGCGTCTATCCAAATGCGGGCCAAGAAGCCGGAGACTGACTCGCTTAAAGCATTCTTGAAATCGCCTTCACTTTGATTCACTTGACCCAAGTTTCTCGCAGTCTTATCAAGCATTGTCTTAAGCGTCGTCCGATTCAGCTCTTGAAGTCCTCGTGCACCCCTGGGTACTCAGTGGTCGCGGTCTTTGTATGTATGCTGATCAGAACCTTCAGGCAGAGATGAACCATTCGACCGAAACCTTCGCGCGCATCGAAGCGATCTTCAACGAAGCTCTCGCGGCTGAGGCAGCCGAGCGCACAGTACTGATTGAGGCCCTCTGCAACCATGACGCGGGGCTAATGTCCGAAGTTCGTTCGCTCCTCAAGTCGTGCGCGGAAGAAGAACTCGCGACAGCTGCTCGCCGCGCGGAAGGCGGATTAAACTCATCCGACCTGCCGGCCCAAACTCGCATCGGACCCTACGAGATCGACCGCCTTCTAGGCCGCGGAGGCATGGGTGCCGTCTATCTGGCCCATCGCGCCGATGGCCAATTCGAGCAGCAAGTCGCCATCAAGCTTATCGACCTCCCGCTTGCGTCCGGCTTCTTCCGCGAACGGTTCCGTCAGGAGCGCCAGATTCTCGCAGGACTCCAGCATCCACTGATCGCCCGCCTGCTCGATGGCGGTGTAACCAGCAATGGCGATCTGTACCTGGCGATGGAATACGTGGATGGAACGCCCATCCACCGTTTTTGCGACGAAAAGCACTTCACTGTCCAGCAGCGACTTACTCTCTTTAAGAGTGTCTGCGACGCCGTCCAATTCGCACACCAGAATCTGGTCGTCCATCGCGACCTCAAGCCTGACAACATCCTCATCGCGAATGACGGCACTCCCCGCCTGCTCGACTTCGGAACTGCCAAACTGCTCTCCCCATCAATTGATGGCACCCGCAGCGAGTTCACGCGCCAGGGTTATCAATCCTTCACTCCCCAATACGCCAGTCCGGAGCAAGTCCTCGGCAATGCCATCACCACCGCGTCCGATACATACTCGCTCGGCGTCCTTCTATATCTACTGCTGACTGGAGCGTTTCCCTACGAGTTAAAAGAGTTCACGACCGCCGAGATGGTCCGCGTGATCTGCCGCGAATCTCCACGCAAACCAGTTTCGGCGATCGGCTCCCATCAAAGGCTCGATCCCGATCTCGAAGCCATTGTCTTGAAGGCTCTCCGCAAGGAGCCGCGCGAACGATATCTCACCGCCGAGCAGTTAGCCGCTGACGTGCAGGCCCATCTCGACGGTCGCCCGGTAAGCGCGCGTCGTGGCACACTGCAATATCGAGCCAGCAAATTCGTTCGGCGCAACCGTCTCGCCTTGGCAGCAGCGGCAGTTCTTGCGGTAACGTTGGCAGCCGGCGTCGCGGGCGTAGCGTGGCAGGCCCGCGTCGCCAACCTGGAGCGTCGGAAAGCTGAAGCCCGCTCGGCAGATCTAAGACAATTAAGCACCAGCTTGCTGTCCGAGTTAGATGAAGCCATCAAGCAGCTCCCCGGCTCGACCGGCGCGCAAAAGCTGCTGGTCACCAGGGTGCTCGAACATCTGGATCGCATGGCGAAAGACGCCAAGGGTGATCGCCAGACTCAACTCGATCTCGTCGATGCATATACCCGCCTCGGGAATATTCAGGGAAACGGCTACGAGCAGAATCTGGGCAATCGACCGGACGCGCTTGCCAGCATCGGTAAGGCGATTGCGATTGGCGAAAGGCTGGTGGCATCCAGTCCGCGTGATCAGGAGGCCCTTCGCGCGCTCGCCAGTGCACAGGCTTCACGCGGCGAGACTCTGAGCGAAACCTCCGATATCGCCGGCGCTGTCGCCAGTCTCCAAACGGCCGCCCAGACTTATGATCGTCTGGTTGTCTTGCCGGATGTGAAACCGGTCGTCTTCACAGAGGCGTCCACCGTCAATAGCACGCTGGGTGATGTGCTCGGCCAGGACACCGGCTTCGCCGACCTCGCCGCGGCGCTTACTGCCTACCGAAAATCGCTTGACCTGGACGCGCGCGCGCTGGCACTCGATCCAAACTTCATGCGCGCACGCCGCGGTCTCGCCAATATGCAGATGAAGATTGGCAATGCCGAGCTGGACATCGATCCTGCGCAGGCGCTCAGTGATTTTCAGCTGGCGTTGCAGCGCTTCGACGCGCTCTCCGATTCTGAAAAGAATAACCTTCTGACCGTTCGACTGCGCGGGATAACAGTTCGCAAGGTGGCAACCGCTCTTTCCGAGTTGGGTGAATACTCGCAGGCGTCGACGCTCTTCGAAGAAGCCATCAACATTCACCAACGGCTTGTCGATGCCGACCCAAAAGACATACGAAATCTTGGAGACGTGAAACGAGCCCTGGAAGCCGAAGAGGACAGTTACGAATACGCAGCCGATCCTGCGCTGGCTGCTCAGTCCACCGATCGCCGTCAAAATCTTCTGGCTGCCGAACGCACCCTGCAGCGTATTTTGGCTACCCTCGAGCAGACTCTAAAAATGGCCCCCGGAGACACAGACCGCCAAGCAGAACTCGCCAGCTATCAGGTGCGCGCTGCCGCGATCCGCCAACTTCTGCACGAACCAGGGGACTCTGTGTCGATTTCAAGGTCGGCACTCGCAGTGCTGCGAAGCGCGGCCGCGAAAGATAATGCCTCGCCGATGGTACTTGACCTTGTGACGAGTGCATTCCAGAGGGTCGAGCCGGCATCCCTTCGAGATCCACAATTCGTGCTAGCTTGCGCCGAGCGCGGCGTCGCGCTTACAAATCGCAAGACTCCGGCGTGGCTGCTCACTATGGCCGAAGACTATCGCTCAACAGGTCATGCCGAAAAAGCTCGAGCGGCTGCCGACGAAGGTTTGGCCCTGTTGCCAGCGTGGAATTCCGGTAGCCCGAAATCCCGAATCCGAAAACTCCTGGAGATTGAGAAAGAAAACTGAGGCAAATTTCGCCGCGTCTTATTCCGTCCGTCGCGCTCTCATTGGATTTTTGTCGCCTCTCGCCTCAAGAGGGATTCGTCAATGGGCATACTTGACCGAGCATCCATAGGGCCGCGAAGTTGGTGTGCTGACGGCTTTACCCCCCATTGCTTCGCCCAAAGCCTGTGACACGTAATTTGTTGCTGTTGCGATATCGCTCTGGTCGGTGGTCGATTTGCTGTCGATCGCCCCGTCATAGATGAGCACTCCATCCGGGTTGATGATGAACATGTGTGGGGTGGTCTTGGCAGCATAGAGACGGCCCACATCTCCTTGTGGATCCAAAAGAGCAGCTGTCGGTACAGCGTTCATTCGCTTAAGATATTCGTTCTCCTGTGCGGGCGTGACATAGCCCTGCTGGCCGACTGCCGAGGAGATCACGGTGAACCAGATCACGCCCCGCGAAGTCCATTCCTTTTGCAGGCGCTGCATGTTGCCGCCCTCATAATGCTTGCGTGTGAACGGGCAGCCATTGTTGTGCCATTCCAAAACAACGTACTTCCCGCGATATTCGGAGAGTTGGCGCATCCGACCATTACTGTCGGTCGCCTTAAAGTCCGGCGCGGGTGCGCCAACCTTTTGCGCATAGCACAAACCAGCAAGTAGAGTTGCAAGCGCCAGACCGCAGAGCAAATTCCTTTTCATGATCTCCTCCGTCAATTTTTCTTAGGCTGCGTAGAACCTTGGCCAGATTCAGAAACGGGGACGTCGATCATGTATGCCGTTCCGGCCACAACGATCACGCCTTTTATGCGAGAAAGCGGCTTCAATAGATGATTCGATTTTTTAAGACGTAATTCAAGAGCTCCCTGTGTCGCGCCGACGTTCTGTGAGGCAGCGTTTTCTATCTGTTCCGGCTCCAACGGAAAGAATTGAGGAGAAGCGATCACCTTTCCCGCTCTCAACCGTAAGCGTAATTCGTCTCCGGCGGAAGTTGCCGTGATCTTCCAGCTCCCCGGAATTGGCTTTGGTAGTTGCCGCCGCGTAGCCTCAAACAACGCAGCATTCGAACTTGCCGTGCCGTGGCCCTTCACAGGAAGCTCCAGGACAAGTTGTTTCTTTTCCGGGATGCAGACCTCCCGACAAATTAAATAATGAATGTTTGCGATTATCTTCTCCGTCGCGCCATCTGTTAATCCAGGAGGCGTTCGAATCACCACCGGAAGTAAGACCTGATGTTCGTAGCCATAATCCACGAACGGAGGCGTCGAAAGCCGAGTCGGGTACGGCCATTGAATCGAATCCGCCCCGAATCCCGTAGGCAACGTCCACTCAATCCGCGGCGGCTCACCCGAGTCACCTGGATTGATCCAGTACATGTGCCACCCCTCCTGGAGATCAAACCGGATGCCCACCAAGAGTTCCCGATGCAGCACAATCGCATCTTCTTCCGAGACTAGTTCCACTTTCACGTGCTCGTCCGCAGGGCTTTCAGCAACGGAAGTCGTCGACAGAAAGAGCGCCGGCAGAAAGAGCCAAGCGGCTCCAGCCAGGACATGGCAAACTGAGCGAATGACGCAGCGATGTAACATCGATTTGGGCTATACCAACACTCCGCTTTTGCATTTGATGCCAATCTAACGAGAAAAGAACAAGCTCGTATGTTATGCCCTTCGCGCCGCTCAGCGATCTGCGGCAGACCTGTGCTTGCGGAACCGCTATTTCCGGTACCATCGCAACGTATAATGGCGACCACTGATGGCCCTTACCTCTGGCACAAAACTTGGTCCCTACGAAATCGAGTCCCAGCTGGGCGCGGGCGGCATGGGCGAGGTGTATCGTGCCCGGGACACGCGGCTTGACCGCACAGTGGCCATCAAGGTTCTCGCCTCACACCTGTCATCTTCGCCCGAACTGAAGCAGCGCATGGAACGCGAGGCGCGGGCCATTTCTGCACTGAACCATCCGAACATCTGCCATCTTTACGACATCGGGTCCGAAGCCGGCACCGACTACCTCGTCATGGAGTTTCTCGAAGGAGAAACCTTGGCCGACCGTCTCAGCAAAGGTGCGCTTCCGCTCAGCGAGGTGCTGAGAATCGGGAGCGCGGTGGCGGAGGCGCTCGCCTTCGCGCATCAGCATGGGATCATCCACCGCGATTTGAAGCCAGGCAACATCATGCTGACCAAGGCCGGCGCCAAGCTGATGGATGGACTTTGGTTTGGCGAAATCCATGGTGGCTGGGGCAGCGGGCGCGCCTGGATCGCCCTCGAGCGCCCCGTTGCTGTCTGCGGTCAACACACTCACGAACGCCAGTCCGATGACGCCGCTTACAACGTTGGGCGCCGTGATCGGCACGATTCAGTACATGTCTCCGGAGCAGATCGAAGGCAAACCGGCTGACGCCAGATCTGACCTCTTCGCGCTCGGAGCGGTCTTGTATGAAATGCTGACCGGCACACGGCCATTTTTGGGCAAGAGCCAGATCAGCGTCGCCAGCGCGATTCTCGAACAAAATCCGGAGCCGCTCTCGGCAGTTCAGCCGCTCACTCCGCCTTCGCTCGAGTACGTTGTCAACACATGTTTGGCCAAGAATCCAGACGAGCGTTTTCAGAACGCGCACGATGTCGCCTTGCAGCTACGCTGGATCGCGCGGAGAGCAAGTTCGGCGAGCTCCGTTGCCCAACCAGGCGCGCAGGCCAACTCTCGCGAGCGCTTGGCATGGGTAGTTGCAGGAGTCCTCACCGTCTTACTTATTGGACTAGCTGTCTGGTGGAGAGCTTCTCGCGTCCCCGAAACAATCTCCTACTTCGATGCTCCGCTCTCCTTCGAAGCCCAGGACGTCGCCATAGCGCCGAATGGCCACACGGTTGTGATTGCAGGCCATGGCGAATCGCAGCGAAACAATGTTCTATGGATCTACGAACCGGGGTCGCAGGAGGCCAAGACCATTCCCGCTACCGACGGTGCCAATTTTCCGTTCTGGTCCCCCGACGGCCGCTCGCTTGGATTTTTCGCCGACGGCAAGCTGAAGCGGCTGGATTTGGCAGGAGGTCCGGTGCAGGCGCTGTGCGACGCCCCGACCGGTCGCGGCGGCACATGGAATAAGGATGGCGTGATTTTGTTCACGCCCAGCGGACTTCTCGGCGTTGGCCTCTATCGCATCCCCGCTTCCGGCGGCACACCCGTCCAGATCTCTTCACCGGACCGGAACCTGAAAGAAGACAGCCACCGCTGGCCATTTTTTCTCCCCGATGGCACCCACTATCTCTATTCCGCGATCAATCTGTCGGGACAGAAGGAACTGCAGTCAATCTATCTTGGTGCGCTGGATTCGAACGAGAAACGGCTCATCATCGGGGCGACAGGCAACGCGGCCTACGTCGACCCCGGATATCTGTTCTTCTACCGTGATCGGACGCTCTTTGCTCAACGACTTGACGCCAGGGGTTTCAAGCTGACTGGCGAAGCGGTTCCGCTCTTCACCGACATCGGCTTCACGCCGCGCATTGCCAAAGCGGCCTTCTCAGCATCCAGCAGCGGCCTGCTCGTTACGCAAAGGGCGGGAGAGTCTGAATCGCAATTGGTGTGGTATGACCGCAATGGTCATGAAGTTGGCGTGGCGACGAAACCCGGTGTCTACGGCAATATCGCGCTCTCGCCGAATGGGAGATTCATTGCCTCCGATACAACCGACCCGGGCAGTCAAAACACCGACATCTATACCTTCGCTCTCGATACCGGCGAAGCCAAACGGCTGACCTTCGACCCGGCCATTGACTCGATGCCAGTTTGGAGTCCGGATGGAAAACGAATACTTTTCGGCAACAACCACCAACCCAAGTTCGACTTGTACTTGAAAAACAGCGATGGCGCCGAAGAGGAAAAAATAATTCCGCAGGATGGCTCCGACCGCTTCCCGAACGACTGGTCGCGAGACGGAAAATATATCTTGTACGAACGCGGCGCAGACTTGTGGTATGCGACTGTCGCGGACCGGAAGCCGACTCAATTCCTGAAGGCGGTCTCAACATTGAAGACCGCGCGCTTCTCCCCGGATGGCAAGTGGGTCGCCTACTCCTCCAACGAGAGCGGCAAATGGGAAATCTACGTGACAACGTTCCCGGATGCGCACGGTAAGTGGCAAGTCTCCACGGCCGGCGGAACTCAGCCGCGATGGCGAGGCGACGGCAAAGAACTGTATTACCTTTCGCCCGACGACAAGCTCGTAGCCGTCCCCGTGAAGACAGGGGCGAACTTCGATACCGGAACGCCGACTGCGCTCTTTCAGGCTTATCCGCGGGAAACAGTCGCGGCAACCTCAGAACAGTTTTTTTATGACGTCAGCCAGGACGGACAAAAATTCCTCATCAACACCCAGTTGAAGTCCGCGATACGGCCGATGTCGGTTGTCCTGAACTGGCCTTCCAAACTGAACCATTGAAGCGATGCGCTAGCCCTTACTGGCCTGCTTGTTCCACCCGTGGAAACGCGAGAAGTCACCCGCATTCCATGCCTCGCGGAGTCCGGGTTTGCTAAGATCCCAATCCGGCCGGATTTCGCTCGTCACGACGCGCAAGTCGTGCCAAAGATCGATGACCGATGGACGCCCCCAAAACCAGTAGCCGTTATAAATGCTGTAAATCACGAGGCCCGGCTTGAGCACGAGCGTATGCGGGATCATCGGATTATTGTCGGGATCAGTGTACTCCTGAATGTCGAGATCCTTCTGAACCTTTCGGTCGGGGTCTGAGAGGAATGTCCACTGGGCTCCGACTGACGCACGGAATTCCTGAAGCGTATGGTGATCGTCGGTCGCGATCGTGGCAACCTGCGTATATGACACCGCGATTTTCGGGTAGAACGCGGCGAGTTCCAAATGTTGCTGGTGTTCCTTTGGGCAATAGTGGCCGCGCGCAAGCGTGAGGATGAGCGGATCATCACCCTGTAGCTCGCTGAGCTTTCGCAGCTTCTCCGTGTGATCGCGCAGTTGGTAATCGGGGAAAATGCCTCCGGGCACAATATCAGAACGCATGATTGGACTCCTCTCGTTTCTTCAAAGGATATTTTCTCAAAGGTCTCCTCTTAAAGATCTAGCGTGACACCCGCGTTTGGCTGGGAACAACATATGAGCACATTCCCGGGAACGGGCCTCTCCAGCGGCTCAGGGTTATACGTAATCGATCCGCCAATCAGACCAGTCATGCAAGTGTGACAGACTCCGCTTCGGCAGGACCATCTGACCGGAACATCGCACGCTTCCGCCAGTTCAAGCAAACTTGCGAATTTTGGATCCCAAGCGGCGGTAATCCCGCTACGCACGAATGAGACTGGGGGCCCAGATCCGGGCGGCCCTTGTGGCAGGTGAGGAGTGTGAACAACCTCCGCCATACCAGGAGTGATAGCCTCGAGAGAACCGAAGATTTCCGTGTGCACATTCCCGGCGAGCACGCCCCAGGTTCGCAGCCCATCGCGCATATTCTCCAAGAATGAAAGTGGGCCACATAGATAGAAGTCACTACCCTGTGGCACGCCAATTCTCTCGAGCAAAGCTGTATCAATGTGTCCGGGAGAATCGAAGTCTGCCCCTACTTTGTCGGTTGCAGCGGGCCTGCTGTACACAACGTATTCTCGTCCGCGAGAGAGCAGCTTCAGTAATGAACGCGATTCTTCTGCGAATGGATGCTCGACGCGATCACGCGCTCCATAGATCCACCAGATCTCTCGTTGCGACTTTTCAGCGGCGAGTGCATGCAGCATCGACATCACCGGCGTTGCGCCCACTCCAGCGCTTAACAGAACGACCGGATTCTGACCGGGGCGCAGAGTAAAGCTTCCGCGCGGCGCACTCACATCCAATGCATCGCCTTCTCGCGTACGGCTGCACAGAAATGAACTTCCGATCCCATTCAATTCGCTTTTGACGCTGATGCGGAGGTGATCGGTTGCCGGCAGATCAGACAGTGAATAGCTGCGAAGAACCGGCGCTTTATTCGAGTCGAGACGCAAGCGCAAAACAACAAATTGACCGGCCTGGAATAGAGGCAGAGGCTGCCCGTCGACTGGCGACAGAATGAAGGAAGTTACGGTATCGCTCTCCTTATTAATACGCGCGACTCGCATCTGCCGAAAACCGGGCCATGCTGGCGCCTGCTCTTCATTCGCGAGTCCCGGATTCCCTGCCGCAATCTTGGAACTCAAGTTCTGTTGGAGCATTGCCTGGAATGAACTCTGCCAACCCTTGCTGAGTGCAGGAATCCGCAGCGCGCGTTGGAGTTGCTCGCTGGATTGTCCCGGCAGATACAGAAGGGCGTCAATGTCGGCCACAGTCATTCGCTCGCTGTTCCCAGTCGAATGTCCACCGGCGATTTTTACGATGTCATCGCCGGCGCCGACTTCTCCCTCCTGCAACACGCGGAAGTAGAATCCTGGTCTGTGATGCGCTACGAGCAGGGCTGGCATACGAGGCTCGTTCATGCGGATGCCGACGCGGTAGCACGTCACGCGTGGCTGGGTTACTTCAAATTCAGCACCACCAATGCGGTATCGATCGCCGATGCACACCTCGTTATCAGGAAGTCCCTCGACCGTGAAGTTTTCTCCGAACTGGCCGAAAGTGAAATCGCTGCGGCCCAAAAAACTCTCCCAGTAATGGTACGAATCCATCTGGTAGACGAATACGGCGCGGTGCTCCCCGCCGTGACCCGCAAGATCGGCTTGCGCATCGCCATCGATATCGAGCTTGCGCACCATTCGCCGTCCATCAACTGGGGATTTCCAGACTGAGGTCCGGACAGTTTTTCCGTTCCATGTCACGTCGCGCGGAAGGCCGACATTTACTGAAAGCAATCGGGGCATCCCTACCTCTTATTTCTTACCTTATTTCTTACCAACGACGAGCGGGAGCGGCACCGTCCACGTGGAGAATCTCTCCGCTCACATGACCTGCCTCTGCCAGGTAGAGCACGGCATCGACAATATCTTTTACCGTCGCCCTTTCCCTAGCCGGCCGCACCGTCGCGTCATTGGGATCATTCGGGTGCATCGGTGTATCTACTTCGCCCGGGGCTACGGCATTAAAGCGAATGGCGTCTTTTGCATACTCGATTGCGAGATTCTGGGTCGCTGAATTCAAGCCACCCTTCGTAATCATCGAAACGGAGCCATTTACGCCGGCGATTGGACGATCGGCAAGTGCCGCAGTGATGCTCACAACGCATCCCGATTTTTGTTTCAGCATCTCTTTTACGGCGCGCTGAGTCATGTACAAGAATCCGAGCAGATTGATCGAAACAAGGGCGTCGAAGTCGTCAGTTGTGAAGGCAGTGAACGGCTTGGTTAGGAAGATGCCGGCGTTATTCACCAAAACATCGATGGTTCCAAAGTTGTTGATTGCGGCCTCGACTGCATCGGCAGCGGTTTGCTGCTTGCCGATATCGCCATTAAGCAGAACCAAGTTGCCTAAGGCAACCAGCGTTCGATTGGCGTCACGAGAGGTCGCGACGACGTTATAGCCTTCTTTCAGAAACCCCTCGACTAAACCCGCGCCAATACCTCCCGATGCTCCGGTCACGATTGCTGTTTTCTTGCCCGACATAAATAACCTTTCGTTTTAGGCGGCCACCTTCTCCGCCGATCGCGCCTTGTGCGGCGGGTCGACGGTAAAATCGAGGCGGGCGTCCCCATGGGGAAAGCCAAAGTCCGGACCGGAGTAATGGTGCGACATAAATTATGTTCTCCTTTGATCTATTCTAATCGCCCCGTCGCAGCCGATTCGGTCGGAGCAGCCCTTCAACTGAGAACGTCGGGGAACGATCACCGCAAATGGCCCATCGCACAATCGCTTTCGTGCTCGGGCAGACACCGCGCTCCTCCTCTAGTTAAAATGTTTAGGATTAAAGAAAGGATGACAACGACATGCAGGAAGCAACCTGGAAACCTCATGAAAAACACGGACAGCTAACGACGCAGAGCGATTTACCCGACAGCGTATACGCGTTTCCGAAGCAGCGTAAAGAACCACTGACCGACGCACAACATGTGCGTAACGCGGTCGCGCGATTCGATCAAGTCATCGATGTCTCCGATGCCGACCGCGCTTTGGCGTTCGCGAACATCGAGAAAGCCGCAAAGCACTACGGCGTCAACCTCGCGGAAACGTCATGGCACGACCTCGGCGTTCATCCTCAAAAAATAAATAAAAAAGAGGGCGCCGCCTAAGGCGCGCGAACGTGGAGAAAGTGCGCACCTCACCAGGAGATGAATTATGAAAGCAGTTGTCGTTCATCAATATGGCGGTCCTGATGTACTCGAGTTCGAAGACTACCCTGACCCGATCCCGGGCGCGGGCGAGGTGCTGGTGCGGGTCGCCGCCACCAGCGTAAATCCGATCGACTACAAGCGGCGTGCTGGATTAACGAAAGATTTTTATCCCCTCAAGTTCCCAGGCCTCATCGGAGTCGATATGTCGGGAACCGTGGTGAAGCTTGGGCCGGGAGTGGACGGTTTTGCCGTCGGTGACCAGGTCTTCGCTATGGCGGACAATACTTATGCCCAACTCTGCGTCGTGAAAGCAGATGCCTTGGCGAAGGTTCCCAAGGGACTCGATTTGATCCAGGCGGCCGCGCTGCCGCTGGTGACGGTGACCGGCAACCAGCTCCTTGCAGCTACGGGAATTAAAGCAGGCCAGACGGTTCTCGTCGTAGGTGCTGTAGGAAATGTCGGGCGTTCGGCGGTATTCACTGCCAAGGAACGAGGGGCGACTGTGATCGCAGGGGTTTTGAAGAGGCAGACAGATGAGGCGAAGACTATCGGCGTGGATCAGGTGGTTGCAACCGACGACGACTCCGCGATTGCGAATCTTCCGCTGCTCGATGCGGTGGCGGATGCGGTCGGCGGAAGAACCGCCGAGAAACTGATTGCCAAGGTCAAGCCGGAAGGAGTGTTTGCTACGGTTCTCGAGGCGCCACAGAACGCGGCGAAGTATCCATCTGTAAAGGTGGAACATGTATTCTCGAAATTCGACAGGAAAACGCTCGAGTTCATGGCCGAAGCGGTGCGAGATGGCAAGCTGGTAATCCCGATCAGCCAGAAACTGCCGCTCAGTGAAGCGGCTGAGGCTCAAGCAGCTGCAGAAAAGGGCGGTGTCGGGAAGATCTTGCTGGTGGCTTGAACTGGTTGCTGGACATGCGTGCTCGACGTCCAACGTCGAAAGGAAAAATCGAAACGAAGGAAGATCGAAAATGAAGAAAGATCACCGCGGAATCAACCCCGGCTCGAAGCCGAGTGGCGACGGATGTGTGGAGTGCCTGGCGTCACCGAAGAGTTGGTGGTTTCATCTCCGCCGCTGTGCGGAGTGTGGGCACATCGGATGTTGTGACAGTTCTCCGAGCCAACATGCGTCCAAGCATGCGGCGGCCACAGGGCATCCGATCATCGCGAGCTTCGAGCCGGGCGAGGACTGGTTCTACGATTACGAGAAGCAGGACATGATCACGGTCAAGGGCGTGGAGTTGCCTCCGCCGCATTCGCATCCAAGAAATCAGCCCGCTCCCGGACCCGCAGGAAGGGTGCCAGCCAACTGGGAATCGCTCCTGAACTAGCCGCCCGCTATTAAGATCGCTGGCAGATAAGAGGCCTCCTCCGCCGAAGGAGTTTTTGGCTGGCATCCCATCCGGGCCGGCCGTAAACCGTACGACGCTAACCGTAGACCTGGTCGGTGCTCTGTCCGACTTCGATGATATAGCCGTCAGGATCGCGGATGTAGCAGCGTATCTCGCCGTACTTGGGGATCGGCTCCGTGATGAACTCGGCTCCTCGACTTTTCCATAATTTGTAGCACGCTTGAATATCCGCAACGCGGAAATTCATAAAGCTGTTGATGTGGTTCGGGTCGGGGACGCTGAGCGTTACCGTCGGCTTGTCCGGGGTCGGCCCGCCCCCCACATTCAGAATCATCCAGATATTCGCAAGCTGAAGATACGGAGGCGCGTTGCCGTCACCCATTGTCAGAATGCGAGCGCCGAAGACCTTTTCGTAGTAGCGAGCCGATCGCTCGAGGTCGGCGACGGTGAGAAAATACGCGACGCTGATTCCCTCTTTCGGGGGCATCTCAAAGCTCTTTTGGTCGATTTCTACGCTGGTCATTGATGTCTCCTATTCGGATCAACAATGCTCATCCGCTGATTCTGGTTTCGTATTCTACCCGTTTCCGATTAAGCCTGACGAGGAAAGGAAAAACAATTAGACCGAGAACCGGCACGTCCCGCGTGTCCGCAGGTTCTGTCTCTTGTTTCTCCTCAGCCGCCCGGTTCAGCCAGCTAAAGTCCAGTCCTCAATCGTTAACCTGTGAACGCGTCGAAACTCCTGAGTGTTGTGGGTTACGAGCGTCAGGCCCAGGCTGCGAGCGTGGGCGGCGATGAACAGATCGTTGGCTCCAATCATCTTTCCCGATTTTTTCAACTGCGCGCGGATCTGCGCATAGTGCGAAGATGCGTTGTCGGAGAAATCCAGAACTTCCACGTAATTCAGAAAGGCATTCAGCGCCGCCGCGTCCTGGTGGCGCCGAGGAGATACTTCAATGCCATAGAGCAACTCACACTTGGTCACCACAGAAATACAAACGTCACTGACCGGGACTTTTTGCAGACGCTGCAATAGCGCATTATGGGAACGCTTCATCACATAGGAGCAAATATCCGTATCCAGCATGTAGCGGAGCATTACCGCTCCCGCTCCTGCACCGGCAGGTCTTCTACCCCGTCCATGAAGCTTGCCGAAGCCGCCGGCGCATCAGCCAGATAGGAGCTCCAATCAAACGGCCGAGGCGACAACACGACCTCGCTCCCTTCTCTGCGAATGAACACCTCCTGCGTGCGGAACTGAAACTCCTTGGGCAGGCGAACCGCCTGGCTGCGGTTGTTCATGAAGACTTTCGCCTTGCGCGCAGTGGATTGGTCTTTGGAGGCTGGCATATACATGAGTATATGCCAAGTGAAGAGCAAAGGCAAGAGATGTTAATCCCGCAACGGTGGCCGGGCCGGCTCAAGATTTTCTTTCTGTGGGAACCGGCGAACGTCCCGTCTGCTAACATGCTTCTCGGCATCTTCAAGGCCGAGCTCTCATCCAACATCGGTCGTTAAAGTCACCCAGGAGAACTTCCATGACAAATTCATGGCTTCGTACAGCGATTCGTCTTCTACTAGTTCTTGGGTTGTTGATCCTCGCTGCAACTTCCGGGGCGCAGACCCGCCCGCCAATTCTCGAACAGATCGCGAAAACGTATGGTCTCGACTCGTGGGGGCAAGTCGAAGCGATCCGCTTTACCTTTAATCTACAGTTCCCAGGAGTGAATCTCTCCCAACCGTGGGAGTGGGAGCCGAAGACTGGCAAGATCTCTTTGTGGACTCCATTCTATGGATTTCAAAAGGGCATTTATGTGCGCTCGGAGCTCAGCCGCCAGCCCACCGACGTGAAAAACAAAATCGACCCGGAATTCACCAACGGTAGTTATTGGCTTCTGTTTCCCTTCCATGCTTACTGGGACACCAGCGCTACTGTCACTGGTCAGGGTACGCATAAACTGCCCATGGGCCAGGGATCGGCCGAGTTGGTCACAGTGAAGTATCCCGCCGAAGGCGGCGGTTATACACCCGGCGACACGTGGAACCTCTACGTCGGCAAAGACAACCGCGTTGAGTACCTTGTCTTTCACCACGGCGGGAACCTGAAGCCGGCGGTCGTCACCGCCACGTGGACAGGCTACAAAAAGGCAGGTCCTCTCCTGTTCTCAACCGAGCACCGCGGGACCATCGATGGCAAGCCCCTACACCTCTTCTTCTCCGATGTGTCAGTCAAGCTGACAGGGTCGGATACGTGGGTGAAAGCGGAATAGACAACATGAAAATCATAGGAGTCGAAGAGCACTTCCTCACAAGCGCAGTCAGAGATGCGTGGTCTGCTTCCTCGTCGGCGGAGCGTGACTTCGGCCTCGGCCTCCACCTTGGAGAGATTGCAGACCGACTGGATGACCTCAGCGACTCCCGCATTCGTTTGATGGAGGCAAGCGGGGTTGACATGCAAGTGCTGTCCCTGACGACGCCGGCGTTGCACAACCTCGATCCACCCCAAAGTGTCGACCTCGCCACGCGAACTAACGATCTGATCGCCGCGACGGTGACACGTCGGCCCGACCGCTTCGAAGGGTTCGCAACCCTTCCTACGCCCTCACCGCGAGACGCCGCCCGAGAACTTGAGCGGGCAGTTGTGAGACTCGGATTAAAGGGAGCGCTGCTGTGCGGACGAACCCGGGAGAAGAACATTGATCATCCGGACTTTCTGCCGATATTCGAAGCCGCTGCAAGCCTGCATGTTCCTCTCTACATTCACCCGCAGATTCCACAACAGGCGGTTCGTGACATCTACTATTCCGGGTTTAACGAACACGTGGATCTAGCATTCACAACGTTCGGTCTTGGATGGCATTACGAAAGCGGGATTCAGTTCCTGCGGTTGATTCTCGCCGGAATATTTGATCGCTTTCCAGAGCTTCAGATCATCTTGGGGCACTGGGGAGAGGTGGTTCTGTTCTATACCGAGCGCCTGAGCGCGCTCAATAGAGTCGCAAAACTCCAAAGGTCCGTAGCTGATTACATGCGGCAGAATCTGTACGTCACACCGAGCGGAATGTTCAGCCAACCCTACCTGCAACGTTCTATTGAAGTCGTTGGGGTCGACCGGATACTCTTCTCGACGGACTATCCATATCAGTACCGCCCTGAAAGCGGCGCGCGCAACTTCCTCGAAGAAGCTGCTCTAAGCAATGAATCAAAGCAGCAGATCGCCCATTTAAATTGGGAGCGGCTATCATCGCGAGCCAGCCTTTTCGGAGGCCAAGCTCGCGCATCGAACGGATGATGCACTCATCTACAATGGTCGTTGCATTTGATGCGAGTCGTGCAAAAAGGAGGCAGTATGAAGCTCACAGGCAAGAAGGCTCTTATTACCGGCGGCAACAGTGGCATCGGTCTTGCCACAGCCCGACTCTTCATTGCGGAAGGCGCGCAGGTCGCCATTACCGGTCGCGACCAGAAGACCCTTGATGAAGCGATCGCCGAACTTGGATCGAGCGCGCATGGCTACCGCGTTGACGTCACCATTGCGGAAGATCGCAAGCGGCTCTTCGCAGCCTTGGCCAAAGATTTCGGGAAGCTCGACATTGTCTTCGCCAATGCCGGCATCTCCGGCCGGACTCCTACCGGCTCGACCGATGAGGCTATTTTTGAGAACGTGATCCACACCAACCTTAGTGCCGCTTTCTTTACGGTGAATTCAGCGGCCCCTCTGCTTAACGACAACGGCAGCATCATTTTTAGTGGGTCGGTACATAACTATCTCGGCCAACCTGGCGTCGCCGCATATGCAGCCACCAAGGGTGGTCTCGTCTCGATGGCGCGTTCCATCGCCGCCGACCTTGCGCCGCGCAACATCCGCGTGAATGTCGTCGCACCAGGCGCGATCAGAACTCCCATTTGGAAGCGCGGGCCCCGCGCCTCTATATCTGCAGACGAGTCCGCTAAGTTGGCGAAGTTCTTCTCTTCCGCGGTTCCGCAGGGCCGTTGGGGCGAGCCGGAAGAAGTTGCCAAAGCCGTGCTCTTCCTCGCGTCGGACGATTCATCGTATGTCAATGCGGTCGAGCTGATGGTGGATGGCGGAGCCACAGGAGCCCCGTTTGGAGCTCCCATTATTCAGGAGGCATTTACGCCGCCCAGCGGCGAGGCGAAGTTGGCAAAAGCTGGGGATTGAACGGTTTTTTTCTGGCAGGTGCTGAAGCTGAAGATTGGGGACAGTTCCGTCTGTCCTCGAATTCTCTACCACTACCTACGCCCACCCAAGATGCGGTCGATCTGCCGAAGATGGTTCAAGTCGTGTGCCGCCTCCAAGCGGACGAACTCCTCGACCGTTTGCCGTCCGCGTACCTCGTGGACCCCATAGCACTCCACCCACCGTGCGCGCGGGACCGACTCCAGCAGTCGCAGGTTGCTCTCGCGCAGCGCCCGAAAGACCCCTGCCGAAACGCTCGCATCTTGCTGCGCGTAACCCAAGCGCTCCGCCCATACGGCCTGATCCCACCACGTTAAGGCCACGCCCGGATTCGCCAGCATGTTTCGCAATCGCCACCCCATCGCCAGCTCCGCGTCCGCCAGGTGCGCTACGATCTCGGCGATTGACCACTTTTCAGGTGCAGGGCGCCGGATCAAGTCCTCGGGCGCGACATCGCTCAGTCGACGCTCGAGCTGCGATGGGGTGGCCTGTTGGACGCCGATGGGCTCCTCATCGCCAAGATAGCTCAGGACTCGAGTTCGGTATGCTTCGAACGTCTCTGCCATTGGTCCTCCCAAAACTGGGGGACAGATGGGACGTTCACGAATTTCCATTGTCGAAAGATGGAAAACGTCCCGCTTGTCCCCGGTTTCCCCCTGTCAGAAGCCCTCAGAAGCGCATGGCTGGTAATGCCGTGTCTGACGCCACGTCTGTCGAAAGGCTCACGTCCCTCCACTGCGCGCCCTCGGCCGCCCGCGTTTTCTCGGCTTCGGCGGCGAAGCGAACCGCGTCGCTGCCGATCAAGAGGTGCGCCGGAAGACGGTCACTGGACGCCAGACGAAGCACAACCTGAGCTACCTTGGCGGGATCACTGATCTCTTTCCCCCAATACGATTTCAAGGCCTTGGCAACGGCCCCGACAGAAGGTTCATAGTCCGGGAGCAGTTCCGGCATGTCCTGATTGGCTCGGGCGCCCCAATTCGTCCGCATGCCACCGGGTTCAAGGGCGCACACCTTCACGCCGAACGGGGACAGTTCCTGGGCAAGAGATTCCGTGAAGCCTCCGACAGCCCATTTCGCTGCATGGTACGGCGTGCTGCCGGGCCGAGTCAGGCGGCCGCCGACCGATGATATCTGGAGGATGCAGCCGCTCCTTTGCTCGCGCATGAGCGGTACGGCCGCACGGGTGACGTTAACCACGCCATAGAAGTTGGTATCCATCACCGCCTTGAACCTCTCCGTGCTCAACTGTTCGAACGGCGCGATATCGCCGTACCCGGCGTTGTTCACGACGACGTCGAGTCGTCCAAATGTGGCCACCGCCATCTGCACGGCGGCCTGAGCGGCGCTTTCATCTGTCACGTCAAGAGGAACCGCGCGAACGCGATCGCCGTATTTTTTTACCAAGTCATCAAGTCGCTTTGGGTCGCGTGCTGTGGCGACGAGGCGATCGCCGGATTCGAGTACAGCTCCCGCGATGTTTCGGCCCAAACCGCTCGCACTGCCGGTCACCAACCACACTTTATTCATGGATTCCTACCTTTCTTCTTTGCATTTATTGGACGGGTGGCCCAAAACTGGGGACAGACGGGACGTTGACTAATCTCCATTGCCGAAAAATGGAAAACGTCCCGCCTGTCCCCGGTGTCCCTCCGATTTTTATGCCGCTGAAATCGACTCCTTCCTCCGATCGAGTGCCGGTAGAAGAAGTTTCAGAAGCGCTTCATCAGAGAACGGATTCTGACCTGAGATCAGCTCACGATCTTGAAGGACGTAGCTCGACCAGGGAGCGAGCACACTTACGTCACCGCCCGCCGTTTGCAAGGCGAAGTCGGGGTAGAAGAGAACCTTGCCGCCGATCTCAAGCGGCTCGCGCTGCTGCTCTTCTGCTGTCGAAAAGATAGTCATCTTGTATCCGGCATAGATCCAGCCTTGAGCCTTGGCCTTCGCTTCAACAATATCGCCCGCTGTGAGCGCGGCGACGATCTCCTTCGAATTCGGAGAGGCCGAGAGTAGTGAAATCGGGCCATGGCAGAGCACTGCCGTAGGCTTGGATGTTTTATGAAAGTGTCTCATCACGGTGCCAGCGTCGGGATCGTCGAGAAGATCGATCATGGGGCCATGGCCGCCGGGGACGAAAACGGCGTCATATTGATCCAGGCCCGATACGACGACATCGGAGATGCGCGTTGGATTTTTGAGCCCCGTCAGGCTGTCTTTAAATTTTAGATAGTCCTGAAGCTTAGCCTCGTCCCCACCGAAGAACTGGGGGATGGCTGAATTGACATCCAATTGCGGCGTGTTGCCTTTGGGGTTGGCGAAGGTGATTTCGTAACCCTCCTTCATCAGGGCGCGAACCGGAACCGTCAGCTCGTTCAGGTAGTAGCCAGCGCCCTTGTAACATCCGCCATTTTTCAAGGGCAAGCCGTGACCGCTCGAGACTAGTACCAGGACTTTTCCTTTGGTTGTCATTTTATTCTCCTCTTTTTGTGGTCCTCTTACTTGTGTTCCTCTTTGAAATCGAATTTGTTTCCGGAGATCGTAACCTTAAGACTGGGACGGTTTTCCTTGTCCACGGTTTCCTCCAAAGTGCACAAGGGCGGGCCACCATCGTTGATGTGGCTTATGGCTGCGGGAATCCGAACATCAACCACGACTGATTGGCGACCCAATGCGGGTATAGCTCCGTCATTTGATCGAACAGCTCCTGGTCGGACTCCGCGGTTTTCTGTAGACGATCGAAGTCTTGCAGGTAACGTTTGGTGTCCTGGATCGTGGAGGGAGAGTCGGGTGCGCCCGTTTTCTTGTGACCGGCGACGACCGTCGTCGGATTGAGCGCCGCTAACCGGTCTAACGCGGCGATCCAATTCTTTCGGCTCTCGGGGGTGGTGTCGCCGACGTACATGCGGCATTGGTTGTATACAACGTCGCCAGCGACGACGAGGCCGATCGATGGGACATGTAAAGACGTCGAATCGGGGCAATCGGTGCGGCCCTGCTCGATGATGCGCAATTCGTTGCCCGCGAGAGTGAATGTCTCGTGCTCATAGGGCTGAGGTGGAACCAACCTGGTGGCCACTTGCCCAGGAAAGAGCCGGCGGGCTAGCCGCTCCACGGCGGGCGTGAAAGACATCTGCATGGCGTTCACCGCCTTGGGCGTTGCTATCGCCCGAGCGCCTGGAAAATGGTCGAGCAGAATGCTCAGACCGTAGAAGTGGTCGAAATGGGCGTGCGTTATATAGATGGTCTCCAGGTTGCGGTTGTGCAGAGCAATCCAATCTGCGAGAGCTTCAGCCTCAGCCACTGTCCCCATTGCGTCCACCAGCACGGCGTCGTACTCGCCGAAGATTAAAGTCGACGTGATCGGATCAAAGCCGAACGCTTCGCCGAAGGGCTTTGGCCGCTCGCCGACCATAGTCTTTCCTGGGGCGGTAAAAACGTTCACACTAAGTCTGCTCGACTCAGGTTTGTTCGACTCAGGCGTGTTCGACGCGATCGGCGCGGTCACGCGCGTGGTCGCTTTGAATCCCTTTGTGCCGTCCATTTGGTACCCTTTCGATGTCAGGGCGAATGACTGATGGAGGCGAGATTAGCAGAAGCGCGGAGATGAATCCATTCGCCAACGTATCAATCAATCTGCAAACGTGGCGTCCGGTCCGCTTCTTACAAAGGTTTCTGAAGACCACCCGCATAAGCGTATAACCGATACCATCGTCTGGTTGTTCAAAATCGCGTGGAGCCTTGAGCGAACCGTTTTCTTCATCCGAATCGAAACATGTATAATCCCGCCCGACCAAAGTCATCATTATTTGGGCGAAGCTGCCCTGCCGAACGAACTGTTATTTTGATCCGCAATTTGTAAAGGAGTGCCAATGAACTACACAAGTCTCGGACTGGCGGCGCTTGCTGGCATGGTCGCGTATTTTGCTTTTGGTTTCTTAGTGGTTTGGCTGGTGCCATTCCTTATTAACGAAGCCCACAAATACCCGGACGTATTCCGGCCTAAGGAAAAAATGATGGCTGTTATGCCCATTGGAATGGCCGCAACCTTAGTAGCTATCCTGGTTGTCGCGATAATTTTCGCAATGATACATCAGGGCGGATCGGGCGCTACGGAAGGTGCGCGCCTCGGCATTCTCATTGGCATTTTCGTGGTTTGCGGATTTGTGCTGCACAACTACGTAAACCTGAACATCGGGCTGAAACTCGCTCTGGGACAGGCTGTGACCTACTTCATCCAGTGGATGATCGTCGGAACAATCATCGGTCTTATTTACAAACCACTCGCTACACCATAATCGTGAATCTATCTATCGCCTGACTGGGTCGATCGATCAGACCGGTAACTTGCCGGCAAGCCAGTAATCGACGCTGAACTTTCCCGGACCGGAGCAGATCAGCCAGATAAAGAAGAGCACGTACAAGACTTCCGGAAGGTAGAGGAGATCGTCGAGCCAACTAAGAGCGGAAAGTCCTTTAGGCAAGGTGGAGAGTGCGCTGGTCAGGGTAGCGACAATCATATCGATCAATAAAGCCGCGCTGGCCGCGCTCGAAAGAAGCCCCACGGTCACCAGGGATCCGCCAACGAACTCGACACCCGCCACGAAATAAGCCGTCTGGCGGGGAAACGGGACTCTGGCCTTCACGAGAGTGTCGTAAACAGGTTTCGTGCCGCCAGCGGTAAACAATTTGTTTCCGCCGGAGATGGCGAAGAACAACCCGATCGAAACCCGTACCAGCAGGATGGCATATTGTTCCAAATCACTGCTGCCCAGCAGCGCAAACTGGACCAACCGTTTCCAATCCATCTCTTGTCCCTCCATCTGTCATCAGCAAATTCTCGCGCGTCTTGCTCGGTACGAGACTATGTATCCATCCGTTCGACCCATTGCGCGCGAAATGCAGGAGCCGGAAATGGATCCGCAAAGTACTGTGTCTCTCGCGCAACCTTGTCGCCCGTGAACTCCATGATGCTCACGGTGTAGGACGGCTTGCCGTCGTATGTCAGAGTGAGTTCCGTGACCCAAAGATCACCGCTGCCAATGATTCGTCGGACAGTAAACCGCTTTTTGTTCGGCTGACCGCCGCGTTGGCACTGTATGTTGTGTCGACCGCGGGTTCGCTCGCCCGACTGCGGGTAATCTAGCACCGCGTCCTCGTGATAGATGAGGTGCTCCGTTTCAAAATCATTAGCGTCGGACGCAGCCCAATGCTGATCCAGTGCCGCACGGATCTCTCGATCTCGCACTCCAGAATTCTGCTCCTTCGTTTGTTGATCGTTCATGTTGAGCCCTCAATTTGACAAGCCGAATGCTTTAGCGAAATCGGAGTGCACGACTCGTCAAGTTGCACTGTTTCTTCGATCACCCCGAAATCGACGCCGCATCTCGTCGTCGACTAAGGTTGGAACCCGTCCGCCATCCACTTGGCGAACAGTTCAATCCGAGATTGCGGCCAAGGACCTTCTCCTCTTGGAGGCGGAGGCGGCATTACGGCGCCGCCGATTCCACGAATGCGATCGTAGATGGCGCCGGCGTGTTTCTTGACGTCATCGTAACTTGCGAGGTTGAAGGCCTTGCTCATGCCTTGAATATCTCGCTCCGTAAAGAGCGGCCGAATGTCCGTTTGAAAGCTCGTCGTTTTCGTCATTGCGCCTCACAGGAATGGGATTATAAGTTGTCGTTTCGCGGGTCGTCTTTCGCGCTGAGGTATTCCAGTCCAAGCGGCCCCATCGCGGTTATTTGCGTGACGTACTCGCCGGATTTTGCCCAATGGAAGTGGTGCGTGTTCCCAGGAAGAATGATCACGGCGCCGGGCGGATAGGCTTCCAGTTTGCCCGCGTCGAATTCGTCACCCAGGCCGATATAAAAAACGCCGGAAATCACGGTATAGACTCGATCCTCCGGGTGCTTGTGAGGCATCAGCTTCGCGCCGTGGGGTGCTTTGACCCTGATTGTGTAAGGGCCGGGCTGCGAGGGCTGGCCCACGATGATGGCCAGCCGGACGGAAGGTGGGAACGCTGGGAACGGTTTCCAATCGACATCATCGGGCAAGATGGTTTTAAAAACCTCCTGCCCGAGTTGGTGAGGTCGGACTTCACTTACCCCGCTACGCTCTACGGTGCTGGCTTTCTGAGACATACAAATCTCCTTCGTGCAGAAAATATAAGGCCTAGCGCGCGATTTGGCTCAGGTAGTATCCGAGCCGATTTTCGACATCTCCCGGCTTGTGGAAGCCACGCGCCATCAACTGCTTGATTCCTTCCTGCGCGGCAGGTCGCCCGAGCGAAGCGATGCACGCATCCCACCCGGCGCCGAGTTCGAGGTCCGGCGGAAGGCTGGTGTCGACGAGACGCTTGGTCTGGGCGATCGCCCATTTGTCGAACTTGGCGATCCGGGTCGCGAGCGCCTCTACGAACGCGTCGAGATCCGCGTCAGGCAGGGCGCGATTGATGTAGCCATAGGCCTCGGCCTGATCTGCTCGGATGTCTTCCGAACTCAACAGCACCTCGAGGGCGCGGTTGCGGCCGATGAGTCGGGGAAGCCGAGCCATGGGACCGCCGCCAGCGACCATTCCCACGCCTACCTCCCATTGCGAGATGATCGTCTTTTCGCGGCTGGCAAAACTCATGTCGCAGGCCAGCATGATCTCGCTGCCGTTCCCGGTCGCGCGGCCGCGGATGAGTGCGATGGATGCGACTGGCAGACGCGTCAGACGCACGAGAAAGTCTGGCCAGGGCGGCAAGCCTGTGGGACCGTTCGGCAGTGAGGTCAAGTCCTCAAGCTTGGCGGTGAAATCGGAGTGATTCAGGAAGTAGTCGTCGACCGCGCTCTCGAAGACCACGACCCTGACCTGCTCATCGGCCTCGAGAGTGTTCATGACTTCCTGAAACTGCTTGACCATTTCCGGACCCATGACGTTGATTGGCGGGTTGTCGATCGTGACTCGCCAATAGGCGGGCGACCGCCGTGCCACGCGAATCTGCGGTGATTTCGTAGGCGCGTTAATCCGTGTGAGTTTGGCAGGTGCGTTCCTGGTTGCCATGGGAATTTTCCTCCGTAGGGTCGACTCTGGCCGTCGGCGGCTGTAGTCCATTCGTCGCAGCAGACACGCACATAGCCCCCGACATTCTCAAAAACTTAGAGTTTCAATTCAAAGTCGTCACGCGCTGATACGGTGATACGGTGACACACCACTCCGCGACATAAAGATGTCACCATTCAGCCGGAACAAAATGGGCCGCGTATCGTCGATACCATCGTCCAATTGTTATACTCCCCTCACCTCTGGTAATCGAAATCGTTCGAGACGCACCTTGACGCAACTTGGAAAACTATTTTGTGCAGGAGAACACACCATGTCTGAACTTGTAACGAAATCTGGGGCGCAAGAACAAGAACCAAAGATAAAGATGAGGACACTCACCCCCGGGCAACGTATCGCCCGCTTTACCATCGTTACGATAGCCCTGGCAGCGCTCGCCATCCTCGGTACCGCCGCTCTCTTCGCGCAGGGCCAAGGCCAAAACAAAGACAAGTACTCACTGATATCGCCGGGCGGAATCGCCTTCTCCGACTTCCGCGGATACGAGGACTGGTCGGCAGTCTCTACCGCCCGCACCGACGAGGTGCTCAAAGTGATCGTCGCGAACCCAACGATGATCAAGGCGTACAAGGCCGGCATTCCGGGCAACGGTCAGCCTTTCCCGGACGGCTCAATGATCGTGAAGCTCCAGTGGAAGCCGAAGAAAAGCACGGAGGCCCAATTCGCCGTCGATGTGCCGGATGTCTTTTCCCAGGCTTTCGTCATGGAGAAGAACAGCATGAGATTTCCGAAAACCGGCGGATGGGGATACGCGGTGTTCAACTACGATGCTGCATCGGACAAGTTCACGCCCGATCCCAAAAGCCTCGCAGACTGTGGAAACACGTGCCATACGGTCGTGAAAGCGAAGGACTACATCTTCCACCCGTACCAGAAGCGTTGAACCGCGCCTGCCCTGACATCAAGTCGGGTAAGAAAGTCATCGGAGAGGGTGGCCGCGATTCTTCTAAAAATGCCTCGCTAAACAAAAGCAGCACCCTGAAGGCAATCAGTTAAATCAAAAGGTATGAAGTTATTGACGCGAAGATGGAAACTTGACGAGAGTCGCAGGTTTTCGTCGGATTAAGTCAATGCAAGCAATCATGTGCGCGAATGACCCTCAACATCAACTCATCACCGCGTGAGGCTTCAAAGCATCCCAGTGCACTTTTATTCCAAAGAGCAAACTAGGCTTACAAACATCGAACACGAACGGTTCCACAACCTAGAAAGCTAAGGCCCATGCTATGAGCACCAATCGCGTCGTGCGCTCGAGTTCCGCAAAAGTCGTTCCCATGACCACCAGCGCTACTAATGTTTCAGACGTTCTGCAACAGTATGGATATGGCGCGATGCCGTTTATCGGGACGGAAAACGCTTTTTATGAACGGCATCTGGTTTTTGACAGAGCGATCGATCCCAAAGTAGCGAGTGCGCGTGAGCGCTTTGAGGCGTTCTCCAGTTCCGTGCGAGACATTCTCGCGCAGCGCTGGGTGCTGACCAAGAACACTTATGAGCGACAGAATGCCAAACGCATCTATTACCTCTCCATGGAGTTTCTGATCGGACGTTCATTGGCCAACAACATCACCAACCTGTTGCTCGATCCGCTTTTGCCGGATGCAGCTCGAGAACATGGTATCGACTGGCAGGAATTGATCGAGGAGGAACCGGATGCCGGATTGGGCAATGGAGGATTGGGCCGCCTCGCGGCGTGTTTTCTCGATTCGATGGCGACCATGCAACTCCCGGGCACCGGCTATGGTTTGCGTTATGAGTACGGCATGTTCAAGCAATCGATCGTAGATGGCTGGCAAAAAGAGAATCCTGACAACTGGCTCCGCTATGGCGATCCGTGGGAGATTGCCCGGCTTCACGAGAAGGTGGAAATCAGGCTGAACGTCTCATTCAAGTTGGAAGACGGTAATTTTCAAGTCATCCGCGACCACCCGTCAAGCCTGATCGGTATCCCGTTTGATCGTCCCGTGGTGGGCTATGGTGGAAAGACGATCAACACGCTCCGGCTCTGGGCCGCGGCGGCACCCGATTATTTCGATTTTGAAAAGTTTGGCACCGGAGACTTCGTGGGCGCACTCGGTGAGACTCTCCAAGCGGAATCGCTTACCCGCGTGCTGTATCCCGACGATTCTACGACGAGGGGGCAGGGGCTGCGCTTTCTGCAGGAGTATTTCCTGGTTGCGTGTTCCATGGCCGACCTGGTGCGCCGTTTCGAGCGCCATAACTCGGACTGGGAAAAGTTCCCGGAGAAAGCCGCAATTCAACTCAACGACACCCATCCTTCCATGTCGGTCCCTGAACTGATGCGAATCT
>JBAWBG010000416.1:0-7937 GCA_049589695.1 Candidatus Sulfotelmatobacter sp. | reverse complement strand
TGCGGCGCGCATCCCACGGTGACGAAGCTGATAGACTACAACGAGTTTTGCGGAATTCGCGGGGAGGAAAAACCGGTGTCGAATGGAGTTCCGGAAATTCAAGTGGAAGAGTAGAAGCGTCGGTTGGACGCGAAAGAAGATCTCTTTGTGCTCGATGTGCGCGAGCCGCACGAATATCAGATCTGCAACATCGGCGGACATCTGATTCCGCTGAACGACCTGCCAAAGCGCGTGAATGAACTGGATTCGAGCCGCGAAATCGTCGTGCACTGCAAGATGGGGGGGCGTAGTGCGAAAGCGGTCGCGTTCCTGCAGCAATCGGGATTCACGAAGGTGCATAATCTCGCGGGTGGGATCAATGCTTGGGCCGAAAGAGTGGATCCGAAGGTGCCGAAGTACTGAGAGCAGTTCTCCGTTTCGATTCCCGAAAAGCCGAGCGCGAAATGCGCTCCTTTTTTTCTTAAATGATGAGTCACGCGGGCGTTTCTAGAGTTACTTGACAGGACTGCGCTCCCACATCACAATCTTCTCGCGCAGCCTTTCGCGATCATTGTTTTTCCCTCCGAGGACGGCCGTGCCGGGCCCTAAGGCATACCAAGTCTAAACAAAATTTAAGGGGTTCCGCTTGGAACCCGAGGGAGTCTTATGAACAAAATCGTTGTGGTCGCACTTTGCTTAGCGATTCCAGTGATGGTTTTCGCTGGTGATGGCGGTTATAAGGTGACATATGACGGCGGATCGATACCTGATACAAAAGCGGGAACTGGGATGAAATTGTTTATTGATCAGAATCAGGTTCGCCTTGTGAAAGACAAGACCGAGGTCATCACGATCCCTGCATCTTCTGTTACGGAGATCAGCTACGGCCAGGATGTTCATCGCAGAGTTGGAGCTGCAATTGGGCTGGCTGTTGTCTCCTTCGGCATCGGTGCATTGATGGCGCTTACCAAATCGAAGAAGCATTTTGTTGGCTTGACATGGGCCGACGGCGACAAGAAGGGCGGGTTTGCAATGCAATGCGACAAGAGCGATTATCGCGGCGTGCTAGCAGGCCTCGAAGGGGTGACCGGAAAGAAGGCCGTCGATTCCGATGCTATGACAGTGAAAAATTGATCCGCTAATAATTCAAGAGTGAGCAGGAACGAGAGCAAACTTGCGCTCCCGTTCCTGCTAGCTTCGGAAAGTTATTGACTCGAGCCGCTGCTTTGCATGTTGGTAGTTGCTTCACTGATATCCAACCCAGTCTTCTTGCCCGCAAAACGGACGCCAGCGAGGGTTTTTTGTCCGCCATCGACGCGCGTGACCGCCGCATCGTTCGAAGCAGGCGTCTGCAGTTCAACCACGCGAGCAGGAACCTTTGCCATTACGTTCTTGCCGCGCATGATGCTGAGTTCGACGTTGGGACCGGTTCCTTCCCACTGGACTTTGTAGTCACCCGGCTTCAATGTTGTTCCGTTCACAGTGACGGGATCGAGGAGTTCCAGACTGCCTTTAGTTGCGGCGAACGCGCTCGAGGCCAACAGCAATGCCAACCCAATAACCATACTTTTCGAAACTGTCGCGAACTTCATGACTGCTCCTTTTTCTTCTCCGAGTTTCGTCGGAGAACGGTTGGGGCGGCCCGGTTCACGACTTGCGCGAGAAAACATTGGTGTTTTGTCGCAAATCGCCTACAATGCATCCGTTGGGGTTCAGCAGACAAGCCGCAAGGCCTGCCGCGCTGTGCAATGGGGTTCTGTCACCTGGGCCGCCAAACCGAAAGTGAAAGAATCCCTAACCCCGCAAAATTCCACGTTGAAGAAAATCTTCGCCAGCTTCTCCCTGGCTGCTTACTTCACTTCTACGAAAGCGCTCTGCCGAAAGTTCCCTGCGGTTAAAAGTTTTTAGCAACTTCCGATCATGCTTGTATGGACGAAGTGAGCGCACTTCCGATAGCAAGGAAAGCGAAGCGAAATTTATTCTAGGGAATGGAACAGTGGCGCACTGTTCTGTCTGGCAGAGGTGAGAAGACGGCGGCTTCTTTTTGCGCGCCAGCGGCTAAAGCTGCAGTTCTGAAACAACGATAACGATAGAGATCGCAACGCTGAAAGAGCTGCTCTACTAAGAAATCAGCTTAGTGATGCACTCTGCATCGTCAAGCTAGTCTGCGTCACCGTGTTGGCGGTTAACTGACCAGATGCTGGCCGGGTCTTTTTCGAATGGGTAGACGTGGACCATCCAGTTGAAGACTACGGGATGAAATGTTCCGCCGGCGGCATCACAAGCTTCCTGAGTGGTGATTGATCCTCGCAAGCCAAATTGAGGATGCGGCAGGAGAGATTCAAGCTTTCGTCCGGCGGGGGCGGCGCAGAAATTCACATGCTCGTGCCATTGCGCAACGCTTAAGGGGACGCGCTGGTCGAGTTGATCTTCGCCAAAGCGCTTCGGCGCGGTATACATCACACCGATCAGTTTGTAGTCCTCCCCATGCTTTTCATAGAGCAGAGACGTAGGATGCTCCGGATTGAAACTAAAAGCCGCTTCGAACGCATACTGGTAGTTCGTAAAGTGATACATCTTCTGCGGAATTTCGGGATGGAAAATCCTGAAGCCGTCGGCCAGCGCCACGTGATAGTCAAGGTACTTAGTGGAAGCTTTGCGCGCGGCATCGACCACGAACTGCGCGCGTTCAACGTCGCCCGGCCTGGCGGGACGGAGCGCCGTCATTTTCATGTGCGGACCCATGTCCATGTGGCCTTCCATGGAATGCATGGCGTGCATGCTGGCGTCGTTCTCTTTGCTGTTATCGCTATTTTTGTCGCCGCCCATCGGCATGTCTTTCATGTTAGACATGTCGTGAGCGGGCATATCCATGCCCGGCATGCCCTGCGATGCGCCCGGCTGGGTGCTGCCGCCAGATGGCTGCTGCTGGCCCCAAGCCACGGCGGCGGATAACAAGAGAACAATCGAGATGGCAATTCGGTCTCGCATGGCAAGGCCTCCATATTCTTAGTTTGTGTTAACCCTGGCGCAGCGTAATTGTTTCTGCAAGTGATTCCATGTTACCTGAGGTTACGGATGTAATTATCGCCGCTTTGGAACGGAGAGCAGCTGTGGAATCTTGAAAAATGTGAATTGCTCGGGATTCCGAGAGCGCATCCACTTCCAGTCAATATTCGCAAATGACGCTCTCCCAAACAATCCGAACGGCGGGTTGGGGAATCTAATGCAGCATGCGCATAGGCAGACGCTTCGTCGGTTTCATCGTGGTTCTCCAGGCAGTACTTTTCCTAGTACATCTGGTTCTCTATGAGACGTGGGAATTTTCTTCCGTGGGAAGTGGCGCTCACCGAGCGGTCGTTGCAATGGTTCTCGGCGGCTTATCGGTGAGCTTTGTGGCCGCTTCGCTGCTCGCTTTTCGCTATACAAATGTTTTTGCGCGTGCGTTTTACAGGGCCGCTGCAGTCTGGATGGGGCTGCTGACTTTTCTCTTTTTCGCGGCGATCTCTTCCTGGGTCATTTTTGGATTTGCCCGGCTGGCAGGGCTGAACCCGAACTTCCATCGAATGACGGAGTTGCTATTCGCCATTGCTGCAATGGCGGGGATCTACGGAGTCTTCAATGCGGGCTGGACGCGAATTACACGAGCCACGGTGCGGCTGGCAAACTTACCCGCCGCATGGCGAGGGAGAAAAGCGGCGCTTATCAGCGATGTGCACCTGGGACACGTACGAAACGGAAACTTTTTGCGGCGTATGGTTGCGAAGATATTGATGGAAGAACCGGACGCAATTTTCATTGCCGGCGATCTGTATGACGGTACAGCCATCGACGCGGGCCGGGCGGCCGAACCTTTGAACAAACTGACGGCGCCGCAGGGCGTTTATTTTGTGGCCGGAAATCATGAGCAATTCGGCGATGACAGCAAATATCTCCGGGCGATCGCAGCGGCTGGAGTGCGCGTGCTCAGCAACGAGAAAGTGGAAGTAGACGGGTTGCAAATCATCGGCGTGCCTTACCGGAACGCGGTGCAGGACGGCCAGTTTGCCTCTGTGCTGCGCAGCATCTCGCTCGACCGTGACCGCGCCAGCATTCTGTTGACCCATGCCCCCGACCGTCCGGAAATTGCAGAGGCCGCGGGGGTTTCTTTGCAACTATCCGGGCACACGCATCTCGGCCAGTTTATACCCTGGAGCTGGATGGCACGGCGAATGTACCGGCAATTTGTGTACGGCTTAAGCCGCATCGGGCGGATGCAGGTTTTCACGTCAAGCGGTGCTGGAACCTGGGGACCGCCGCTGCGGCTGGGATCGAATCCGGAGATTGTAGTACTTGAATTCGAATAACGCTTGCGCCTACCGGCAACCTCAACTTTTTGGCGGCATCCTAACTTAGGTTCATTGAGGACGGTGTTAGGAATCAGCTATGCTTTGCACTCAATTCAAATTAAATGTAATTTGTTCGTGTTTCGTAACAGCGCAAAAAACAGCTTGCCTTGCTTCCGCGGTGCTGCTACTTTCCAGCCATTGAACGGGCCAGCCCCGACTCGGAGATGGCAAAGCTCGGCTCTTTTCCCTGGATGAAGATTCCACAAAGAATCCACGCGGTCATGCCATTTGCTTCCCTTGACCCCCGACTTGGCCCCAGCAAAGGAGACATATGTCTACCCCCAGTAAACGTCTGCCAGTTGCCGGCAGTGAGCGCACTCCACTCGAAGGAGCGCGCGAAATAGGCCCAGCGAATCCCAGCGAGACCGTGGACGTGACAATTCGTTTGCGACCTCGCGCACCGATAAAACCGACGGAGCAGCGCTCCATTGTGAGTCGCGAAGAATTTGAACAACGCCATGGCGCGGATCCCAAGAGCATCGCTCTCGTGGAATCATTCGCCCGCGCGCATAAGCTCCTGGTGAAGGAAAAGAGCGCGGCACGCCGTACGGTCGTTCTCTCTGGACCTGTAACGGCGATGAACGAGGCGTTCGGGGTTGAGCTGAAGGAGTACGAACACCCCGGCGGCAGGTATCGCGGGCGCACGGGCGCGGTACATCTGCCCGCAGAACTTCACGACGTTGTCGAAGGCGTTTTTGGATTGGACAATCGTCCTCAGGCCAAGCCGCATTTTCGTAGGCGGCATGGGCGAGCGGGAGCCCGTGCCGCGGCCGTAAGCCTTTCCTACACGCCGCCCCAAGTCGCGGCGCTTTACGGATTTCCTTCGGGAGTGGACGGATCGGGAGAGTGTATCGCGCTGATTGAATTGGGTGGCGGATTTAAGCCTGCGGATCTGAGCAATTACTGGAATCAACTCAAGCTGACGAAGACGCCCGGAGTGTCGGCGGTACCGGTTGGCAACGGCAGCAACAATCCTACGGGAGATCCGAATGGTCCGGACGGCGAAGTGATGTTGGATATTGAAGTCGCGGGATCGATCGCACCCGGCACAAAGATCGTCGCTTATTTCGCGGAGAACACTGATGCCGGATTCTTGAATGCAATCACAACCGCCGTACATGACAGCTCGAATAATCCCTCGGTGGTCTCGATCAGCTGGGGTGGTCCCGAATCTTCGTGGACGCAGCAGGCCATGACCTCGATGGATTCGGCATTTGAGGCAGCGGCCGCGATGGGTGTCACCGTCTGCGTGGCGGCCGGAGACGATGGTTCAACCGACGGAGTCACCGATGGCCTCAATCATGTAGATTTTCCCGCATCGAGTCCGAATGTGTTGGCTTGCGGGGGTACGGATTTGGTGGCATCGGGAAGTAAAATCGCCAGCGAGACAGTGTGGAACGAACTGGCAAACAACGAAGGCGCGACAGGAGGCGGCATCAGCGACGTCTTTCCGCTTCCCAGTTATCAGAGTTCGGCTGGCGTTCCGCCGTCCGCGAATCCCGGTGGCCACGTTGGCCGTGGAGTTCCGGACGTTGCGGGCGATGCGGATCCTACGACCGGATACGTTACCCTGGTCGACGGACAATCCGGCGTGATCGGCGGCACCAGTGCCGTTGCGCCGCTCTGGGCGGCGTTGATTGCGCTTGTCAATCAGAGCGCCGGAAAGCCCGCGGGATTTATCAATCCGGCGCTCTACCAGAATCTTGGCTCCGCGCAGGATTTCAACGACATCACATCCGGCAACAACGGCGCCTATTCTGCGGGTCCGGGTTGGGACGCGTGTACAGGGTTGGGGTCACCGAGAGGGACGGGAGTTGCGGTGGTATTGGGCGCCAGTTCGGTGGCGCAAGTGAAAACAGGCACATAGCCCTCATTCGGAACGGTCACAATCGCGCTGGATTCCAGGCCAGGGCCGCGTACAGCTGAACAGAATCGACTTCCTGAATCGCCCCACTTTAATATACAATCTAACTAACCGGTTAATTAGTCTATTGGCTCAAACCCTTCATCGTCGCCATACCCTTCCGCGCATGGGTTCTCGCGGCCAACCGGAGGAGAGCCGTGCCGCTATTCTGCTGGCCGCTGCAAAAGAGTTTGCCGAACATGGCATAGCCGGCGCCCGCACCGACGCTATTGCGCGCGGGGCGGGAGTGAATAAAGCGCTACTCTATTACTACTTCAAGGATAAGGAAACGCTTTATGGCGCCGTGCTCGACAATGCATTTTCCGGGATGAAGACCACTGTTTTTGCGGTTCTCGACAGTGATTTGCCGTCGCGCGAGAAGATCATGGCTTATGTGGGGGCGTATTTCGATTTCATCGCCTCCAACCAGATTTATCCCAAGTTGATGCAACGCGAGATGATGCGCGCCCGGGAAGGCAACTCGCTGCATATCGATCGATTAGTTAAAACCTATTTCCAACCAATCTACCGGCGTGTCGGTGAACTGTTGCGCAAGGGGATTGCGGAGGGCGAATTTCGAAAGGTGAATCCCGTGCACTTTGTGCCATCCATGGTTGCAATGATCGTTTTCTATTTCAGCGGCGCTCCGGTGATGCAGCGGATTGTGCACTTCAATCCGCTTACGCCTCAACGGATCGCCGAGCGGCGGGCCGCCGTTCTGGACTTCATCTCGTCGGCGCTTTTTCTGTCCCGTCCCAGTGCAGCACCATCGTTTCGTAAATCAGGAGTACGTAAATGAGTGCTCGCAACAAGTTTTTCATTCTTCTCGGCATCATCTTCGTGATCGCCGCGACATACTATTTTTTCTCCACCGACCACTCCAAAGACCTGGTGCTGATCGGCACCGTCGATTCCAACCAGGTGATCGTCAGCGCTCAGGTGGAAGGCCGCATCCAGAAGTTGCTCGTAGAGGAAGGCACTCCAGTAAAAGCCGGTGACCTGATTGCTTTGCTGGATCCTTCCGAGTTGAAAACGCAGGAAGCTGCTGCCGCGGCGAACATTACAAGCTTGCAAAACAAAGTCGCGGAAATGGAGCACACAGAGCAATCGACTTCCGGTTCGACATCGAGCGACGTTGCGAACGCGCAGGCCAAACTCGATTCCGCGAAAGCGCAACTTCTGCAGGCAAAGGCCGCGCTCGATCGAACCGAGAGCGACAGTCGCCGCATGATCGAGCTAGCCAAGGCCGGAGTGCAATCCGAGCAGGATCGCGTGCAGGCGGAAACCAATTTGCAGGCGGCGCAGGCGACCGCACAGGCACAACAAGAATTAGTGAAAGCGGCGCTAGCGGATCTTACCTCCGCCATTGCTCGCACCCAGCAAGCTAATGCGGCAAAGAGCACGGTGCAATCCACCGAAGCCGATCTCAAGAACGCCATCGCACAAAAAAATCAAGCTGCGGTGCGGCTGGGCTACACCAATGTTTATGCGCCGGTGACTGGCACAGTTTCAGTGCGGGCTGCGAGACAGGGAGAAGTAGTCAACATCGGCGCGCCCATCGTGACCATCGTCGATCTTAACGACACCTGGGTGCGCGCCGCGATTCCGGAAACTTACGCCGATCACATCGGTTACGGCGACGTGATGCGCGTGCGTTTGCCCGGAGG
>JBAWBG010000415.1:0-4630 GCA_049589695.1 Candidatus Sulfotelmatobacter sp. | reverse complement strand
GTTATACTGCGGCGGATTGTGCGAGGCGGTGAAATTGATGACACCGTCAGCTTTGGTTTGGACTACAGCATAAGCAAATGCCGGGGTGGGCGCGGCTTCCGCGACTACAACTGGAGTAATCCCGCAGCCTTCCAGAATTTCCGCAGCCATAGAACAAAAGGTCTCACCCAGAAATCGCGGATCGCGTCCGACGATGACCCGCGCTCCGCGCGATTTCTGTGCGGCCACGTAACGCGCAATGCCGCCTACAGCGCGTCGCACATTGGCGAAAGTAAATTCCTCGGCCATCACTGCTCGCCAGCCTGATGTGCCAAACTTGATTGGTGTCTTCATGTTTTATTCCGCGGCTTAAGGTGCCACTGTCTCGACCTGAGTTGGCGGAATGCTTATTCTTGAAAGCCGAAGGTTGATTTTATATGACCGACAAACGAATCGTCCTCACCACTGCTGGCTCGGAAGAAGAAGCGCAGAAGATCGCGTGTCATCTGGTAGAAAACCGCATGGCTGCTTGCGTTAACATCGTCCCGCAGATTCAGTCGGTGTATCGCTGGCAAGGCAAAGTGGAAGAAGCTCGCGAGTGGCTCTTGGTAATCAAGACGACTGCCGATGCCTTCGAAAAAGTCCGCGAAGCGATAGCCAAGTTGCACTCGTACGAACTGCCTGAGTGTGTCTGCCTGACTATTGAAGACGGATCACCCAACTATCTGCAATGGATCGCGGAGTCTGTCGCGGCGAAAGAGTAGCTAAGGGATGGTTTATCGTGGATCCGTGAAAATCCGTGGCGACAACTTCTATATTGCAGCCAGCCTCATGTCCAGGTCATCCAGAATATCCTGCACGTCTTCGATCCCCACAGAAATCCGCACCATACCGTCGGTAAGCCCAATGGCCTTGCGGCCCTTTTCGCCCAGGGCAGCGTGCGTCATCGTCGCCGGATGTGAGATGAGCGTCTCCACTCCTCCCAGCGATTCGCCCAGCGAACACACCCGCAGTTGCTTTAACATCTTGTTGGCATTTTTCAGCGAGCCGGTCTCAAACGTAATCATCGCGCCAAAGCCGCTCATCTGCCGCTTCGCCAATTCGTGCTCCGGATGATCCGCCAGCCCGGGGTAGAAAACTTGCTTAACTTTCTTATGCCTGGCCAGAAAATCCGCAACTGCGCGCCCGTTGCGGTCATGGATTTCCATTCGCGCCGCCAATGTCTTCACTCCACGCAGCACCAGCCAGCATTCAAACGGAGAGAGTATCGCGCCCGCGCACTTCTGCAAGAATGCCAGCTTTTCCGCCTGCTCCGGTCTGCTGCAAACCACAACGCCCCCCAGTCCGTCGCTGTGGCCGTTGAGGAACTTGGTGGTCGAGTGCACCACCATGTCTGCGCCCAGCGCCAACGGCTTCTGAAAGTAAGGAGACATAAACGTGTTGTCGACTACCAGCTCTAACTTTTTTCGTCGGCAAATTCTGCTAATCTCAGCCAGATCGCTTAAGCGCATCAAGGGATTGGTCGGCGTCTCTACATAAACCATGCGCGTATTTTTGCGGATCGCGCGCTCTATGTTTTCGGCGTCCGATGTATCGACGTAAGAGAACTCCAAACCGAAATTTGTCAGCACCTGGTTGAACAGCCGGGGCGTTCCGCCGTATAGGTCATTTCCGCACACCACGTGGTCACCAGACTTCAACATGCTGGCGATCGCATTGATTGCCGCCATTCCGCTGCCAAAAACTCGCGCCGCCACTCCGCCTTCGAGCGACGCTAGATTCTCTTCCAGCCGGTCACGCGTGGGATTAGACACTCGCGAATACTCGTACCCTTTGTTCTCGCCGATCCCCTGCTGCACATAAGTAGAACTCAAATAAATGGGCACGTTGACCGCGCCGGTCAGAGGATCCGGCTCCTGCCCATCGTGAATCGCGCGCGTCGCAAACCCAGCCCGTCTATTTTTTTTCATGGATTCTTCTATGAATTGTTTTTCTCAGTGATTTCCGCGGATATCCCCGGCGTTCTCTGCAATTATCTTTTTGCCTAAATCCCGCCTTCAAAAATCTTCTTCGACAAATACCGCTCCGCCGAATCCGGGATAATCGTGGCCACCCGTTTTCCAGCACCCAACCGTCGCGCCACTTGCATAGCCGCGAACACCGCCGCCCCGCCGCTGGACCCTGCCAGCACGCCTTCCTGTGCCGCCAGTTGTTTCACAGTCTCGAACGCATCCTCGTCCGTCACTGCAATCACTTCATCACACACCGAACGATCAAAAGTCTTTGGCACAAAGCTTGCCCCGATTCCTTCCACTTTATGCGGTCCCGGTTCACCCCCACCAAGAACCGATCCCTGCGTCTCCGCCGCAAAAGCCAAGACTCCCGGCACATGCTCCTTCATATATCGAGCGATTCCCGTAAATGTTCCACAAGTTCCGCAGCCCAAAACCACGGCGTCGATCTTCCCGCCCATCTGCTCGAAAATCTCCACCGCAGTAGTTTCGTAGTGGTAATCCGGATTCGCCTGATTCTCGAACTGCCCCGCCATAAATGCGGTTCTATCGCTGGCCACTAATTCTTTGGCTCGCCGGATCGCGCCCGACATGCCTTCTTCATCTGGAGTGCGATCCACTTCCGCTCCAAGCGCACGCATGATGATCACTTTTTCCTGGGAAAAATTTTCCGGCACGAAGAGCTTCACTTTGTAACCACGATTCACTCCAATCAGCGCCAAACCGATCCCGGTATTCCCCGCCGTGGCTTCGACAATCGTGCCACCGGGCGAGAGCTTCCCTTCTTGCTCGGCTCGACGGATAATCCCAATGGCCGCGCGGTCTTTCACGCTGCCCCCCGGATTCAGGTATTCAAGTTTAGCGAAGATGTCAGCCGAACCGGTGGGAACCAGCCGTTTGAGCCGCAGCATGGGAGTTCCGCCGACCAGATCGGTAACGTCGTCGGCGACGCTGAGGTGAGAGACTTCAAAAGTTCTCTGATGCACGCTACAGGGTAAGTGGGAGGGTCCGTAGTCGTCAATGGAATGAAATCCTGAGAGCGCAATTGGAGACGCTTAAGTTTCGACAATCTGCGGCAAACTCAGAAGCCAGTAAGGCACTCTCACTTCGAGCTGGTTGCCACCTGCGTGCCCGCGTAGTAACCGCTCTTGGTGCGTACTGACATTTTCCCGTGCCCCTTGGCCTTAGCTTCCACCCGAATCTGCCGAAAGCCGCCCGTGCCTTTGGGATTTGTCGGCTTGTATCCGATGGTGTACTGGTTCCGAATGTCATGCGCTACTTGACGGCTGATCTCGTCTACTTCATCCAGCGTCTTTGGAAAAAATGCCAACCCTCCGGTCCGCTCTGCGATGATCTCGAGAGCGCGCCGGGCGCGCTTCGGATGCTCTTCATCCCCTAGGATTCCGATCGCGTAAACCGAGGGGCCGTTTTCCTCCTGCAACTGCTTCACCGCCTGCTCCAGACTCTCACGGCTGGCGTTATCTTCTCCGTCGGTCACAACGAACATTACCTTGCGCTCCAGTTTCGCGTCTCGTTTCAAGTGGTCGGCGGAAGCCACCACCGCTTCGTAGAGCGCCGTCCCGCCTTTGGCATCAATTTTTTCCAATGCCTCTTTTAGTTTCAGAAGATCGTTAGTGAAATCCTGATCGAGATAATATTCATCATTGAAATTCACCACAAAAACTTCATCCTGAGGATTACTCGACCTCACCAGATTCAACGCCGCCTGGTTCACCTTGGTGCGCTTCTCGCGCATCGATCCCGAATTATCAATCACGATCCCCATGGCCACCGGTATGTCCTCATGATGGAAAGAAATAATCGTCTGCGGCTTCCCATCTTCGTACACCGTAAAGGCATTTTTATCCAGGTTGGTTACGATACGCTGCTTGTCGTCCACCACCGTAGCGTGCAGCAACACCTCATCCACGTCTTTGCGGATGACAAATGTTCCATTGTCCTGGTTTGCTGAGCCCTGGTTTGTTGAACTCTGGTTTGTTGAACTCTGGGTTGCGGACTGCTGAGTTGATTGTTGGGCGCCGCCTTGCGGGTCGCCCTGCTTCTGGGAAGAAGCCACGCCGGCAGCCACAGCCACGCCGGATTGAGAGGGTCGCGGCGCGGCAGATTGAGTCGGATCAGACTGGGTCTGAACCGCCTCTAGGCTCGCGCGCGCGAGAGCGGGGAGTGCCACGGCCAAGACCCCAACCCATATCGCCCAGCTCAGAAAAGCGTATAAGGCGCAACTATTCTTCGGGCGCGTAATATCCGGTCCTGGCATACACTTTCAGCGGCGGCAATCCTTTCGGAGGCAGTAACTTCACCTTGATCTTACGCCATTTGCCGTCATGCAAGGCATTGTGGGGACGATAGCCGAGCACATATTGGTTCCGCAGTTCGATCCCGATCTTGGTCGCTACATCCGCAAGATCATTAGGATTTTCCACCGTAAACGCTCGTCCGCCAGAGAGTTCCGCAACCTCACCCAGTAGCTCTGGACCGAGCCGCTCTTCTGGAGTTTGGAAATAGCGGTCGTAGATGCCAATCGCATAGACCATCACGTCGGCTTCCTTCACCAGGGCCTTGATTTCATTTTCCGTGTACCGGCTGTGATTGTCGCCGCCATCGGAGATGATGAGCAG
>JBAWBG010000414.1:0-1847 GCA_049589695.1 Candidatus Sulfotelmatobacter sp. | reverse complement strand
CGCTCTTCGGACCAAAATAAATATCCTGCAAAAAAACTTCGTAGAGGTGCCCATCTACGCACCACCAGTGCCGCGTCTCCTCTTGCGTCACGACCTGCGGGAAAAATTCCTGCCCCTCCCGCACCGTGATCTGCTGCGCCGTAGCCTGGAGCGCCATTACCCGTCCCGACGCATCAACCAGCAGCAACAGGTCGCTTCCGCCGAGATGCCACAATTCCCGCGAAGCATCCTGAATGGTCGCCGCGTCATGCGTGGTCATCATCGCCCGCACGTTCGGTAAGTCGGCCAGCAGCGCCGCTGAGCGCTCCAGCATCTCTTCTCTTTGAGTTTGGAAATTATGAAAAGCGGAAACAGAATCCTGAAGATCCCGCTGGATGCCGACCCTTACCTGCTGCCGCACCGTGTATTGCACCACCAGCAAGGTAGCGATCGTCAGCGTCGCCGAGACCGCTACCATGGAAAGCAAAAACTTAGTGCGGAGCCGAATACCATTCATGAAGGAAACCGTTAAAACATCGGGGGATCGGGTCATCTGAAAACCAAAAGCTAAGCGGGAACCAGGTTTGGATTTTAGATCGCCCGATGACCCGATCACCCGATGGCTCGATTCTCAAGGCACAAACTTATATCCTGCGCTATGCACCGTCCGAAAGTGCAGCGGATTCGCGCTGTCTTTCTCCAGCTTCTGCCGCAACCTCAAAATATGATTGTCCACCGTCCGCGTGCTTGGATAATTCCGGTATCCCCAGACCTGATTCAGCAATTCCTCCCGCGTCAGCACGCGCTCCGCATTCTGAATCATGAACTTCAGCACCTTGAACTCCTGCGACGTCATGGGCACGAGTTCCCCATTGCGCCGCAACTCCATCTTCGTGAAGTCCACCTTCACGTCGCCGAAGCTAAAAGTCTCCGCCGCCGGAACCGGCGCCGCCCGCCGCCGCATCGCCGTCCTCACCCGCGCCAAAAGCTCCCGCGGACTGAACGGCTTGGTCACATAGTCGTGCGCCCCGAGTTCCAGCAGCAGCACCTTGTCCATCACTTCCGTCCGCGCACTCAAAATGATGATCGGCAGCGTCGGATTCGCTTGGCTGATCTCCCGGCAAATATCCTGGCCCGGCGTCCCCGGCAGACTAAGATCCAGCACCAGCACCGACGGAGCCGACGCCCGGAACATCTCTAACCCCTCCGTCCCGTTTCCTGCGAGCTCAACCGCGAACCCCTCGGCCTCGAACAACCGAAGCAGCGCCTTTTGGACCGCCCGGTCGTCCTCAATCACCAATATTTTCTCGCCACCCGCCGGAGCCACTTCCATCGTCGCCCCTTGTCCCATGCTCTTTACCATCTGCGTCTCCAGGCACACCCGGAACGGGCATGCAATGATACCGCTAAACTGTAGCCTGATTTGAGTTTATTGGCACATTTTGGAGTAGAAAATGACAGGGATTTTACAATTTAGAGACAAATGAAAAGCGCCAAGAATGGCGCCCCAATGCCGAAATCACCTCCAACGCATTGCAAAATTCTATGCAAACTACACAAAATTCTAGAAAGCGCCTTCCCCAGTTCGCCTAACATTAATCTGGACGATCCGGAATCCGGACGATCCAGTTCCACCCGGATTCCAAAGGAGTGACGATCATGAATAAATTCACGTTCGTTGTTCTTTGCTTCACAGCCGTTTTCCTCTCCATATTCCCGGCCGTCGCGCAAGACTTGCAGGCTTCCGGATGTGGCGATCCCAACGCCAAATTTTCCGTGAAAACGACCAATGGTCAACACTCGGTTCAAGCCAACTCCGACCAGCCTGACTCCGGCAAAGCGCTGGTTTATTTCGTGGAAGATGACAC
>JBAWBG010000413.1:0-6123 GCA_049589695.1 Candidatus Sulfotelmatobacter sp. | reverse complement strand
TCCTCGCAAAATACGTCGGACAAATGACTTAGAGGTCATAATACGTCGAACAAAGGAGTTAGGTGCCACGACAGTTTTGGCTCGGGCTGTGCCTCCGCCTTCGCCTGAACCATGATCGGATGGTGGGGTTGTGGATGACAAGGTTGGATGTCACAGGGAGGGTGAGTCCGTCATTGGCTCCGTTTTTCCGCTCGCGCCCATTTGCGGGCGCAAATTGGAGGAGCCAGGGGAAACGGCGAACGTCGCATCCCCCGGTTCTCCTCAGACAAGAGCTCAGTGGCGCGATCTTGTCATGCTGAGCGAAGCAGGGAGGACCGAAGGTCCTCCCTGCACAGTCGAAGCATCCCTGCAAGCTTGCCTGCGGCGTCAGTGGGCCCGGTCACTCGGGCTGCCTCCGAGGCTGCCCCACTGGGGATGGCGCGTGGGCCGGTCCCTTCTGATTTCTTCGTGTCAGATGGAAGGTAGTCGGCGCACAACAAGATCAAATTTGCTCGCTTCAGAATTATCGTTTTTCGCGGTGTACCCCCAGTCCCAGCATTTCTGCGTCAACGGAGTCCATGAATCCTTTGGTGTCCACGTAATAGTTGGGATAGGCCTTGCGAAGCGAATCTAGGTCCTCAACGGACACTAGGACCACTTGAGCGTTTGGGTCCTTCTCGGTTTCCTTTTCAGCCCTATCATAAGCTGCCTGTGACGCCATAGCTTCGTCTCGCCTGAAGGATTTAACGTTAAGTGTCCTCTTCGCTAAATCGAGCGTAAGCACATGAAAATAGGCTTCTGGAGCTTCCCTAACTTCGAGCAGATGCACAGTGTCATTCCAGTCGCGAAGGCTCTGCATAATATCGGTACGGAGCATAATCTCGCGCAGTTGAGCCACGATCTCATCGCGGGTGTCTGGGGTTTCCTGGAACCGGGGCAGACCGCTCCCTGATCGCGAAAGCAGAACTAGTCAAAGCAAAGAATCGAAGCCAGTCGTCGCTCGCCCTTTTGACCCGCGATTTGAGGGCCTGTCCGGTAAACAATTGAGCAGTTTCAACGGCAGTGGCCCATGCGTGCTGGAGCCGCGATCTAATCTGTATTTCAATTCTTTGCCCGTTGTAGATGGCCCGCTCATCGCTAGGGCTCTTGAAACGAAACACCAAGTGGACACTTCGATAGCCATCAGGCTTAGGACGTGCAATATAGTCGAAGTCATCTGAACCATCCCAGTCCGAACGATCTTTCGGACTTTTGGTGTGGAAATCTTTGTATTTTTTGACCAAGGCGTGAACCTGCTTGACGGTAGAAAGAACTGCGCGACATCCTCCGATGTCGTGCATTTGAGACAACTTCATATTTTCGTTGTCTCGCAGTTTTATCTCAATTGATGGACGGCGTTTTAGTCGTTGTGCGATTAGGGCCTCCGGGTCAATTTTTTTGCACGCCTTAGGAGAGTCATCTTTACGACTTGCAACGGATATGCATGGCAGGCGCGCCAATTGTCAACAATGCGGATGTCCTCTTCCCGCTGGATGAGTCGTTTGACGTAATCCTCAAACTCCCCCTCCGCGTCCAATGCTTGGGGGGATGCCACCCCTCGGCCAGCACGATCTATCTGGCCCTTGCTGTAGATACGCGCAGCCCACGCCATACGCTTCCATCTATGCGTTCGATTGTTTCCTCGGGGGTCAGTAAAATGCACCGATTCCCCTGTCCAAATCGGTAACTGCACGATCAATCTCCTTCATGGTTGAAGGGTTATGGTTGATCGGCAAAAATTGACCCAAGTAAACAGCTCATCGCTAACGCCAAGGGGCCCCCGAGGTCGGCGCTGACGATGCCTACTTCGCTCCCAGCTTCTCAAAGAACAAACAGATCGTCTCGATCCCATGATGGAAGTTTGGGATATGGAACTTCTCGTTCGGAGCGTGCAGGTTGTCGTCAGGCAGCCCGAATCCCATCATCACGCTGGGAATCTTCAACGCCTGGTAGAAGTCGTTGACGATTGGAATCGATCCGCCGCTGCGAATGAATACAGTCTCTTTCTTGAAGGTATCGCGCAACGCCTCGGTGGCAGCCTTGATGTAAGGATTATCGGTTCCAACCACGCAAGCCGGCCCTTTGCTCCATACTTTAATTTTCGTCTCGATGCCCTTGGGCGTGAGCTTCTTCACAAAGTTCGTGTACCGCTTCAGGATGTCGTCCGGATCCTGGTTCGGCACCAGCCGCATGGAAACCTTGGCCGAAGCTTTCGCTGGAATCACGGTCTTCGCGCCAGCCGCGGTGAATCCTCCGGGCATGCCGTGAACCTCCAGCGTCGGCCGCGCCCAGGTGCGGTAAAGAACGGAGTAGCCCGGTTCGCCAGTAAGGCTCTTCGACCCGACTTCGGTTTTCCGGTAAGTCTCTTCATTGAACGGCAGCCGCTTCCAGGCTTTGAGTTCGTCCTTGCTAGGAGCCTTCACGCCCTTGTAAAAACCGGGGATCAGAACGTGGCCTTTCGCATCTTTCAACTTGCTGATGATTTCGATGAGAGCAAAAAACGGATTCGGCGCCGCCCCACCGTAGACGCCCGAGTGCAAATCAACTTTGGCTCCGTAAGCTTCGATTTCTGTATAGACCAAGCCACGCAAGCCTACGCACAGTGTAGGCAGGTTCGGCGCGAAAAGTTCCGTGTCACACACCAGCGCAAAATCAGCTTTCAGTTTGGCCTTCTGCTTGCGCACGTACTCAGTGATGGATTCGCCACCAACTTCTTCTTCACCTTCAAAAATAACTTTCACATTGACGGGCAATTTGCCATTGCCCGATTTCATCAGCGACTCGAGCGCCTTCACTTCCATCCAAAGCTGGCCCTTATCGTCGACCGCACCCCGCGCATAGATATTATTATTGCGTTCCGTGGGATCGAAGGGAGGAGTCTTCCATTCATTAAGCGGGTCGGGCGGTTGCACATCGTAATGCGCATAGCAAAGCGCGGTGGGCTTGCCCGGCGCGTGCAGCCAATCTGCATAGACCATAGGGTGACCTTTGGTCGAAATAACCTCGACACTTTCCATGCCGATGCGGCGCAGATCATCGGCCACAAATTCTGCCGCCTTTTGCACGTCAGGCTTGTGCTCGTCAAGCGTGCTCACGCTGGGAATGCGAAGCAGATCTTTCAACTCGCTCAGGAAGCGCTGCTGATGATTGCGGGCAAAATCAACTGCCGGGGAAGCCATGGAAATCCTTTCTGGTGCACAGCACAGTCGAGGAAATTAATGTTGCTGAAAACGTTTCAGTATACCGGAAGGAATTGGAGGAAAGGAGTGCCGGCTATCCTCCCTTCGAGACGATACCAGCAAACCTGGCGGGAGAAAATGCTGCCAGATCATGATCGGGTACATCTCCCTCGATCACTTGCGTCATCAGGCGAGCAGTGATCGGCGCAAGAAGAATACCGTCGCGAAAATGGCCTGTTGCCACGTAATAGCCGGGCATCGAAGTTGCCCCGAGAATCGGCAGTGCGTCAGGAGTTCCGGGACGCAGCCCTGCCCAGTCCTCGAGAATTTTGGCATTCCGCAACTCTGGCACGAGAGCGACGGCTGCACGGTGCAATCGCTGAATGGCGCCGACGTCTGTGCGTTTGTCGAATCCCGCTTCTTCGACCGTCGTGCCAACGATGATTCGTCCGTCGCTGCGCGGGATCAGGTAGATCTTAGGCGTGCGGATAACGTGTTTCAACAACATCCGGGGAGCGATAAGACAAAGCATCTGCCCCTTCACCGGCCGAGTAGGAAAAGCGTGAGGCGCAATTTGCCCCGACCATGCTCCGGCACAGTTAACCACCTTCGCAGCGTGAAATGTGGTCTTCGTCGTGGTTACGCTCACCACGCGATCATCGGCCTGATTCACTGAGGTTACTGGATCTCCCGAGGAAAAATCGACCTCGCGATGTTTGGCGGCTTTGACAGCAGCGCCGGTGAGCGCCCGGGGATCGACGCTGCGTTCTTTGATGTGATAGAACGCTGGATGCATTGCCTCCACCGCCAGCTCCGATTCCAGTGGATCGAGTTCTTCCTTGAGATCGAACTCCTGATCAAGACTCAACTTCACCTCCAGGTCACTGAGATCCGCCGGAGACAAAGCTGCGGTCATGGATTCAGGATGCTGAATATGTTTGGCAGACAGGGTCAAAAGCGTACCCCGCTCCCGCAGATCGACTTTCATTCCCGATTCCACTTCCAACTCATGCGCGAACTCGGGATACATGCGGGCGCCGGCCGTCGCCAGCGTGCGTAGAGCGGCTGGAGTTTCAATGCCGCAATCCACCAGCATCCCGCCCGCGGCATAAGAAGCTTCTCGACCGGGTTCTCCCCGTTCGACTACAAGAACAGTCGCTCCTTTCTTGCGGAGCTCCAGCGAAAGCGAGAGGCCGATGATGCCGCCGCCAATAACAATTACGTCCCAATTCTTCACCATAGTCATTGTAGAAGAACGGGGAAGTGTATCCCCAGAACTAGTTGACACCGCCGCCCTTGTGCTCAACAATTAAAGCGATCCCACAATTTACGGGAAGGTCACTCCTGGAGGAGCTATGCCGGACGAAGGCGAAGAGGTATCTGTCGAACCTGTAGAGCCGCAATCGAATGCGGGTAAATGGATTCTGTTTTTTGTCGCGATTATTTTCATCGCGGCGTCGGTGTATGGATATGTCACGACCCAACAGCACATCGATAAGCTGACCAAGGACCTGGGCGATAGTCAGAATCAGGTTACGGAACTCAAGAACAGGATGCAGACGGCCGAAGCGTCCGAAGAAACATTGGCTCATCAATTGGGGCTTACGAAGAAAGACGTGAATCAGCGGGCATTGCAACTGCAGCAGCAGCAGAAACAGTCGGAATCGCGTTTGGAGCAGGAACAAAAGGAACAGATTGGCCAGGTGAACGGCGAAGTGGCGGGGGTAAAAACCGACGTCGGCGGCGTCAAGACCGACGTGGCTTCAACGAAAGCTGATCTGGAGAGCACCAAAGCAAAGCTGCAAGGCGCCGTTGGGGACCTGGGAGTACAGAGTGGATTGATCGCTAACACGCGCAGCGACCTTGAAGTGCTCAAGCACAAAGGCGATCGCAACTATTATGAGTTCACTTTGCTACGGGGGGCAAAAAAGCCGCAACCGGTGGCAACTGTGAGCCTGCAACTCAAGAAGACAGACGCCAAGCACGGCAAGTTCACCATCAATGTAACCTCCGACGATAAGACCATCGAGAAGAAGGATCGGAACATCGCTGAACCGATCCAGTTCTACTCGGGACGGCAGCACTTGCTGTTCGAGTTGGTTGTTTGGACCGTGGACAAGAACAAAGCGACGGGATACTTAAGTACGCCGAAGAGCTCACCGGTTCCGGTGACAGCTAATTGAACGGAGTGCTTTTCCCGGCCGGCGCGCATGTTGCGCTTCAGATCGCGCTGCGCACGGGAGTGATCTACCTTGTCGTTCTGATTGGCGTCCGGCTTAGCGGCAAGCGTGAAGTTGGGCAGATGACGCCTTTCGATCTCACGCTGTTGCTTCTTCTTTCGAACTCCGTGCAGAACGCGATGACCGGGCCGGATACGTCGCTGATTGGTGGCGTGATTGCGGCATCCACGCTGTTGTTGCTGAACTATTTTGTAGGCAATCTTTCCGGGGCCAACCGCGGCTTTCGGCATCTGGTGCAGGGTGAACCCAGCCTTCTGGTTCATGATGGAGAGGCCATCGAATCTCACATGGCCAAAGAGCACGTGAGTATGGACGAACTGGAGCGCGCCCTCCGCGAACACGGCATCGCAAACGTGCATGACGTCGCCTTGGCCGTGTTGGAAGTAGATGGCTCGATCAGTTGCATGAAATACGACGAGATCAAGCCGGACGCGAATACACATCTCGCCAGGCAAAGATTCAGTCAAAGAAACAATAGGCACGCTGCTAGTTGATCGGCACGAATTTCACACAGACAGGTTGCGAGATGTCCAGTACTTTGCCTGTTGCGGTCAGGCGGCCGGTCTGGTCGTTGATTCGAAAGATAACGATGTCGTCTGATTTTTCGTTGGCTGCAAACAATAGCTTGCCGGTGGGATCGATCTGGAAATTCCGCGGACTCTGTCCCTTCGTTGGGACATATTCGA
>JBAWBG010000412.1:0-22620 GCA_049589695.1 Candidatus Sulfotelmatobacter sp. | reverse complement strand
TATCATCGAGCAATCGGGAACACCATATTTCTGCTTCAAGGATCTGGACGAGAACAAGCCTTCCGGCTCGATCAGGATTCGGGTTGAGACCATCGATTATTTCCTGCGCCGGTACCGCGAAGAAGTGATCCGGAAGCGGAAGGCGGTGGAGGATATTGAGGCTCAACTCGCGGCGATGGAAGCGGAACTGCGCGGGCAGGCAGTATCCGATGTTGACCTTGCTCAACCGTTACAAGTTGAGTGCGAGGCACAGGGGATGGCGGCAGACTAGCGTCAGCCTTTCGGCTCGGTGCGGATTAACAACGCAAGCCGCGGAAATAGAAAATGTCCGCCGGCGTCGTCAATCACATTTATCTGGCAGGTATAGAAGCCAGGTTTGAGCGAGATGAGCGGCACGTCTAATTGGAACACGGCCGCCTTACGTTCCCGCGCATTCAGTTCAGTTACTTCCACCAGCGAACTCTCGTAGGTTTTTGCTTTTCCCCGAAAGAATGCGACATTGGTCAAGAGCCGAATGCCGGTCTCGGCCGCTCCGGCCTTGGCGGAGTCTGTGACGGCGGGCCGCGCGGGATCGTAAACCTCATAATAAAGAAGTAGGTGTTGGTTGGTCGAAAATACGTGCGTGATGTTCGGAACAATCTCCGAACCGTCGCGGATCAGGGGATTCAGGTTCGTTCCCTTCTTCGCCGTTTGAGTCTGGCTGGCGAGCACTACTGAACTCATCTTTAATGGTTGTGATTTCAAGTCAGGCACGTCAATATCGGCTTCGAACGATCCCATGCGGCCGGTTTGATTTTCGCGCACCACAAACTTCAGGTGGTATTTGCCGCTCAATAGGCTCATCCCAGTTTCGTATTGGACATTCTTTTTTTGCACTTCCGTCGATGTGTTCACTGCTAGCTTTACGGTGTCGCGAATTCGGTTCAGCGGATGATGTTCGCTATCCAGCACCATTCCGATGACATCGAGCGTGGCTTTGTCGCGGTCGCTGCTACGGACGAATGGAATCTGCGAACCTGGCACTACCAGCGAAATAGGAACGAAGAATTTATTCTTCTCCAGGCGAAAGTAGGCGACGCCGAGATAGAGCGGCAAATCTGTAGCCGGCAATTCGGAAGCGAGTTCCTCTTCCAACTGCCGCTCCTTGTCATCCTTGGTGGAATGCCGATAATCGGCCGGGGCGTAATAGCCGCGGCGGTAGTCGATTTTCACGCCGGGAATATTCATCTTCACAACGATGCGCCGGTAATGGCCGTTCCGCGCCGGATTTGTGCTGTGATAGCCGAGCAGATAGTAGGTGGATGTATCCTGCTGCACTCCCCGGAAAATCTTGCTGAAGTCGTTGGAGTCGAGAAAGGCGCGGCCACCGGTGTCGCTGGCCAGCGTGACCAATGTTTCCTGCGTGGTGAAATTTGAGTTCAACGCATTGAGCGTGGACTGACCTGAATACGCCGAAACGCCGCGCAGACTGGCGTTCTGCGCTTCCCCGCCGGCCACCAGCGCCTGCAGACCACGCATGTCCATGGTGTAGATGGCCAGGTTGGAACGCACTGCGGCGTTCACCGCGGCACGCAACTCGGATTCATTCTCAATGCCGGTGCGATCCATGCCGCTGGAAAAATAAATCAGCGACTTCTTCTGTTGAACGTAGGAGAGTTTTTCCGCGACCGAGCGCAAAGCTTCCAGCCGCCGATCGGTATTGAAAATGTTGTATTCGGTGTCGTCGGCAGTGAATGGCTGACCTGTGTCAGGAGTTCCCTCGGTAGTTCCTGTGGTGCCTTCCTCAAAACCCTGGCCACTGCCGGAACTGAATTGATCCAACTGTTTTTTCAGCAGCGCGCGATCGGTGGTGAAATCCTGATTCACCAACAGCGAACTTCCCAGCGAAACAATCGATACAAGGTCTGCGGGCGCCATTTGCGTGTCGACATAGTGTTCGGCGGATGTGACTGCGTGATCGATTTCGTCCGGCTCCATCGCGGAGAGATCGAAAAATAAGACAATCAGACGGCGATCTTTGAACTGCGCCGTGAGTTGGGCCGCTACGTTTGCGGCGGGACTGGCTTGCCCTGGAACGGGTGTTGGGAGCGGCCTTGTCTGAGTTACATCCGGAGGCGGGACGGCATCGACGTTTTCCACGTCAAAGGAAATAACCTTCTGCGGTTTGTTGTCTTCGAGGATGGTGAAATTTCCCGGCTTCAGACCCTGAACGAATTTTCCGCTCTTGTCCCGCACCGTGACATTTACCAGCACGAGATCCGATTGCACGTGAATCAGATAGTCCGATTGCTCTTGCGAAGGCAGAGGCGGGCAAAGGAGCACGAGCGCCAGAATCAACGCGAGCGCTTTATCGGCGGACCGGTTTGGCGTGGAAGCCATGATGAACCTCTTTAACGATCTTCCTCTCAAATAATCTTCCTCTCTGCATCTCATTAGAAGCGAAATCGTCCTGTCATGGTGAATGCCCGCATAGCCCCGACGCCGGTGACCCGGCCGAAAGTCGGCGAAGTTACGCTGGTATCGATCGAAGAATAATTTGGAATGTTGAAAATGTTGGTGGCCTGGGCTCGGAACTCCAGCACTCGCGATTCTTTCAAGGGGATAATTTTTGTGAAGGCCATATCGAAAACTTTTGTGCCCGGGCCAATGATGCTGTTGCGCCGAGCATCGCCGTAAGGGCCGGTCGGTAGAACGAACGCCGCAGTATTGAACCACTGCCGCACTGTGGGGTTCGAAAGGCTCACGGATTGGCCGGGAACCAAATCTGGCCGTTGCGTGCCGTTGATTCCCGCGTTCACGTTTTCGATGTTGCCGATTATGCGCGGCGTAAACGGCAGGCCGGATGCGATCGCCCAGTCGCCGCTCCATTGCCAGTCACCGAGAACGGCGCGCCACGGAGTATTGCCGGTGAGCCAGCGCTTGTCGTGTCCAAAAGGGGGTTCCCACAAGTAATCCGCGGTGAATTTGTGCGTCTGGTTGAAGCTGGATAGGCCGCGCTCTGCTGAGAGATTAAAAGGATTCTGCGCGACGTTGGATGCGCCCGCTGACGAACTGCTGCTCGCGCTCGAGGAACTTCCGCCGCCTCCGCCGCCTCTTGCGCCGGTGCCACCCGCGCCCAGTCCGGGAGTGTTCGAGCCCGATGTTGCCCCTGCACCGATGGAAGACGCATCATCCAGCGCTTTCGAAAATGTATAGATGCCGCCGATGGCGAATCCCTTCGCCAAGCGCTTGCGCAGCCGGACCGAGCCAGCATTAGCCTCCGAATCCGCCATGGAACTTTCGTAGTTGAAAGCCTGGACGCTAGCGATCCGAATTGCGGTCGAAGTCGCGTTCCGGTTTGGAGCTTCGAGAATATCGAGATCGGTTCCCTTGGTTCCGGTGTAATCAATATTGAGCAGCAGCGTAGGGCGAATCTGTTGTTGAATATCGAGATTGCGAATCTGCACATAGCCCAGCCGATAGTTCGGATCCGCAGCGTAATCGTTGGTGATGTCGGTGGGAACGGGAAATGCGCTTTGCAGCGTGAGAGCTGGAATCGACGGCCGCGATAAGGGCTCGATGTTGGTGGCGGTGGTGGCGAACGGCGGCTGCAAGGCAAGCTGTTGCGCGATGCCTTGATATGCGCCGGTGTTGTAGTTAATGCCGTATCCGCCGCGGACCACAGTTGTGGAAAATGGCTTCCAGGCAAATCCGATTCGCGGGGCAAAGTTGTTATGATCGGGATGCATCAGGCTGGCTGGCAGCCGGCCATAGTACGGACCTGCCTGGCCGGGAAGAATCGGCGTCGCTGCTGCCACGCCCAGGGCGGGATTCAGCACTCCCGGAGAAAGGTCGAGATTTGCGATGCGATTATTTTCTTCGGTAAGCGGAGAAACGTATTCATAGCGCACACCAAGATTAAGGGTTATGTTGGCGCGCATCTTCCATTCGTCCTGCGCGTATAAATCCCAGTAGTTGCCGTGGAAGTGATCGCTTTCGCCGAATTGCTCGGAAGTTTGCTGCGGTAATCCGAGGAGAAAATCGGCGAAATCGTATCCCGTGCCGGCCACCGCGCTTCCGGAACCAGTGAGTTGCTCGGTATTAAAACCGCTGAAGATGAAGGAACCGCGCGGGTTGCCGTCAGTATCCGTGTTCAGCTGCACGCGCCGAAAGTCTCCGCCCCAGCGCGCAGTATGCTTGCCGTGATTCCAGATTACGTTGTCGGAGAAGGTGTAGGTTTGAGGCCGGCTTAGTTGCGGAGTCGTATCCTGAAGGCTGGCGAAGTTTGTGAGGGAAAGATTCGGCAAGCCCCAGTCGAATGGGTTTTGAGAAACTCCGGCGATACCCAGCGCGCCGGTAATGTCGTCGCTGAAGGCGTATAGATTCTGGGTGCGGGTGCGGCTGCGGTTAAAATCCGCGCGGACAATATTGGTGAGCTTGCCGATGCTACGGGCGTACGAGACTGGAATGTCAAAGCTGCGCACCGAGGTGTTGCCGCCCACGCTGGGAAACGGATTGGTCAGGGTGGCGCTGGATTCGTGGTAGTGAAAGCCGAAGGTCAGATTGTTGCGCGGAGCATTGCGGCCTCCGCCTCGGCGTCCGCGCACCGGCGCTGCGCCAAAGCTGCGGTTGACGCGTATGTTCAGATCGTCGCTGTCGCTGTTGGCGGAGGTCACGTAGTGGAAGTTTTGATAACTGCCGGGTAAGTTCGGCAACGGAATATATTGCAGTAGAGCCTGTGCTGCGGGATTGATTTGCGGAATCGTATTGTTGGCATATGGGGTGTTTGTCGCGGGATTGAAAATTCTTACCGGCAGTCCAGGTTCCGCACCGGAAGTGTAAGTGGTCTGCGAGAAATTTCCCTGACGCTCGAGCGGCGTGGGCACGGTGGAAAATTGATCGAAGGGATTTTCCGCGCGCTTGCCGTTGTAGTTGATGAAATAAAAAGTCTTGGCTCCGCCATGATAGATGTGCGGGATGTTCAGCGGGCCGCCGATGGAACCACCGAAGCTATTTTGCAAATAGGACGGTTTTTCCGTGGGCTGTCCAGTGAGAGAAAAAGGCGAGGCGTTCAAGGCCGAATCGCCAACGCCGTAATAGAGCGATCCGTGGGGGCGATTGCTGTCGAAGCCGCGACGGCCGAAGATCATCGCTCCTCCACCGCCTCCGCCACCTCCACCACCGAAGCCTCCACCGCGGCCACCGCCCGCACCACTGAATCCACCGCCGCCACCGAAGCCTCCTCCTTGTTGGCGGGCATCGTTGAAGCGCTGTTGCATTTCGTCCGCACTCATGGCGTTGAATGAGTTGGAAGTGTTTCCTGAAACCGCCACAGATTCCGTCGCGCTATCCGATGAAAGTCCGGGAACCGGCATACCGGATGGCACAACATCGCTCATGGAGCTGTTCGACGAATCTTGCCCGGATGCAGCTTGAAATACCGAGAGATTCTGGAAGCCACGTCTTCCCGCATTCGCCTGCCGCTGTTCGCTGGCGGCCTGACGCACCCGCGATAGCAGAACCAGTTCAAAATTGGCCTGTATATCCGGATGGGTTGGATCGAACACTACTTCCTGCTTGCCGGCAGCGAAGGCTGCCATCTGCACCTGCACCGTGTAGCGGCCATCGGCAGGAATCGTCAGTCGGTACGTGCCATCGACATCCGTCGAGGTATTAACTTGTTGCTTTGTGAGAGCATTCACGGCGGAAACGCTGGCGCCGGGAATTGGCATATTCCCCGCCTTCACCAGACCGTGGAGGATTCTGACTCCGATGGCGGGAGCTGGAGCAGAAGTCTGCTGCGCGATGGACAAGCAGGGATAAAACATCGCGGCCTGGAGTAAAAAAATGAAAACCTGAGGGACGAACCGGGAACCAGGCCTCATCTTCCACGCCGGAATGTGGAGACTAAAAACTTTCATAACCTGGCGCGGCCGTTGGCCTCTATCGTGATCGGATCATAACCCGGGCCTTGGCACGGAACTTGTAAAGTTTTGTCGCAATTCAGGGGCGAATCAGGCGCGGGATTCGGATTCGTAAAGTTATGCAAAGATTGCCTGAATCTTGCTTCTTACCGCAACTTCCGGGGCATAATTCCATTTATACGTGTAGACAGATCGCTTTCGAAAAAGGAGTTTCCCCATGTTGAAGAAATGGTTGTTAGTTTCAGTCGCTGCTGGAGCGATTGCCATCGCCGCGCCTTTCGCGGGTGCGCAGTCCAACGATCAGCAAGCGCCGCCGGCGCAGGAGAACGGCGGCCGGCACCACGGTCCTCCCGACCCAGCCAAACGTACAGCGGAACTGACAAAGAAGCTTAACCTGACCTCCGATCAGCAATCTAAAGTGCAGGAGGCACTGCAGTCCGAGCATTCTCAAATGGAGAGCGTGCACCAGGATAGTTCGCTCTCGCAACCGGATCGCCGCGCCAAAATGATGGACATCCGCAAGACGACCGACTCGCAGATCCGCGCAGTGCTGGACTCAGACCAGCAAAAGAAATGGGACGAAATGCAAGCCAATCGCGAGCGGTGGGGGCATAGAGGTCATTCAGGTGCGCCTGACGCCAATTCTGGCCAACAGGCACCGCCTCAGCAACAATAGTTAAGCCTTTAGCGACAATTTGGCCACGGGTTGAGCGACCGTGGCCATTGTCGTGACTGCCGCTTCCACGCAATTTCAAGCTCTAAGAGGAAGTCTGGTAGAGTTCTTTACTCTTTTCTACGGACACTTTGCAGTCGCCGGGGTGCGAGTCGTCATCCAAATAACGCAGTCGGAACAGTCGACGGAACGGTGCGAAACGATAGATCGATGTGCAAATTGATGTGCAAAAGATTTCACGAACTACGAACGCACTCGGCAGCCTTGCTGCTTTGCTTGAGTGCAGCAATTCTTCTGCAGGGCTGCTCGCGGAAGCAGGCCTCCGCTCCGCCGGATGGGGCCGCACTTTTTACGAAGAAATGCGCCAGTTGTCACCGGCAAGGCAATGACATGCGAGCGCCGGAGCCGGCGGCGCTGCACGACATGACAAGGTCGTCGATCATAGCCGCGCTTGAATCCGGAAGAATGAAATGGGAAGCCAAATTTCTTTCCAAAGCGCAAAAAGTTGCGATTGCCGACTATCTTGGCGTGGCAAACCTTTCCACGGCGGCAAATACGGCGGGGATGTGCGCGCGAGATCTGGATCCGCCGCCCAATCCACCGATGTGGGCGGGGTGGGGCGGAGACCCGCAGAACAGCCGTTTTCAGCCGTCGGTTGCCGCGGGATTGAAGCGTGATGAGATTAAAAATCTGAAATTAAAGTGGACGTTCGGTTTTCCCGGAGCAGCGGCGACTTTCGGTCAACCCACGTCGGTCGCGGGAAAATTATTTGTCGGCAGTGAAGATGGAACCGTCTACACGCTCGATTCCGCAACCGGTTGCTTGTGGTGGAGCTTTAAAGCGTCGGCTACGGTCAAGACCGCGATTTCGATCGGGAACAAAGGCGAGGCAGCGCTGTTCGGCGATACCAATGGATTCGTTTATGCGCTGAAAGTTGCGGATGGCTCGGTGATCTGGAAAGTGCGCCCGGAGCCGCATCCGGCGGCGCGCATCACGGGATCGCCATTGCTGGTGGGCACGCGATTATATGTTCCCATTTCTTCGGGAGAAGAAGGGGCGGCCGCCGATCCGAGCTACCCTTGCTGCACATTTCTAGGAAGCGTGGTAGCGCTGGATACAGTGTCTGGAAAGCAAATCTGGAAAGCCTACACTCTTACTGACGATCCCAAGCCCACGCGGAAGAATTCCGCGGGCGTGCAGTATTGGGGGCCTTCCGGCTCTCCTGTATGGTCGGCGCCGACGGCTGATCTGAAACGGCATGCCATTTACGTGGCCACGGGGAATAATTATTCGGCTCCGTCCACTGACTCATCGGATGCGGTGATCGCGTTCGACATGAAGTCCGGGAAAAAGTTATGGTCCCGGCAATTCACGCCGAAGGATGTTTGGAACAGCGGCTGTGTGGCGGAAAAGAAGGATAATTGTCCCGACCGGCACGGGGACGATTACGATTTTGGCGCGCCGCCAGTATTGAGGTCGCTGGCCAGCGGAAAAGATGTTTTGCTGCTGGCGCAAAAGTCGGGAGTGGTTTACGCGGTTGATCCCGCAAATCAGGGCAAGCTGTTGTGGAAGAGCCGCATCGGAAAAGGTGGCCCGTTGGGTGGAGTGGAATGGGGCGGTGCCGCCGACAAACGATACGGTTATTTCCCACTATCAGATTACGATTTTGATAGCCCGCTGGGTGGTGGCGGATTGTTTGCGCTGGATCTTCGCACCGGAAAACAGGTTTGGCATGCTGATCCGCCGAAACCGGCTTGCGCTGGCCAGTTTGGCTGCAGCGCGGCACAAATGGCTCCGCCAACCTTAATTCCAGGCGCAGTTTTTGCGGGTTCGCTCGATGGTCATTTGCGCGCGTATGATACGCGGGATGGTAACGTCCTTTGGGATTTCGATACGGTTCAGGAATTTCATACTACCAACGGCGTTCGCGCACACGGAGGTTCGCTGAACGGAGCGGGGCCTGCAATTGTGAGCGGGATGGTCTATGTGAATACCGGCTACACCAATGCAATGGCGGGAAATGTGCTTTTGGCTTTTTCGGTCGATACGACAAAATGACTGTTCATCCATCTTTGTTCGCACGTTTGTGCTCCGATGGGTTACGAATATTTACCTGCTATTGCTGATTCTTTACGTCCACAAGGACAGAAATGCTCCTATAAGGGGATGACTAGCCTATTCAAAACTGGTTGCGGCTGCAACAATAGGTGCTCCAGAAGCAACTAAGTACGGATGTCTGCGGGCGTGGGCATATCATGTTCAAGGTCTTCATACAGCGCCCTGATCGGATTTTCTTGATGGCTTCGACGACTCTCATTCAGTGTCGGCACGACTTTGCGGGATCTGCAACTGCATTTATGATGACCGGCGCAATCTATATGTTTGGCGCGCGTGGCCTGGCGGGCCAGCGCAAAGGCATGGTCTGGAGATCGATATCGTCTCGCAGCACAAATCGGATCGTTTGACGTAAGAAACTGACGTAGGAAAAATCGGATGGAAAATCAACCTCCTGCTTCAGCTATCGACCCGCGGCACCAGTTGCCTCCAGCAAGTAACTCCGATAAGCCCAAGTGGCGGCGGTATCTCGTGTGGGCGTTCGCGCTCGTCGCCATGGCCGTGATTCTCATTTTGGTTCTGCGCCATCATGACGAAAACAAAGGCGCTCCAACTGCTTCCCGACGCGGGGTTACAGGTCCAGTCACGATTACAGAAGCCACCGCACAAAAGGGAGATATTGGAGTTTATCTGGAAGCGATTGGAACCGTGACGCCAGTTTATACGGCCTCGATTACCAGTGAAGTGATGGGCATGGTAAATCAGGTGCATTACAAGGAAGGTCAACTCGTTCGAAAATCTGAGCCGTTGATCGATATCGATCCGCGGCCTTATGAAGCGCAACTTCTGCAGGCTCAAGGGGCGCTCGAGCGCGACACGAACATTTTGGCCGAAGCCAAGATGGATCTCCAGCGTTACCAGAATGCGTGGGCCAAAAACAGCATTCCGAAGCAGACGCTCGACGATCAGGAAAAGATTGTGCTGCAGGATGAAGGCACGGTGAAAAACGATCAGGGCACGGTGAAGTACGAAGAAGTGCAAGTCGCCTGGTGCCACATCACGTCGCCGATCACCGGGCGGGTAGGACTGCGGCTGGTGGACCCCGGCAATGTAGTGCAATCGACGGGGAGCACAATCCTCGCCGTTATCACGCAGCTGCAGCCGATCACCGTTATTTTCACTGTGGCCGAAGACAGCCTAGCCCAGGTGCAGGCACAGACGCGGCACGGGAAAAAATTATCGGTGGACGCTTTCGACCGGGCACAGCAGACCAAGCTGGGCACAGGGAGGCTGCTGACCTATGACAATCAGATCGACACTACGACCGGCACGGTGAAGATGCGGGCGCTGTTCGATAACAAGAACGATGCGCTTTTTCCCAACCAGTTCGTAAATTCGCGGCTGCTGGTGGACACCGAGCAAGGCGTTACGCTGATTCCAACCTCTGCCATTCAACACAACGGACAGACTGCGTTTGTCTATGTAATTCAGAATGACACGGCGCAGATTCGCAACATTACAACCGGAGTGGCGGATGCGGGCCAGACCGCAGTAACGGGCATTAACCCGGGCGATGTTGTGGCCAACAGCAGCTTCGAAAAGCTGCAAAATAATTCGAAGGTGGTTATTTCCAAGCAGGCGCAGCCCGCCGCGTCATCTGAGAGTCAGGCTCCGTGAGTCCGTCCCGCCCATTCATCATGCGGCCGGTTGCGACCGCGCTGTTGATGGCGGCAATCTTGCTGGTGGGGATCGTTGCCTATACGCAGTTGCCAGTCTCGGCGCTGCCGGAAGTAGATTATCCAACCATCCAGGTGCTCACGTTTTATCCGGGCGCCAGCCCGTACGTAATGGCAACCACGGTGACGGCGCCTCTGGAACGCCAGTTCGGAGAATTGCAGGGACTCAGCCAGATGACCTCCACCAGCTCGGGAGGCACGTCGGTCATCGTGCTGCAGTTTAATTTGAGCTTGAACATTGACGTCGCCGAAGAAGAAGTGCAGTCGGCAATCAATGCTTCGCAGAGTTACCTTCCCTCGAACCTGCCAACGCCGCCGGTCTATAGCAAAACGAATCCCGCCGACGCGCCAGTGCTCACCCTGGCTATTACTTCCGATTCCATTCCGTTATCGGAAGTGGAGGATCTGGTCGATACGCGGCTGTCGCCGAAGATCTCGCAGCTGAGTGGAGTTGGGCTGGTAAGCATCAGCGGCGGGCAGAAACCCGCGGTGCGCATTCGCGCGAATCCGGTCGCGCTGTCTTCTTATGGAATCAACCTGGAAGATCTGCGAACCGCGCTTGTGCAGGCCAGTGTGAATGCGGCGAAGGGCAATTTCGATGGGCCGCGGCAGGATTACCAGATCGATTCGAACGACCAACTGATCAGCAGCGCCGACTACCGCAATGTGGTGGTGGCTTACCGTAATGGCGCGCCTGTGATGCTCACCGACGTGGCGGAAGTGATCGACGGTATCGAGAATAATTATCAGGCCGCGTGGATGAACCTGACCCCGGCCGTTATCTTGAACATCCAGAGGCAGCCCGGCGCCAATACGATCAGCGTTGTCAAGAGTATTAAAAAGCTATTGCCGCAGCTCGAAGCCAATCTTCCCGCGTCGGTGCAGGTGACTGCGCTTACGGACTTGACCACCGCCATCGAGGCTTCGGTATCTGATGTTGAATTCGAATTGATGCTGACGATTGGGCTGGTGGTACTGGTTATATTTCTGTTTTTGCGCAGCCTCTACGCGACCATCATTCCCAGCGTGGCGGTGCCACTCTCTCTGGTGGGCACGTTTGCCGCTATGTACGCGCTAGGCTACAGCCTGGACAACCTCTCGCTGATGGCGCTCACCATTTCCACCGGATTTGTGGTGGACGATGCCATCGTGATGATCGAAAACATCTCGCGCTTTATAGAAGAAGGCGAATCGCCGATGGAAGCGGCGCTGAAGGGTGCGGAGCAGATCGGCTTCACCATTGTGTCGTTGACGGTTTCGCTGATTGCGGTGCTGATTCCTCTGCTGTTCATGGGCGATGTGGTCGGCCGGCTCTTCCGCGAGTTTGCCGTAACCCTGGCGGTCACCATTGTTATTTCGGCGGTGGTTTCGCTGACGCTGACTCCGATGATGTCGGCGCGCATCTTGCGCCACGAACCTAAGGAGCAGCAGGGGCGCATCTACAAAGCTTCCGAGCGTGTCTTCGAGCGCATGATCGGATTCTACGGACGGACCCTGAAGTTCGTGCTGGAGTATCAAACCATCACCTTGTTCGTGGCGCTGGGCACGCTGGTTCTCACCGTATTTCTTTACATCGTGATCCCCAAGGGATTTTTCCCGGTTCAGGATACGGGCGTGATTCAGGGTATTTCGCAGGCTCCGGAGACTATTTCTTTTGCCGCTATGGCGGCGAAGCAACAGGAACTGGCGAAAGTTATTCTCGCTGATCCAGCGGTGGAAAGTCTTTCTTCATTCATCGGCGCGGATGGAACGAACACGACGCTCAACAGCGGCCGCATGTCGATTAATCTGAAGCCGCTTGCGGATCGCCACATCAGCGCGGCGAACCTGGTGCGTAGACTGCAATCCAGCCTGCAAAAGGTAAACGGAATTACCCTCTTCATGCAGCCGGTACAAAACATTACGGTCGATGACCGGGTGAGCCGCACTCAGTATCAATACACGCTTGAAGATCCTGATCCGAACGAACTGAATGACTGGAGTAACCGCTTTGTAGCGAAATTGCAAAGCCTGCCGCAGCTCGAGGATGTGGCAACTGACCAGCAGACCGGAGGGCTGGCGGTGTCGCTGATGATCGATCGAGCCACTGCTTCGAGACTGGGAATCGCTCCTGCGACCATCGACAACACGTTGTACGACGCTTTCGGACAGCGCCAGATCAATACGATGTACACACAGCTCAACCAGTACCACGTGATTCTCGAAACTGAACCGCAGTTTCAGCAGAATCCCAAGACGCTGGAGAATCTTTATATTCAGGCCAACGCATCGTCAGGCACGTCGGGGCCGGGAGCTTCCACTTCGTTTTCGGCCTCTGGATCCGCGTCCGCAGGATCGAATGCGACCACAGCTCCGGTGCTATACACGCCAACCGCTGCGTCCAGTGTTCTCGCCCCTCCGACGAATGCGCTGGCGGCGAGTTCCAGTTCTTCGACATCCGGTTTGGGATCCTCTGCTAACAGCAGCTCGAGCAGCGCGATGAGCAACGCCGTGCCGCTGGGGGCGTTTACTCACTTTCAACGCATGACCGAAGCACTCTCGATCAACCACCAGGGACAGTTTCCGTCGGTGACCGTATCGTTCAACCTGGCGCCCAATGCGGCGCTGGGAAGCGCCATCACGGCCATCGATAAAGTCCAGGAAGACATGCACATGCCGGCCAGCCTGCAGGCTTCTTTCCAGGGCACGGCGGCATCGTTCAAGAACTCGCTATCCAATGAAGCGTTGTTAATTCTTGCTGCTTTGGTCACGGTCTACATCGTTCTCGGAGTTCTGTACGAAAGCTTCATTCATCCGGTCACCATTCTTTCCACGCTGCCTTCTGCGGGAGTGGGAGCGTTGTTGGCGCTGATGCTCTTTGGTCAGGATCTGAGCGTGGTCGCAATCATCGGCATCATTCTGCTGATTGGAATTGTGAAGAAAAACGGAATCATGATGGTGGATTTCGCATTGGAGGGAGAGCGGGAGCACGGTAAGAACGCGACCGATGCGATTTACGACGCCAGCCTGCTGCGCTTCCGTCCCATCATGATGACCACCATGGCGGCGCTGCTGGGCGGGCTACCGCTGGCCCTGGGAACCGGCATCGGCTCGGAAATTCGACGCCCACTGGGAATTGCAATGGTCGGCGGACTTTTATTGAGCCAGGCGCTCACGCTGTACACCACGCCGGTGATTTACATCTTCTTTGACAACCTGGGAACCAGATTCTCTCGCGGTGGAGAGAAGTCTAACGGCCCGTCACAACCGGCAGAGCAGTCATGAATCCTTCTGAACTATTTATCCGCCGGCCCGTGGCAACAACGCTGTTGACCATTGCCATTGCCATTGCCGGAGCGATTTCGTTCACGGTGCTGCCGGTTTCGCCACTCCCGCAAGTCGACTTTCCTACCATCAACGTCTCCGCTTCGTTGCCGGGAGCGAGCGCGCAGATCATGGCGTCTTCCGTGGCCACGCCGCTGGAGCGTCAGTTCGGGCACATCGCGGGAGTTTCAGAGATGACCTCCGCGAGTTCCCTGGGCAGCACCGGGATTACCATTCAATTCGATCTTAGCCGCAACATCGATGGCGCTGCGCGCGACGTGGAGGCCGCTATCAGTGCAGCTCGCACTTACCTGCCAGCAAACCTGCCCGCCAATCCAACCTATCGCAAAGTAAATCCGGCGGATGCTCCGATCATGATCCTGGGATTGACCTCCAAGAAATATGACACGGGCAAATTGTATGACGAAGCTTCAACGATCATGGAGCAGAAGCTTTCGCAGATTGACGGCGTGGGACAGGTTGTGGTGGGGGGAGCCTCGCTGCCCTCGGTGCGCGTGGATGTGAACCCTACGCAGCTCAACAGCTACGGGCTGAGTCTTTCGAGCATTCAATCGGTGCTCAGTACGCAGAACGCCGATCTTGCGAAGGGCCAGGTTACCTATGGTTCGGCGACAGCTGACATCGTCGCCAATGACCAGATCTCAACGGCCAACGACTACAAGCCGGTCGTCATCGGTTATTACAACGGCACAGCGGTGCGGCTCTCGGATGTGGCAAGCGTTACCGATTCAGTACAAAACGTGCGTTCCGCGGGATACCTTAACGGAATCCGATCAGTCACGGTGATCATCTTCCGGCAGCCGGGCGCGAATATTATTCAGACCGTCGACAATATTCGCAACCAGCTGCCGTTTCTACAGGCTTCGATCCCACAGGGTATCGACACTACCATCGTTCTCGACCGCACTACCACGATCCGCGCTTCAGTAAGCGATGTGGAGCGCACGTTGATGATCTCGGTTGGTTTGGTAATTCTTGTGGTCTTTCTTTTTCTGCGCAATGGGCGCGCCACTTTGATTCCGAGCATCGCCGTTCCGGTGTCTCTGATCGGCACGTTCGCCGTGATGTATCTCTTAGGCTACAGCCTGGACAATCTGTCGCTGATGGCGCTTACGATTGCAACCGGGTTCGTGGTGGACGATGCGATCGTAGTAATGGAAAACATCTCGCGCCACCTGGAGCAGGGGATGGAACCCTTCGCGGCGGCATTGCTGGGCGCGAAGGAGATTGGATTCACGGTTTTTTCCATCAGCGTTTCGCTGATCGCGGTTTTCATTCCGATTCTGATGATGGGCGGAATCGTGGGCCGTCTTTTCCGGGAGTTCGCCGTCACGCTCTCGACCGCAATCGTGGTATCGATGGTGATTTCACTCACCACGACGCCGACGATGTGCGCGCACTTGCTGAAGCAAGAGAAGCCGGACGAACGCGGCAGACTATACCGCGCCAGTGAAAAGTTCTTCGCATGGATGCTGGAAACCTATCGCCGAAGCCTGGTGTGGGCACTCGAGAACTGGGCGTTGATGCTGGTGATTCTAGTGTTCACGATTGCGTTGAATGTCGTCCTCATCTACAGAATTCCCAAGGGCTTTTTCCCGCAGCAGGATACGGGTGCAATCGTTGGAGCAGTACAGGGTCCGCAGGATTCGTCATTTCCCGCGATGGATAATTCCATCCGGCAATTGGTAGGTGTCATCAAGAGCGATCCGGCGGTCGCCAACGTGAATGCCTATACGGGCGGAAACGGATCTACGAATACTGGATTTATTTATATCGCGCTCAAACCGCTCAATGAGCGCAAAATCAGTGCCGCACAGATTATCAATCGCCTGCGCCCCAAATTGAATCGCTTGCCTGTGGCGTCCGCGTTTCTGCAGGCCTCGCAGGATCTTCGCATCGGAGGACGGTCGAGCGCCGCGCTTTACCAGTACACCATACAGTCGGACAATGTTCAGGATCTCTCGCACTGGGGGCCGATCCTTTTGGCTCAGATGAAAAAACTTCCAGGCTTTCAGGATGTGAACACCGATCAGCAGAACGGTGGCCTGGAGGAGCTGCTCACCTATGACCGGCCCACCGCCGCCAGATTAGGGCTGACGGCCCAGACCATGGATTCGTCGCTCTACTCTGCCTTTGGTCAATCCGAAGTCTCCATTATTTATACGCAGCTGAACCAATACTATGTGGTGCTCGAAGTGGCTCCGCAATATTGGCAAACTCCCGAAGGCCTGAAGGATATTTATCTGCGCGGCGCGGGCGGCGGCAACGCCGCCAACGCCAGTAGCGCATCGAGTACGAGCAATACGTCCAGCGGCGGTAACGCGCCGGGCACCGGCAATGTGCCGCTTATGGCGATCTCGAGCGCCGCAGCCAACACCACGCCGCTGGCCGTAAACCATACCGGATTGTTCCCGTCCGTGACGGTATCGTTCAACCTTGCGCCAGGAGTTTCGTTGAGCGACGCCACGCAACGCGTCACTGAAATGCAGCAGAAACTGGGCACGCCTTCCACTGTCCGTGGCTTCTTCGCCGGGACGGCGCAGGCTTACCAGCAGTCGCTGAATAGCGAACTGGCGCTGGTAACCGTCGCTCTGCTCGCCGTCTACATCGTTCTAGGTGTGCTTTATGAAAGCCTGGTGCATCCGCTTACCATCATGTCGACGCTGTTTTCGGCCAGTCTGGGAGCGGTGTTGGCCCTGATGCTTTTCAAGATCGATCTCAACGTGATCTCCATTATCGGAATCGTGTTGCTGATCGGTATCGTGAAGAAAAACGCAATTATGATGATCGACTTCGCTCTGGTCGCCGAACGGCAGGAAGGCAAGAGCCCGGCGGACTCGATCTTTGAAGCGTGCATGCTGCGGTTTCGTCCGATTCTGATGACTACGATGGCTGCACTGTTCGGCGCCGTGCCGCTGGCCTTTGGCACGGGCACAGGTTCGGAACTGCGCAGGCCTTTGGGAATCACCATTGTCGGAGGGTTGATTGTGAGCCAGATGTTGACGCTTTATACGACTCCGGTGGTGTACTTGTTCCTCGATCGCCTGCGGCTGCGATTTCAGAAAAAGCCACACAACGCTTTTTCTACTCCAGCGCCGGAGGCCAGCTAGTGCGACGGAGTGAGCGGAGTACTTTATTGCGACGACGATTGGTAAGGAAAATGTTATGACGATCTGCGGACAACAATTCGCCGGCCGCACCATTCGGCTTTGTGCGGGCGCGCTTTCGTTATTAATGTTATCAGGCTGCGTAGTCGGGCCGAAATATCATGCGCCCGCGCCGCAAGCTCCCGCGCCCGCCTACAAGGAATCTCCGACTCAGTTTCAGGAGAATGGACCCTGGACCGTGGCGCAGCCTTCGGACGCAAAGCTGCGGGGCAAGTGGTGGGAGATTTTCAACGATGCAGAACTGAACGCCCTCGAAGATCAACTGGACATCAACAACCAGAACATCAAACAATTCTTCGAGAACTTCATGGAGGCACGAGCTGTTGTGCGGGAGGCTCGCTCGCAATTCTTTCCGACGCTGACGGCTGATCCATCATTTAACCGCTCCCGCACCTCGGGGAACTTGAGCACCAAACCCGTCAATACAACCGGCACGGGCGCTGTAACGCAACTGCAAAGCACCGTCTATTCAGCGCCGCTCGAAGCATCATGGGAGCCGGACCTTTGGGGCAAGGTTCGTAATACGGTGCGGCAAGCGCAATATTCTGCTCAGGTCAGCGCGGCCGATCTGGAGAATGAGCGCCTGAGCGAGCAGGCAAGCTTAGCCGAATTTTTCTTCGAAATTCGCGGCCAGGATGAACTGCAAAGGATTCTTAATGAGACCGTGGAGGCCGATCAGAAAGAGCTTGATCTGACCCGTGCACTTTATGAAAGCGGCATGACTAACCAGATTTCCGTGGTTCAAGCCGAGACCACACTGCAGAGCGCGCAGGCCGGAGCAACTAATGTGGGTATTGCACGGGCCCAATACGAACATGCGATCGCGATGCTGGTGGGCCAGGCAGCCACCGGGTTTTCCATTCCTGTGAAGCCGATGACTACGGCTCCGCCGCCGATTCCGGTTGGAGTGCCTTCAGAATTACTCGAGCGGCGTCCTGACGTCGCTGCCGCGGAACGGACAATGGCCGCAGCCAATGCCGAGATTGGTATTGCCCGAGCGGCCTACTTTCCCAGCCTGAGCTTGACTGCGGCAGGCGGCTTTGAGAGTTCAGCCGTCAGTAATTGGTTCAGCTGGCCCAGCCGATTCTGGTCCGTCGGAACCTCGCTTTCGGAAACTGTCTTCGACGCCGGGCTCCGCCACGCCACCGTCCAACAATTCGTTGCCACTTACAATGCCGATCTGGCCGCGTATCGTCAAACCGTGCTCACGGCCTTTCAGCAGGTGGAAGATGCGCTCGCCGAGGTTCGCATACTCTCCAAGGAAATTCAGCAGGAACAGCAGGCAGTGAATTCCGCTCAAACCAACCTTAAGCTCGAAGAGGGACGCTACGAGACGGGCATCGACCCTTACGTCGACGTGCTGATTGCCCAGACCACCTTACTGGCAAATATGCAAACGCTGAATACTCTGCAGGTAGAGGAGATGGCCGATGCCGTGGCGCTGGTTCAGGCCCTGGGCGGAGGCTGGGACAATTCACAGTTGCCGAGTCCAGGACAGGTAGCTGAAAAGCCGGCAGCAACGGAGACGGCTATTCAGAAATAGACCGAGGAAAATCATCGCACTCCGTCAGCATTCGAGCGCGGAAGCGCGATCTAATTGCGAGGTAGCCCCACGTCCGCGCTCTGTGCGAACTTGCGGAAGCTTGGCGAATAGGACCCGCGGTATCGCTTCCATCCATCTTGTACGACATCAATCCTCGACCATTTATTGAATATCAGCGACCAGCCCTGCGCATAAGGATGAGTGCGCTTCTCCGGCAGCACGAGGTCGAGCTGGTTAAACACCGTGAAGATGAACTCGATCAGCTCGGAAGAAAATCGTATGGCGGATTCGATCTGATCGGCGCTGTGTCCTGTTTTCCAGTCTGTCTTGGCGCTGAACATCGCGTCGAAGAATCCAGGGATATCTTTATCGGTGCGCGCTTTTGCCAGCAGGTCTTCATAGCGAGCGGTGTGTGCGGCGGCAAAACGGTCCATTTCAGGTGTGGGCGCCCACCATATCTTCCAAAGATTCAAGAAATAGTTATCACGTCCTTTGAAGGTCTGGCATTCGCAGGTTTCGCGATCCGCCACAGCCGGCTCGAAGACGGAGAAAGCCACGTGATGGCCGAGCCTTCGATAGCTTTCAAACTGCGATTCGCTGAACCATTGGTTCACTGTGCTGTCATGCGGAAATACGGAATCCTCTTTCTTATAGTTCAGAACATCGGCAGGTTCGTCGCCCGTGATCGATGATTTTATATAAACCACGAACCCGTGAGTGCGGGGATCTTCGGGATAGGTGATGGTTCCCACCACACAGTGCGCGGAGCTGCAGTCGGAGTCCTCGGCATGTTCGAGAGGGCGAAGATCGAGGGCAATCTCAGCGCCAAAATCAATGCGACATTTTCGTACGGCCATGCCGATACCTTGAAACGTAAGTTGAGAGTCGGCTTCGCTGTCGCAGATCACGATGTAGCGGCAGCGGCGGCGCACCAGTTCGTACAATCCCATGTTGTCGAAGTGGCCGCCGTCGCTGAGGTATACATAGCTGCTGGTGTCGTTGGTCCGGCCGAGTAACTCGTTCACCAGCCAGAGTAAAGAGAGGCGAGGGGACGGCCAAGGATAGATGACAGGTTGTTTTTGCGGCGTGTCTTTCGCTTGCCCTCTTTCGGGGACGTCGAGTTTCGTTCCATCTTCATTGAGAAGACGCGGATTCAGTAGCCACCAACCCAGGCGTACGCCAAACACCGTCATCAGAAAAGCGGTGGCTGGATTTGAATGGTAGCCCATGTTGGGGCTGACGGCCGCTCCCGAAATCGCGACCGCTGTATCGAGATGAACGCCTGGGTCTGGATAGGCATAAGTCATAGTCTGGACAAAGCCGTTGAAGCGCAGAGTAGTTTTACCCCGTGCTTCCGTCCATGGAACGTCATAACCGGAATAAAGTGGAGTAAACGCGAAAGAAGCCGCTTTGCGTTCCTGCCAAGCCAGATCTTCCCCGAACGTCAGGTTGAGTGCCGTGCAGAAAATTGGGAATGGGCCGTTATAACCCTTGCTGGGAAGGAGAGCGCTGACTGGCGTATCAGTGTCTTTTTCATCGAATCCGGTAAATCGATTGGGATGGCGCGGAATGTTGGACGCTCCCAAATAACAACGAGCCAGGCGATTTCGATAAAAGGCATGCAGGGAAAATTCGTTGATGTCGACTCTCCAGGCGAAAAGCCAACAGATCGCCAACGGTACGACGTAACAAGCGATACGGATGAGTAGGCCGCCGGTTGCAGCGTGGCGAAACAATACTTCGGCCAGCGCTGAAACCAGAAGCAGGAGACCAGCAATGAATACGTAGGGGCCAACTGCCGCGGCCACTTCGAGCGCGCTGAGGCGAGGTTGTTCGTCGTTTTCCGGGCCAGTAGATTGGGAGCTTCTTCCGGCAAGCAAACCACCGGCCGAACCGGCGACCCAACCCACCAGCGCCGGTATGCCAGCCCACATTTTTCTCCAAAGCCATAAAACGATGTGATGCCCGAATAGAGAGAAGCTCACAGACACTATCCACAACAACGCGACCAGCCCGACGCATCCCGCCAACCGGGTGAGCCACTCTCGACGGCTGTCATCAAACATGCGCCCCAGCATTCCTATTACTAAGAGGAGAGTGAGCAGCGGCCCTCCCAGCATCAAAGGTGGGCCGATGACTAACACGGTCCTCCACCAACAAATTCCGGACACTGACTGAAGCTTGGAGAGCAAAGTGATACTGGCGCCAATCCAACCGGTCCCGGCGGCCGCGGCCAAAGCACAAAGAGAACATACGCCAAGAATGACCACGATAAAGTTGCAGCGATCGGTGTATTTAGATTGCTTCCAAAACTTACCGATGCTAGCGAATCGGGCCGTTTGCTGATGGGTTTTCAGATAGCAAAGGAGCGCACCACCGGTTATGGCAACAGTAAGTGCCAATGCCAGGAGAAGACATCCGCTCGCTACACAAGTAACGATGCGGTGCAGATCGAACCTACCATTCATTATGAATCGCAGTAACAGAGTTAGTAAGAGAGCGGATACGGTAAACGGCGCCACTATCCATCGGTTTACCTGTACTTGTCCAAAACCGCTCGCCTCACCCGCGGTCGCCTGACCGAAGCGCAGTAGATTTGCTCCAATAAGACAGGTTGCTTGTAACATCAGCCAGATGATAGCGCCCACGCAGGCAACTACCGCTACGTCGCGGCGAGGAATAATCGAGTTCGACGCGAGCAAGCGCAAAACCAGCGCCAAGAAGATAAGCCCGGAAAACAATATTGCCTGGTTAAGAATGGTATTACGCAGCCAGGTGGCGATTGCAACCCAGGTGTCGCCGCTGAGAAGACCGTTCTCAGGCGTGAGATAGTTACTGTAGCGCCGCAGCCAGCGGATCGGCTCAGGATGGTCGCCGGGATTGTCAGGCTCGGGAAGCGGAATAAGCCGCTTTTCAACCTGCTCAAATCCCCGCCGCAGACTCCACGCAGCAAACCACTGATGGATGTAACCGCCTCCAGAAACGGTAGAAAGATAGTCAAAGCACCGCAGCAGGTTGAGTTCAGCGAGTCCTTGCAGAATACCAAGGTTGAAGGTTGCGCTACGGATTCCACCGCCGGAGAAGCACAGACCCATCAGCCCTAAATCGGCGGCGCGCTTGTAAACATCGGCAGTGGGCGCCGGCGCGGTAGATGGAGCCGGCTTGAAGACGTTGGCGCGGCGTTGTTGAACTTGATCGAGTTCGCGTTGTAAGAGCCACTTACTCGGCGTGTAGCCGGTTAAGGAAGCGAGCCGGGCTTGTACGTCGGCTCGGGACTGCAGCTTGAGCGCAAGCGAGCCTGCATCTGGAGGTCTTGGATCAAAAGTCTTGAGAACAATTTCAAGCAGCGGACCTTTCTCCTTGCCGATCTGCCTGAATGTCTCTTCCGCTAATTCACTTACATAGTCGGTCATAGCTGAACTCACCGGCGGGGGGAAGTATACTACGCGCTAGCTGGGGCCAAGCAGATGACTAACTTATGCCGAATAAGCATCACCAGGCTCTGTATTGTTCCATCTGCACGCGATCGCGACGGTTTCGGTCCAGCGAAAACTGAATGGCCGACTCCAGTCTTTCCTGGTCGTCATCGTACAACCTGAGGAACTTAAATGGCTGAAGATGCCACGAGATTGGACTCAACATTTCGGCGGCGCCAAGAATCGATCCGCTGCTGGTTAGAAACATCAGCTTTACTACAGAGCCTTGATTGAGAGGCTTCGACACGCAGAGCAACCCGCCGGTGAGAGAGATGACCTGCAATTTCGCGGGCACGCGACCGCCATCCCGGGAGCGAAGAACCGCCGGAGTGGATTCCGCAAAAGACGTTCGCGGAGCACGCCGTGAAGGCCTGAACTGGGGGAGATATGTCATTTATTACGAACTTAATGTCGCTGGCCGCAAAAAATGAGTCAACCAGTCTACAAAACTGCGACTTCGGCCCGGCTCTGATGAGCATCCAGTGCCAGCAACCGATCAGTCCGGCGCATCATTCTCCAGTCATATTCGTAGGCGGTTCCGCAGAGCGGACAGATCTGATAGTGGCGGCCGTCGGCATCGACGCGCGGCCAACTAAATTTGTGCGAGCAGCCTCGACCTAAAATCCACTTCAAGAAATTCATTACTTCACCCCTTCATTACGGCTTCTCCAGGTATCAAGCCAATGGTCGAAGAATAGTCTGGGTCGAATATCCAGCAGATGCTGAAGCGTAGACAAGAGAAG
>JBAWBG010000411.1:0-5732 GCA_049589695.1 Candidatus Sulfotelmatobacter sp. | reverse complement strand
TAACCCAGACGTCGCGGAAGCAGCAGCGTTAGCCCATGACTTAGGCCATCCTCCTTTTGGACATATAGCGGAGCAGGAACTTCGCACCTGTGTTGAAGATCGGAAAATCTGGGATGCGTTTGAAGGAAATGCACAGTCGTTTCGCATCGTAACCAAGCTTGCGTTACGTTCTCCTGATGTGCCTGGATTGAATCTCACCCGAGCAACCCTCGATGCCATCCTGAAATATCCCTGGACCCGCGAGTCTGGAGGAAACAAAAGCGACAAATATGGCGTTTACCGGTCTGAGATCGAAGATTTTAAGTTTGCTCGTGAGCTCCATCCTGCCGGGGATGATCGCAAAGGCGTTGAGGCAGAGATCATGGATTGGGCAGATGACGTAACCTACGCCGTTCATGATGCCGAAGATTTCTTTCGTGCCAGCCTAATACCGCTAGATCGTCTGGGATCTTTGACGGATGACTCGGAACGAAAGCGCTTTTTCAATGGAATGTACGCACAACCCGAACTGAAGAAACGTATGGGAAGTGAGCCTCGCGCCACACTCGAAGAGGCATTTTTCAGGGTGATAACGTCATTTCCGATCGCAGAAGACTATACGAGTACCCGAATACAACGTTCAAGACTTCGCGATTTCTCCTCAAACCTTATTGGTCAGTTTGTCGACGCAATTACATTGCAAGTCCCTTCCGGGTCGGCGAACAGATTTGTGGCGATTCGTCCATTACAGAAAATGCAGGTTGGGGTTCTCAAGGCACTCACCTGGTTTTACGTAATCTACAATCCATCACTCGCTACTCAGCAATACGCGCAAAGAAAAATGATTCGCGAACTCTTTGAGATATTTCATAACGCTGCAGTGTCGAAGAAGGACGAGAACCGGAACATAATACCCTTTGCTTTTCGGGATGACTTGCTTGAGCGTCGAGCGGACGTCGACTTCGTAACACGGACAGTGACCGATCTGATTGCAGGTATGACTGATCAAGGCTTAGTCAAGCTTTACCGTAGACTCTCAGGTGTAGAAATAGGTTCTATTCTCGATCAGCTTCACGGAACGTAACTCCCAAAGCGTCGAAGCATCCACACTCCCGCTAGTTTTTCTTAGAGCTGCACGTCATCGAATCGGAACGTGAGGTTGTTTTCGTTGAAAATCTACTGCGATATTTAATGATGTTCCACCATAGTCGGTTCATCAACGGGGAGTTTCGATGGGGCTTGCCGGTCCCACTCATCCAGCAGCTGAAAAAAGCTTACGAGCAACCGAAGATCGCCATCGCTTAGGCTTGGAGGTGCGCCATCAGAGTCGCTGTTCCGCTGCACAGGCTGTGACTTGGTTGGCGAGTTTTCGTGGGCCATTGCGGGATGATATCAGTGAGGGGGTGGGGGTGTAGCATTTTCCCCTCAGGTCATAGTACCCCGTCAAACGGTGGATGGGGTCTGCGGGAGTGATCGCGCCGATGCGGCTAAGAGTGATGGGCCGGGATTTCGTTTCGGGATCGAGCAGCGTAGGCCGTGACTGCATGCCTTCGTGGTACCCCGCCCTTCGCAAAGGCACGAAGGGGCGGGCGCCCCACTGTGTTGCCGATGCCCGCAAGATCAAATGGCGGGCCACCCGGGCGCTAGCGCGGGGTGCGGTGAGCCCGGTCTGGTACATGTCCTATTTCCTGGGCATGAAGCAACGCGTCACTTAGTTTGAAGAATCAAGGAGTTCTGAGGGGTAACCATGGGAAGGTGACGAACGGCACATTGCGGCGGCCAAGGGGGCATTCTAATGTCGCGATCAGAATGGACCTGAAACCTGCACATCCCCGCCCGAAATCGCACCGCTCGGACCTGGCCACTAGCGCAACCACAGGCCGAAGCCAGATCGCAAAACGCCGGAGCAATCGCATGGGGCTCCACGCTTCTGTCGGGTTATCCGGAGAAGATCGGCAGAAATGTTCCTTTACGACGCCTGCCAAGGCGACGAAATTGAACAAGCACGGCGCTGCCGTTCAACTCAGTCGTGAGCTTCTGGTGGGCTCGGTTGTCTCTGTAAATAACAAGCAAGGCACCAAGCTCTCGGCGCGCGTAGTTGCGCAGCTGGCGGCATCAGAGAGCGTCCTTACGTACGCAATCGAGTTTGTCGAGCAGGACGAACGGGCGGAAACTTTTTGGGGAATTAATTTCCCGCCGAACACCTCAAACGCCTAAACATCGTGGTCGTTTTCATACCGGGTCCGCTTAGGTATCCAAGGCAACGAGTGTAACCGGACGGTTTTCAATGACAACCACACATTCACGAGTGAGCTGGAACATGTTTGGTCAGGGTTCGTTGCGGTTCGCCAGTGCCATTGCGCGCTCGAACACTGGATCACGACCGCTTCCACTACGCGTGAAGAGGCTTCAGCCGGACGAGATCATCAGATGACCTTCGACGATTGGCGACCAGGTATTCGCGGAGCTAAACCGTCGTCACAGTCATCAAATCCTGGCGGGAGGGTGACGAAAGATGTATCACGTGCGCCAAGAGAACCTTCCCTCTCCGGCTAGCGAACCCCTTTGCCCAACACGGCCAAAGCCTGAGCGGGATGAAGACGCACCGCAAATTTGTCGTCTTTTCCGCAGCTGATGACCGTCGTTTGGTTCGGATGTTCTCTGACCCAGATCACCCGTTCAGGGTTCACATAGACTTCCATTCCGTCTACATCCTCAAACATCACAAATTGCATATTGGCTCCCTCGGTAAATCTCTGGTCTGTCATTTGTCGGCTCTCGGCAGCCAAAACACGGTTGCCGAAAAATTCAGATCCCGACGTGATTTCGAGTGTAATCGCCTTAGAGACAATCCCATGCAATGTTCCAGAAGCGAGTTCTTTACAGCATTGAGGCTTGGGGGCCGAGATTGTCATGGAATCGATTACACTCAAGATCCGAAGCACACCAGCCGTCGCCCTTAGATCGGCAGCCTTCGCATTCCGTTCACTTCAATATCCGTGAGATGATACGGGTGCCCTGCAAGGCACCCGATCCAGCCTTGGCATTCTTCTTTCCGGATGAAGACATCGCGCATTTTCTTCGGCGCTTCCGCCACTCTCTACGGCGTCATCGCGCTGCTATGGCACGACGCCGAAACCTGGCAAACCCTTCATCAGCTCTTCAAACTTCCTCTCGGCGGCGTCATCGCCGTAGGCCTCATGACCCTTCAGATCGGCGGCGGCCTCGGCATCCTGATCCCGCGCGCCGCCCGCCCGTCTGCGGTCATCCTTTGCTTTGTCTATATCTGTTTCTTGCTCGCCTGCGTTCCTGCCATCATCGCCGCGCCCGCCGCCTATGGCTCCTACCCGAACTTCTTCGAACAGCTTTCCATACTCTGCGGAACACTCGCCCTTTATGCTGCGACCTCCGCCAATACCGCACCGCCGCGCACGCTCGGGCAGATCGTGCGCCTCGGATTCGGCGTCTCCACAATCTCCTTCACGCTCACTCAAATCTTTTATTTTCGTTTCACCGTCGGGGCGGTTCCGCGCTGGATTCCGCCTAACCAGGAATTCTGGGCAATCCTCACCACCGTGGCCTTCGCGCTCGCGGCGGTCGCCATTCTCATCAATCGCCACGCGCGGCTCGCTCTACGCCTGATGGCGCTTATGACGGCACTCTTCGGTGCCTTAGTTTGGGTCCCGCTCCTCGTCGGCCATCCAAAGGCCCATTCGAACTGGTCCGAATTCTGCCTTACTCTTCTGATCACCGGAGCTGCCTGGCTGGTCGCCGACCTCAAGTCACTCTGATTCACGCCTGGCTCATTCTTCCGAATTCCGAAGACGTTGCTTCCGAATTGCCACCCTGCAGTCTCGGCGATGATGTACTTGCCTTGATCCCGCCAGATCGACTCCCCCATTCCGGCGTGGGCGAAATAGTACAGGGATCGCATCTTGCTCATTCCCCCGGTCTGAAGCCGGGGTAAATAATGTAAACGCTGATTATGTCGATGTTCCGCAGAGCGCGCTCTTAGCCAGTTAGACGCCATTTTTCGCGCCTGGGCAATTTGTGCGCGGATCTCGATAGTACGGACACAAAGAATCGATTACCCTCATGATGCGAGCGTTGGGCATTTCGGAGCCATGGATCAACTCAATCCCGCCTGGTGATGGAGTACTTCGGTTCGAGTCCGCGAAGAAGTGACAAAAGAGGTTTGGTGCCGAAATCGAAGATTTCGTCCGGCAGGAGAGTGGGGGATGGGAGGAACGATGAGACCGGAGATTTGGGGAGCGCGGAAGGCTTTGGTTGTTGCGGTAATGGGATGTGTAAGCATGATCCCGGCTGCGGGACAGGAGAAAGCGCAATCCACTGCGCGTACCGTCGCGGCGAAAAAAGATGGGCGCGCCGAGATTGATGCCCATGCGGCGGAATGGCTAAAAGAGAGCGATGTGCCAAGCATAGCCGTGGCATACATCGAAGATCGACGAGTGGCGTGGACCGCCATCTATGGCGAGCAGAGTCCGGGAGTCGCCGCGACTGGAAAAACGCTATATAACATGGCGTCGCTGACGAAGCCAGTGACGGCGGAGACAATCTTGCGACTGGCATCTGCAGGGAAAATTTCGCTGGACGAATCGATGTCGCCCTTCTGGCTTGATCCGGATATCAAGGACGATCCGCGAAGCAAGTTGCTGACGCCCCGCTTGTGCTTGTCCCACCAGACCGGATTTGCGAACTGGAGAGGAATGACCGGCGGAGTGCTGAAGATCAGGTGGGAGCCGGGAACCCAAACGGGATATTCGGGAGAGGGTTACAACTACGTTGGCAGGTTTGCCGAAAAGAAGCTGGCTAAACCCTTTGATGTGCTGGCGCAGGAAATCGTGTTCGATCCAATCGGCATGAAGGAGACGTCGTATACAGCGAAAGAATGGTATGCGGGGCGGTTGGCGGTTCCCCACGGGCCAAAGGGAGAAAAACCTGTAGACCCAGTCGCGACAACGTGGAATGGCGCGGACCTGCTGCGGACGACGATTGGCGACTACGCGAAATTCGTGGCGAGCGTGATGCACGACGAAGGCCTGACGCAGGACATTGCGGCAGAACGGGCGACGCTGACGCGCGATCGCATGAAACCCGAAGATTTGAAGAATGTATGCAGCACCGCCGGAGAGCCCGGACACTGCCTCGTGACCGCTGGAATGAGTTTGGGGTGGGAAGTCGAGACCGTGAATGGAGAAAAAATCCTGGATCATGACGGCTCCGATTGGGGAGTGAAGACATTCGTGATGTTCGTTCCGGCGCGAGGAATCGGCGTGGTGGTCTTTACCAACGGAGAAAACGGCGAAGCGGTGATCAAGAAAGTGGTGGAGGCTCTTTATCCGAACAGGCTATACGTGGCTACGATGTAAGCAGCGATGCGGAACGGGCACTTCATCCTAACTCGTATCGGGGCCGGACTCGTCGTGCCATAGAGGCCAGAGTGCCTGCTCCACCGCCGTAGGGAGCGCAAAGCCCGGAGGGATGAATGCTACTGCGCCCCCTGAAACAATCTGTTCCAGTGGTAACTGACGGGCTGTAGGCCAACCGGAAGTTATCCAAGCCGCCAATAATCGTTTCGAATGGCGCAAAATCCCGATAGCGCTCGTCGACCAGCGGTCAAAACGTGTAATTGATTCCATGACAATGTCGGCTCCGTAGACCCGGGTAAAGTTGGTGGTGTGCAAACCAACCAAAAAGGCTCGGGAGAAAGGAGCCGAACATGCTGATTATAG
>JBAWBG010000410.1:0-8718 GCA_049589695.1 Candidatus Sulfotelmatobacter sp. | reverse complement strand
TTATCCAACCGAAGTTCCATTCCTTCCGGCTCAGTGTAAGGAACAGTGCCGGGCTTCCAGAAAAGCAAATGACTATCGGGATCGAACATCTGTGATTCGAGCCGAATTTCCATTCCTCCAAATCCTGCTCCGGGCGTGGCTTCTCGCCGTCGCGACGATCCTTCGCGATCAATCATAAGGTTGGCGTGGTGAACAAAATGCTTATCGCCCGGCCGAATTTCGATTGCTTTGACCCACTGCGTTTCTTTGATCGGGAGGCGAAAGATGAAATTCCAGTATGTATCCGTGCCCTCCGGGGGAAGGACTAGCGGCTTTTCTGCTTTCAGAATCAGATCAGGGGTTCCCAGTCGCCAGCCATCGACGAACTTCGGCTGCGGTGGCCGATCGGCGGGATTGCCCTCCTGTTCGCCCTGGTCCACCCACCTCTGAATAAGATCGATTTGCGCCGCTGGCAGCCGCATCTCGTCGGCAAACTTCAATTCCTGCGGTTCGGGCAGCCACGGAGGCATATTCCGCGTACGCGTAACCTCCGCGATCTGCCGCCCATGCTTCTTTACATCTTCATACGTCAACAGCGAGAACGGCGCGGCCTCGCCGGGACGATGACACGACGCGCAGGAATGAAAAATAATGGGAGCAATCTCTCGATTAAACGTAACCTGCGTTTCACTAGCCCCTGCCTGGTGATCCCGGCCCGGAAATGCTCTCGCGAACGCCGTTCCGAGAGCGCAAGCAGCCAGGCCCAGAGCAAGAATCCAAGGCAGCCGTCTTACAAACGCGGCGTCTACTCCAAGTCTGAGATGTAGCATCCCACTCCCTTGATCGCGCTATCAACTGGCGGCTTGCCTGCAACCGCCGCATTAATTGCATCGACCAGTTCGTGCGTAGTAGGAGCAGGCCGCGACCGGCCAAACTCCACATACCAGTTATCGATTCGTCCGTGATAGATCAACCTGCCTTCACGATTGAACACGGCCGCTTCTGGAGTAATCTCAGCCAACGCCTGCTTCACCAGTGCGTGCTCCGGGTCACGCAACGCAGGCACATGATATCCATAATCGGCGAGATATTTGCGGATCGTCTGCGCCGACTCAGTCTTGTCGGGATAGACGAGAAAAAAACTGGCGTCATGCTGGTAACGTTCGCTGATCTGCTGAATGATTGGAGCGTATCGGCTGGAAACAGGGCAATCCTGGCGGAGAAAGACCAGGACCACGACTCTGCCCGACGCCTGAGCAATGGGATTAGCGGGTTTGCCATCCAAATCGAAGGCCGTTTGCAGCGTCTGGGCCAAGGCTCCGCAACCCAGGCAGGCAAAAAATATTCCGGCCAAGAAAGTGTTGCCTCGGAAAACGAATCGACCTATCCCCATGTTCTTCTCGAACGCTGCTGAAATTCTAGGACTCACCGTTACTCCGTGTCTATTGTTTTTGGCAATCGGAGTTCGCGTAGATTTTTTCATCATCATGCAAACATCCACTTACGGCCCGCATTTCGCCGGGACCTGGTTCAGGGACTTCAGCATGTTCTTTGCCGTGGCCAGATCGGGATTGAACTCCAGGACTCGCAGCGTATATTTTCGAGCCTCTTCCACTTTGCCTTCATCACAGTAAGCTCGTGCCAGGTTCAGGCCGATGCTGCTTCGTGGCGGTGCGAGTTCGAACGCTCTCTGCCACAGAGAGAGGGCATTTCCCAGGTTGCCGGCTCGCCCCTCGATCACTCCAAGGTTGGTCGCCGCATCGACCAGGTCCGGATCGATCGCCAATGCCTTTTGATAGAGCGCGCGGGCGTCCTCAGTTGCCCCGTGCTTTTGTTCGGTGTAAGCCATAGTCGAAAGCAATGCGAGATCGTCAGGAGATTGTTTCAACGCCTTCGAAAGCAGGTTGCGGGCTTGGGGTTCAGCGGCGGTCATTCCACTTTCCACCAGCGACTCCCACGCCAACGCAAGGTCCCGCGGATCACTTTCAGTCGCGCTCGCAGAGGGGAAGGGAATCAGGTTCGGTAAGGAGGACTTGTTTCCTGCATCCTGCAGCAGCCCGGCCCCGATTTGCGGTCTCCGCAGAATACGATGATCGGTCACCTCAGTATGCGCTACGTCGCTGCTGGCGGAAGCCGGCATGTGACAGGTTAGACAGTTTGGCTGATCCGCATGATGTTTTGCCGCCAACGGCGACCCGTGGCAAGCCAGACATTTCGTCCGAAAATAAGCGATGCGCTCCGCGGGGGCGGGGGACTGGTGCGGATCATGACAGCTTGTGCATGACATCGCATCGCCCGACTTTTTCTTGCACTGGCTTTGTGCTAGCGCCTCTACCTGACTGACGGCACCGAGGTTGGACGATTGAGTGTCAGTTAACAGGAAATATCGGACGTAATCCGCGAGTTCCTGTCCGGGACGAAATTCATAGACATGGCGGCCCGGGCGTTCAATCGCCACTTTTCCTTCCAGATGGCACTGCATACAAACTTCGTCGCGGCGAGCGGCAGATAACTTAGCTGGATTGATAATTTCTCCGCCATTCGCATGCGCGTTTCCCGGTCCGTGGCATCGCTCGCAAGAAACGCCATTGTGCAGGAAAGGCGGCTTAGGATAATGGTTGTCCGTGCCTTTCGCGGGAGCCTGCATTTCGCTCACATGACAGTTGAGGCAACTCGTGTATGCAGGAAGGGTCAGCGGCATTTCGCGTGCGTTCTGATACGCTGGAGCCATATCCCACACTTGTTTGTTCGCGTACCAATTCACTGGAGATTCGAAGAGGAAGCCATCAGTCTCAAAGAGATAGCTTCGTCCGCGATGTCCAGAGCCGATGTAGTAGAGCAATTCGCGCTTTCCTCGAACCTGAGGATCACCCGGCCGGTCGAAGCTAAGCCATGCGCGACCATTTTCCCCGTAGATGCGGTAACGAATGCCTGATTCTTTGTGCGTGAATTCCGCCGGCGTGAGGGCATCGATGGCGGGTCCGCTGGCATGAGCCATGGCAGTCTTTTCGTAAGACTCGTAAATTGCGGCGTGGCAGCGGGCGCAGGCCTCGTTGCCGATATAACCGCTTCGGTCGACAGCTTTCGATGGAGCCGCGAAGCCTTGAACCGCTTCTAGATTCTGCGCAGTGGATCCCGAGACGAAGAGCACAATCAGGAATAGAAATCTCGCCGCTGTCTCGCGTCTGCCGAATAATCCCGAGGAAATCACCGTGACCTGCTCACCAATTCGGTCCCTATTGTAAGCGAGAAAAAAGGGAGCCCCGAAGGACTCCCTCGTGGGTGAGTGGTTTCTCCTCAGAAGATGAGCTTCAGGGCGAATTCAAGCTGGCGCATACCGGTGGCGGAGCCGGGGGACGCATCATGCTCGATATCGGTAATCTTTCCATTGCCGGAACAATCGATACACGTTCCGCCGTTCTGGTTGTTGTTAAAGCCAAGCACCGGATGGTTGAACACATTGAACGCATCCATGCGGAACTGAAGCTTCAAACGTTCCATCAGAGGGAAGTTCTTCATAATCGAGGCGTCCGCATAAAATGCGCGTGGACCGCGGTAACTGAAGACGCCTAGATTACCTAAATGGCCGTTCCCTGGGTCAGTAAACGGCCCGCCAAGCGATGTAAGTGGCGTAAAGAACTGTATGAAGGGACCGCCACTCGCCGGGTGCTGCAGCGATCCCGCGCCGATGGGGAAGGACCCCGAACCCTTATTTGGTCGGCAGACGCCCACATCTTCCTCACCTCCGCATTCGTTCGTACTTGGGGTCCACGGAAGGCCGCTACCCCATGTGGTGGTGCCGCTGATCTGCCAGCCTCCAATCACTAAGTCCTCTGCGCGACCAGAATTTCCGGCAAACATCTTGCCTCTGCCGAATGGGAATTCATAAACCACGTTATTTACCCAGACACTGTTTCGAACTTGGTCATCCGGTCCGTAGGCGACGGCTGGATCGTCCGCATAATAAGTGCTGTCATACTTGTATGCGTGCGCGTAGGTGTAATGCGAAAGCACCTGCAAGCCACGTGAGAAGCGCTTTTCGACTTTCACCTGGAACGCATCATATGTGCTGCTTGCGTCATTGCCTAAGTAATTATTCTGGTCGGTCGAGCAGCATTGCAAAACGCCAGGCACGAGTCGGGGCGCTCCTGGGAAATTTGCAGGCGTATTCGTGGGGTCCGGGTAACCGGGATAAGTAAAGTTGTTGTAGTAGGGGCGGCGGTATACCTGAGGTGTCTTAAGCGCAGACGAACATGTCGGGTCACCGCAGTAGTTCACCATGGAGGGATTGTTTACGTTGTAGGTAGGCCCGTCTCCAGCGAACACATGGGTTCCTTTGTTCCCGATGTAGGCCACCTCGATCGTGGTCGTGCTGGTAACCTGACGTTGAACAGTCGCGTTCCAGGCATCGAGGGTTGGCAACCGCTGGGTGGTTGGGCGGATATGCGGCTGCACGCAAAGCTGCGTGTTTTGTCCGCTGACAGGATCGAAAACCGCATTCTGATAGCAGTTTGGACCGGAGACTGGGAGCAGTCCATTTGCAGGAATTGCTGGGAAATTAAAAATTGGCGGTCCCTGGGCCAATGTAAAAGCGGGGACTTCCTGACTCGCTCCCTGGGCCAACTGGGCGGCAAGAACGGGTAAAGTTTGGGTGACAGTGTGCCCGAAGTTCGAACCGAAAACTCCCATGTCGAAGCTTCGTCCGTAACCCAATCGAACGACCGTCTTCGGCGTAAACTGATAAGCAACTCCCAAACGCGGGGCGAAAGCGTGCCAGGTATTGTTGATATTTCCGTTCAGTCCAATGTTGCCTTCACCTGCCACACGATCCAGACCTTGAACAAGATTTGCGAACCCACCTTTATCCTTTCCGTTCACATATTCGGGAAAGTAGACCTCCCAGCGCAACCCGTAGTTGACGGTAAGTTTGGGAGTCACGCGGAACGTATCCTGGCCGTAGTAGAACATTCTGTGCTGGCGTTCAGCCGCATCCAGGCTGGTGCTGACATAGCGGCTGACTTGGGTAACGTCGCCGAGGAGGAAAGTGCCCCAGTCCAAGCCCCCAACTCCGGCGTCGGAGGTCGTGCGGTAGTCGAATGTGTAGTCGCCGGTTCGGCCGGCATCGCTGGGCACGCGAAGATTCATCGCGTAGCGGAAATCAGCCCCGAACTTGAACTGGTGGTTGCCGTGAATCTTGGTCCAGTTCGTGACCCACTGGAATTGTTGCTCGCTTTCCGTCAGCGGACAATTGCAGCGCCCGACGCCCAATCCATCGCCCCAACTCACGGTCGGAGCGCCAGAAAAGAATCCGCCATTTGCTGAGGAGGTCGACGGGGTTTGATTCAACAGAAATCCACCCCAACCAGAGGTTTCTAGTGCCTGACTCCCAGTTAAGTTTGCGTTGGGAATCCCGGCCGAGGTCATCGGAGTGGCGCCAACATCGGGTTTTGAAGCGATGGGGTTGTATTTGAAATAGCCAAACCGGAAATCCGCCAGTAGCGAAGAACTCAATGTCTTCGTTACACCTGTGGATAAGCTGTAATTATGCGTGATGGAACTCCCGGCTAGACCGCCCGGTCCAAACCCAACTCCCTCAAGTGCCCCGTACGACCCAGCACCGGCAACGTTGAAGTAATCCAGGCTGAAGCGGCCGAAAATCTGCACCGTCGGAGCAGCCGCGAAATCGATGCGCGTGTCAAAACTGTTCTGTGTGTAAGAGCCTGATCCCGAGGCTATGAAATTGTTGAATGGTTGAGAGTTGGAGGGGGCGGGGAAAAGCGCAAGGATGGCGGCCGCCTGGGGCGAAATCCGCGCGATAGGAATCTGATTGTTGGCGTACGCGGTGCGACCTACCCCAGCATCACCGGGAACCGGTTGATAGACCTGACCGCCCTGTATCACAGGAGTAGTGCCGGTTCCGCTCCCCCCTTGCTCCACTCCCAAGTACTCGTGCAAGTCGCAAAATCCTGGGGTAGCGCTGGCTGCGTTCGTCGCAGGATTGCAAGACTGCGCCATTATCGCCGTTGGAACGGTGAGAACGTTGGTGGTTCCATTCGATTCTCGCGTGGCCTGATAGTCGCCGAAGAAGAACAGCTTGTTCTTGATGATGGGACCGCCAATTGTGCCGCCAGCCTGCTGCCATTTATCGTGCGGTATGAATTTACCCGTAATGGGATTAGGCGCGTACTGCGTGAAAGGATCGCGCGCCGCAGTCGCATCCGTTCTGCGAAACCAGAAACCCTCACCGTGGAAGTCATTGCTGCCAGACTTGGTCTGAACGGTGACCACGCCGCCGAGCGCCTTGCCGAACTCTGCATCGTAATTCTGTAAATCGATCTTGGTTTCCTGAATTGCATCCAGATTCGGATTGACTACGATAATCCCCAGAATTGGGTCCTGATTGTCCGTGCCATCAAGCTCAAATGCAGTACCACTGAAATGTTGGCCATTCACGAAGATCTGCTGGCTGCCCTGGGGATTCTCCGTGGCGGCGTGGCTCCAGCCCACCATCTTCTGCGTGCCCGGGGACAGGAGCTCGAACGACGTGAAGTTGCGATTCATGATCGGCAGGTCTTCGACGTATTTCTGATTGAACTCAATTGAGACGTCAGCGCGGTCAGTCTTAAGTTGTTCCGCTTCGGCGGTGACCTCAACCTGCTCGCTGGCCGACCCAACCGCAAATTGACCGTCTATGCGAGCGGCCGCGTCGGCGGAAACCGGAATATCCTTGAACTCAATCACCTTGAAACCTGGCGCCTCAATACGTACCGTGTAGGGATCAGGGATAAGGTGGGTTACGTTGTAATTCCCGCTATCGTTCGTGGTAGCTTGGTCGGTGGTGCCTTTAGCTTGGTCGATAACCGTAACTTTGGCGTTGGGAACAGCAGCACCTGAAGGGTCAGTCACCGTTCCTGCGATGCTGCCGAAAACCGCTTGGCCGGACGCTTTGAGGGTCCACAGACCGCTAAGGAGCAACAGGGCTACCACAGCTGCCAGAACTGACCTCTTCATGAACTTCCTCCTGGGGAATCACGCCATCCCACAGAACACAGGGAAATGCTAAATACCAAGCGTGCAAGTCCTAGTACAAAAACACTATTCACTTAAGTTAAACTAGGTTTCATGTAGTTACAGGCGTATAAGATGTTGGAGATGCAGCAAGATACAGGAGTCGGTTACTCCGCTGTCACATGGCCTTGACACACAGTTTCAACGCAGGACGGCAGCGTTGCTTCCAACAAATAGATAAGCTTATTAATAGTCATAGCCTGCGCGGCTCCGAGTCCTTGTGCAAACTGCTCCGCTATCTGGCGGAAACTTCGCTTGACCATCACGGCGCAGCCGTGAAGGAATATCAGATCGCTACCGAGGTTCTGGGGCGGTCTCACGGATTTGATCCCCAGAGCGATTCGACGGTACGAGTACAGGCAGGGCGTCTGCGTGTAAAGCTGGAGGAGTATTACGCGCACGAGGGCGCCGCCGACGAGATTGTCGTCGAGTTGCCGAGGAAGTCCTATGCGCTCACCTTTCACGTGCGCGCTGCCGACGCTTCTCCTGCCAACCTGGTAGCAGCCCCGCGGATGCGCACCGAAGCGGATCGCACGCCTGTACGACCATCCTCTAACCGGGACTGGGCGATCGCTGTTCTGCTGCTCGCTGTTTTGCTTGTGGCTGCTCTAATTTTCGCTTTTCGCAGTCGATCTAGAACCGCCACGAAACCACCCGTTCCCGCCGTCTACCAGGTTTTTTGGCAGCGGTTCGTAGGTGGTCCACAACAGCCATGGGTCATTTTCAGCAACGGAAGCTTTGTAGGTCGTCCTGAAACGGGGATGCGGTACTTCAACCCGACAGGCGATTCCGGTGCGCTTATCTTGGATCATTACACTGGCGTGGGAGAAGTGCTGGCGGTCCATCAACTCGATCACGTTTTCGTATTACTCAACCAGCCGCTTCGCGTGAAACGCGGCAGTTTGTTCTCTCTGGACGACGCCAAGAACAACGACCTTATCTTCGTGGGGTCTCCGGCCGAAAATCTTACGCTCCTGGATATTCCCTCAACCCAGGAGTTTGTTTTTCAGAGAGTCCCCTCGGGACCTCGCAAGGGAGATTTGGCGGTCATGAATGTCCATCCGCAATCTGGCGAACCTCGCCTCTTTCTGGGAAGCACTCCGAGTTTGCCGACCACGGAGGATTACGCGGTAGTTGCGCTGGTGCCGGGCATCGATCCCGCGCGATCAGTTCTCATCCTCGCTGGAACTACCACTTTCGGTACCCAAGCGGCGGCGGAATATGTTTGCCGGCAAGATTCTCTGGCAGTACTGTTGCGCCGCTTGGGAGTCTCCACTGCGGCTGATCTGAAGCCCTTTGAAGCGCTCCTGCACGTGAAAGTGGTGCATGGGGTGCCGGTGATTACCGACCTGGTGTCGGTCCGTAAGCGCAGCTAGGGCCTTGCCCTCCTGCGGTTGGTCTAGTGACCAGGACTTGCGGGTGGAGCAAGTTGAGGATCAAGCTCGGCTGCCTTGCGATACTCTCCGCTAGCCTCGTCTCTTAATCCTTTCTGGCTGAGTGCCAAAGCGAGTTCGTAGTGCGCCAAAGCGTAAGAAGGCACGGCACGAATTGCGGCGCGAAACTGAGAGACGGCTCCGTCGAGGTCGCCGGCATTGAGCAGGCGGCGGCCAGAGTTTGTGGCGAAGGTCGCCGACTGCAGATCGGTTTTCTTCTTGCTCATCTCGGCTCCAG
>JBAWBG010000409.1:0-5456 GCA_049589695.1 Candidatus Sulfotelmatobacter sp. | reverse complement strand
TTATCTTCCCCATGGGACCGGCACTCTTCTTGAGTTGGGCCTCCTGTGATGAGATCGTCAATCCCGACAAAGGACGGGTCTATCGCTGCACACCCAAGGCCGGGTACAGGTTTCAATAACCGGGTCGCCACCTTCGTAGGATGGCGAACGCAGCTCTGTTTGCATCGGGTTCCAAACTCAGGAATATAAGGCTTACACTCGATGTACCTCTGATTATCCGAATCCCAGAATTTGACTGGAAGATAGTGTGTTGTGGCTATTCCAGCGTCGGTGCTAAAGAATAGAAATTAAGAGGATGAGAACGTTGCCCGCAGATTGGCGCAAAGTCGCGTTGCCGCTTGCTCTGGCGGTTTGTGCTCCCACCGCAGCGCTTCCTCTTTCAATGGGCTACGGCTCCTCTATCGACGATTCCCTGGTGAGCGATCACGATCAAATCCATAAACTGGTACAGATTCTCAGCGGCGCGTATGAAAATTCCTTGATGCACGCCAGTTCGAAAGCAGGCCTCGAAGCGCAGGATGCTCTCCTTGAGACTGCTTCGATCGAGTTCTCGTCCCGCGCGCTCGCCGAAATAAAGGGAGGCTCCTGCGGCTCGAGTGAACGATCGAGTGAACAAGGGACTGGGGCCAACGCATGCGCGCTGGCCGACCCTTCGCTGGCACTGGGCGATTGGGCGGCGATGCTTTCCCATTCGGCACATCGACTGGAGAACCTGACTCGATCTCCGTCTGCGGCCTATGATTCGGACAACTCGGGTCCGGTTATCACCGAACGCATCAAAACGATGGAACATTTGTATCGTATGGTGTTCGCGGTGTCGAAGATCTATCTGGATCAATCACAAACCCGTGTCTATCTGGACGCTGCCCAGGAGCAGCTTGGGTTAGCGCGTCAGCACATGGAAGCCGAACACAATCTTTGTGCATGTGACTCGTCTGTATTTGCAGGACGACTGCGCGAATTGTCTGAACTCAGCGATCAGATATCAACGATTAAATAGATCATCAGATAAACCGATATGCGACATTCGGCGCTGCTTTGGCCGTCAGGTTCTGGTTTTCCGATCCCCTCCTTCAGATTTGAATGACTCGGTTTTGCTCCCACAATCTTCATTTCTCCTATAATCTCGGCGCATGGGCTGGCCTTCTCCCTCCTCGATTGGTTGGCTCATTCGCGCCTCGTTTCGTTGGGTCTTTCGCGGGCAGCGCAGTGGACCGGATCGGCTGATCCCGCGCTGGCTTTTTCTCCGGGCGCTAGGCGGCATTTACTTCTCCGCATTTTTCTCGCTCGTTTTTCAGATCCGCGGGCTCATCGGACCACACGGGATTCTTCCCGCAGGCGCTTATCTTCAGGCGGTCGCGCAATCGCTTGGAAGTTTGGAACGCATTTGGTACGCGCCAACCATTCTCTGGTGGTCGAGCGGCACCGGGATGTTGAACGCATTGTGCTGGGTGGGTATGGCAGCTTCACTGCTTCTGGTTTTCAACTTGTGGCCACGTGGGATGCTGCTGATTTGTTTTGTCTGTTTCCTCTCGTTCGTCAGCGCAGCGCAGGATTTCTCCGGCTACCAGTCCGATGGCATGTTGCTGGAAGCTGGATTCATCGCGCTGTTTTTTGCACCGCCGGGGCTGCGTCCGGGGTTGGGTCGGGCGCATCCGGCATCGCGCGCGAGCCTGTTTTTGCTGTTGTGGGAGTGGTTCCGCATCTACTTCGAATCCGGCGCGGTCAAGCTTCTGAGTGGCGATATCGAATGGCGCCACTTCACCGCCATGGACGAGTACTACCAGAATGGTCCTCTGCCGACGTGGATCGGCTGGTATCTGCAGCACTTGCCGCACTGGTTTCACGCCGCCACCGTGGGCGCCACACTGGCATTGGAATTAGTACTCGTGTGGATGCTTTTTCTTCCACGTCGATGGCGCATCGTTTGTTTTTTTATCGTGACGCCGTGGCAGATCGGCGTAATCCTGAGCGCGAACTATACGTTTCTGAACTATCTGGTTCTAGTACTGGGCGTGCTTTTGCTGGATGATCGCTTTGTGCTGGGCGTCTTGCCGGCGAATGGGTTGTTGGCAAAGTGGAGGGAGCGAATCACGGCTCCGCCCGCGGCAAATGAATCGTCCACCGATGCGAAGGAACAGCGCAATCCGCTTTTCGAAGCATGGAGCATCTTAAAACTCTCCACCAGCGCGGTCATGCTGACGTGGATTTTCTACGCAACCACGGCCGAACTGATCTGGATGTTTACTAAGGCGCCGCTTCGTAGTGTTCCCGTGAGTGTGCTGGAGCCATTCCGAATCGCCAATCGATACGGCCTGTTCGCGGTGATGACGCGCGGACGATATGAGATTGAATTTCAGGGCTCATCGGATGGACAAAACTGGGTCGCGTATCCGTTTCGCAACAAGCCGCAGGCATTGAATGAGCCGCCGCGCATTTATGCGCCTTACCAGCCGCGATTTGATTGGAACCTGTGGTTCGCTTCACTTGGATCGTGGCAGGAATTTTCTATCGTTCCCAACACTGAGGTACGGCTGCTCGCGAACGAGAAGGATGTCCTCGCGCTTTTTGCGAGCAACCCTTTCACTCCCAAGCCACCGCGTCAGATTCGCGTTTTACTATGGCAATATTGGTTCACCACGATGAACGAAAAGCGCGAAACCGGCGTGTGGTGGCGCAGGCAACTGCTTGGCTTGTACGCGCCTACAATCGAACAGGCGCCAGACGGCAAGATCAAGGTTGTCGAGTGGCCTACTGTTGGACCGAGGGAGGGCGAGTCGAGGGACTAAGACCGATCGGATGATCGGAAAATTGAGTAATTTTGTAATTAGGTAATTTTGCAAGTTCAAATATGTCCGCGAAAAACAAGGCATGCGTCGTAGGCGCTGGTCCGAATGGACTGGCGGCGGCAATCGTGTTGGCGCAGGCGGGCATGGAGGTCGAGGTATTTGAGGCCGAGCCGACAGCGGGCGGCGCGGTCCGCACAATGGAATTGACGTTGCCCGGATTTTTGCACGACTTCGGATCGGCGGTCCATCCCTTGGCTGCGGGATCGCCTTTCTTCTCTTCTCTGCCCCTACGGGATCACGGGCTCGAGTGGATTCATTCGCCCGCGCCGGTTGCGCATCCGCTCGACGACGGCACCGCTGTTGTTTTGGAGCGTGATCTTCACGCGGCGAAGAGTTCGCTTGGCGCAGACGGCAGTACGTGGGTCGGACTCGTGCAGCCTTTTGTGGATCGTTGGCCGGAATTCGCTTCGGAGGTGCTTCGGCCCGTTCGATTGTTTCCTAAGCACCCGTTTCTGATGGCACGATTCGCGTTGAGCGCGTTCATCTCCGCGAAGTCGATTGCTGCACGGTTTCAAAGCGAACGCACTCGTGCGCTCTTCGCAGGGTTAGCTGCGCATTCGTTTCTCGGGCTCGATGAGCCTCTGAGCGGAGCATTTGGAATGTTGATGGCCGTAAGCGCCCATGCCGTCGGCTGGCCGATTCCGCGCAGCGGAGCTCAATCACTGACCAACGCGTTGTGCGAATACTTATCGACGTTGGGCGGCAACGTTCGCGCGTCGTCCAGAGTCGAATCTCTTGCCACGTTGTCGGACTGCCAATTGATTCTCTGCGATGTCACCCCACGGCAACTTCTCCGCATCGCCGGGGACCGTTTGTCGCAGAATTACAGGCGGCAATTGGATGGTTTCCGCTATGGACCGGGCGTGTTCAAAGTCGATTACGCGCTGAGCGGGCCCATTCCGTGGAAAGCGTCAGAGTGTTTGCGTGCCGCGACCGTGCACCTGGCTGGCACGTTCGAAGAGTGTGCTGCGAGCGAAAAGGCCACGCGCAGCGGGCAATTGGCAGAGCGACCGTTTGTTCTCCTCGTTCAACCGACTCTGTTTGATGCGACACGCGCTCCAGCCGGCAAACACACTGCGTGGGCCTACTGCCATGTTCCAAATGGATCGAAAGCCGACATGCTGCCGAGGATCGAGGATCAGATTGAACGCTTTGCGCCCGGCTTCCGCGAAGTTGTCTTGGCCCGGCGAACTTTTTTCCCTGCGCAACTCGAAGCGATGGACGCGAACCTTGTCGGCGGCAGCATCGAGGGCGGTGTCACTGACATTCGCCAATTTCTTTTTCGGCCAACATGGCGCCACTATGGGACCTCGGCGCGAGATGTATATATCTGTTCAGCCTCCACGCCGCCGGGAGGCGGGGTGCATGGTATGTGCGGCTATCACGCCGCCATGGCTGCGCTTGCGAGGTTGCCGTAGTGTGCGGTGCCGCCACCGCGAAGTATTATGTTTCGTTATGAAAAGACTCTCCGCCTTTGCGCTCTTGTGTTGTTGTTTTGTACTCCCGCTGCTTGCGCAAACTACGCAATCGAACGCGCCTGCTGATCCCTATAAGCCTTCGCTGGACCGCCTTCAATCTCTCGTCACCGTCGCGCTTCCGGAGTGGAGATTCCATGCCGATCTGCCGCATCCCGAGGACGCAGCCTTGAACGATGCCGACTGGCAGACCGTAAAGACACGTGAAGAATGGGAGACGGGTCCGCGTGTACTGCGCCGTTGGATCGAAATCCCCGAAAAGATCAACGGCTATGCGACAGCGGGCGCGCGCGTTAACTTGCACCTCACGATACGCAGCGATGACTCAGAAATTCTCACGGTGTTTTCGAACGGAGGAATTGCTTACCGAGGCGACGAGGACATGCAGCAACCGATCTTGCTGTCTGAAAATGCTCAAGCGGGGCAAACATTTCTGGTCGCGGTTCGCATTAATTGTTCCACCGCGAAGACTGGGATCTTTGAAAGCGAACTTACGATTCACCCTCCGGCAAGCCGGCCCGATCCATCTTTCATCCGCGTGGAAATGCTGTCGGCGCAACCGATGATCGCGGCCTATGAAGACGGAAAAGCTGAACGCGAAAGCGAGCTCGACGCGGCAGTTAAGGCGATCGATTTTTCCGCGCTCGATCGCGGAGACCAGGCGGGCTTCGATCAGTCTCTCACTACCGCACAGACGAAACTCACCGCACTTAAGCCCTGGCTCCAACAGTTCACGATTCACGCCGTCGGCAACTCGCACATTGACATGGCCTGGCTCTGGCCTTGGACGGAAACAGTTGAGGTGGTCCGCAACACTTTTCAAAGCGTGCTCGATCTGATGCGTGAGTATCCGGATTTCAAGTTCACGATGTCGTCAGCGCGGACTTATGAATGGATCGAAGAAAAATATCCCGCGATGTTCAAAGAAATTCAGCAACGCGTTCGCGAAGGGCGATGGGAAGTAATCGGCGGGATGTGGGTCGAACCGGATTTGAATATGCCCGACGGAGAATCGCTTACGCGGCAAATCCTGGTCGGCAAACGTTATTTCCAGAGCCGGTTCGGTGTGGATGTAAAGATCGGCTGGAATCCGGATTCGTTTGGCTACAACTGGCAACTGCCGCAAATCTAT
>JBAWBG010000408.1:0-11666 GCA_049589695.1 Candidatus Sulfotelmatobacter sp. | reverse complement strand
CTATCTTGCAGTGGCTGCCCAAGAAAATCGATTCCAAGATTAAACAGGTTGAATCCGCGACTTACGCCTGCCAATATTTATGGTCGCGCAAAAAGTAGTTCTGGTTCCAGTAGTTCATTGCAGTCTTCAGGAATAACCAACCCACACGCATATGCCCCATTTTTTTGAAGCGGCGGTTGGTAGTGTAAACACCACCACGGACAATTCCAAACCGCTCTCGCTCCACCTGCTGCGTGAGCAGATAATCTTCGGCGAATGCGACTTGCTCGTGAAATCCGCGAAGTTTTCGGAATTGTTTTAAATCAAACAGCATAAACATTCCCGTCGCAAACGGATGGTGCAGACGCGACAAATACTGAAAGAAGTCGTTACCCACATAAAATAATTTGTCGATCCAGCTGCCATCACGGCACAGGATGTTGGTAGTGACGCAGTGCAGGTGTTTCCGCTGCGCCAGTTCCACAGCGCGGCGAACCACCGAAGGGTGCGCCAGTTCAATATCCGCGTCGAGGAACAGAACGTAAGTACTCTCTGCGTGGGCAGCTCCCATGTTCCGCCCAACCGATGGCATTCCGCCGCGGATTACGCTTACATTCAGGCGATCGCGAAAGCTAAGCACAACCTCGCGCGTTCCGTCCGTCGAGTTGGCATCAGCCACCAACACTCTCGTACTCGACATCTTCGAGTAGTCCTGATTCATCAGCGAGGTCAGCAAACGTGGGATCAGTTTCGCCTCGTTCTTGGCGGGAATCACGATCGTCAGCTCGCTCAAGGGGCTCACGCTCGGTGTATTCATGGTTGTTGTATTCACGCTCATTAAATTCATGGATGCGCACTCCTTCTTCATCGACGGTTAGATACGTCAGCCGGGAATCGACCCAGCCGCCCGAGTTGTAGTAATGAATTCCATCCGCTTCGACGTGGATGGCCTGATGCGTGTGTCCGCAGAAAATCCGCTGGGCATCGTGTTGCCGCGCATGCTGCAAAGCGCCTGTCGAGACTTTTGGCGACATGCGCAACCACCGTGTGTTCAGCCGGTCGATCAGCCGCACGATGGGCTTGCTCTTGAAGTCCAACTTTTGCAACTTCAGATAGAGTGAAGTTCCCAGCCGGCTGAGCCGCAGGTTGTTCACCTGAAAACCATCAAACTGGTGGCCGTGAATCGCAATGTGGCGCATTCCCGCATATTGCCAGCAGTAGCGCTGGTAAACCCGCACGCCAACCAGGTGCGACATAATGTTGGTGAGGCCGTGGTCGTGATTGCCTTCCACCCACACCACTTCAACATTTCGTTTGGGATTCGAGAGCTTGCGGATATAGCCGAGAAACTTCCAGTGGTCTTTCGTGAGGCGAGCGAAATTGAGATCAGCGAAAATATCGCCGAGCAGGATCAACCGCTGAAAGCGATTTTCCTTTAGCACGCGTGTGGCTTCCCGCGCATGGCTCGTCTCCGCACCGAGGTGCAGATCGGAAAGGATCAGCGTGTTGTACACGGACAGATCCATACCTCCGTTCTAGCCCAGGAATGTTAAGGGTTGATGAATAGTGCATCAAAATCAGTGCAGAGGTAACTGGCGGAGTAACCTTCCAGGATCGCGGCTTTCAGCTTCGGTCTGCTGCGAAATATTTCAGCAATATGAATGCGCGCAAGCAGCGTCCCTGTAACGAACGCTATTTTTGAGTTGGCGGGACATATTCCTTAGGCAATGCCGAACCTTCGCCGAAAAAGAATTGCTCCATCTGCTTAACGATCACTTCTTGATCCTCGCGGCGCGCGGGATTCAAACGATATTCATTGAGCAGCATCTTGCAGTGCTCCGTCCACATTCTCCAGGCTTCCTGCGAGACGTTGTCGTAAACCTTGCGGCCCAAATCATTGTCGAACGGAGGTTCGTCCAATCCTGGCAGTTCCCTTTTCAGCTTCACGCAGTGAACGTTATGCGCCATACGCATCCTTCGGTCTGGATTCTTCGCTTTAAAGATTATTACACGGAAGCGGAACTGGAGAGCGAATGAAGAGAATCAAGGAATCATTACACAGCTGCCGTGATGAACACGCACTCGAGCCTCAGGGTTTCGCCATGCCATTTTCCATCATAATTCTTGCAAGCTCTTCCTGGCTGACAAGAGAGCCTGGTTTTGAATTGGCGCCCATTTCCATCCCTTTACCCTTGAGCCCAACATAGACGGCGTTGTAAGGTTCATCGCCGACGTTTTCGACTTTGTGTTTGAAGGGCGGAAACCAGCGGGCCTCGCCCGACTTGGAATAAACTTCTGTTACCTTGCCGCTTTGATCCGTGAACCGCAGGTGCCCTCCGGTCACAATCACCACCACGCCACCGGGATGATCGTGCATCTCCGACTTCTCGTGCGGTCCATAATGTACGCTGACGACTTGCACTCGCTCATTTTCGAACATCAGCCGGTAGTGCTTCGGTTCCACCTTGGTGGGGTCCTGTGCCGACGCTGAACTTATTGCCAGACACACAATCCCCGCTGCGCAGAGATATCTGCACAACATTTGACGGCCTCCTGGGATGGAAATCAAACTGTTCGAACTGAGGTCACGCTACTCCCGCACCAACACCCTGTCAACGTTTCACGGGGGTTCCCTTCCAAAGTGGTTAATCGTTGTGGAGGGTCAAAGAAAAGCAGACCCGATCCAACGGGTCCGCCCTCAGAACTTGCATTTCGACGTGCCAAACCTGACACAATCTATTTTTGGCCGGGATTCTTGCCTGACTCCGGAGCTGTCTCTTTGCTCTTGTCCTGAATGGAAACCAGTTCGACTTCGAAGATGAGTGTGCTGTCAGGCCCGATATCGGCACCCGCGCCGCGTTCTCCATAGGCAAGGTCCGACGGAATGAACAGCTGCCATTTTGAACCAACTGGCATCAGTTGAAGTGCCTCGGTCCAGCCCTTGATGACTCCACTCACAGGAAACGTAACCGGCTGGCCACGCTTGTAGGAGCTATCAAATTCAGTCCCGTTAATGAGCGTGCCGCGGTAGTTGCACACAACCGTGTCGCTCGCCTTCGGCTTCGGTCCTGTTCCTTCTTTCAGAATCTTGTATTGCAGACCGCTGGGCAGCGCAATCACGCCTTCTTTTCCTTTGTTCGCCGCCAGGAAAGCATCCCCTTCTTTCTTGTTGGCTGCACCCTCCACCTGCATCTTTTCCATCTGCCGCTTGCCGACTTCGTCTTGCATCACTTTGATTGCCGCTTGAGCTTCTTCGTCGGTGAGCAACGTCTTTCCGCCCGCCAAGCCGTCTTTCAGTCCGCGCGCCAGAACGGCCGAATCGTATGGAACCGATTGCTTTTTGAAACTTTCCGCCATCCTTTGTCCGGTCCTCATCCCGACTGCGTAGCTGAACTTTTCTTTTTGTGTCTTTAGCGTCAGACCGGTCGCGGGCCTGGCTGGGGTGGTTGGGCGCTTCGGGGAAGTCTGCGTCTTGGTTGTAGTGCTTGGTTGAGTAGTGGCGGCCGGGGTCTGCTGGGCAAGGGCGTTCCCGAGCAGCAACGTACTAGCCGCCAGTATGTTTACTGCGGTTGTGAATTTTTGCATGTAGACATTGTCACATCGCGAGGAACGTCTCGGCAAACCACGGCTCAGCAGAAAGTACTCACAACGGGTATTTTGCCGAATTAACAATCGCAATTTTCAGGAACTCTTCAACTTATATCCGGGCGGAGTCTCGAACATCGAAGGATGAGGTTCCTGCGTCGAGCTCGGCTTGCAGCAAGTAGTCTGCGATCCTAATGAGCTGGTAATTTTAGCGAGGACAGGCTCTTTCAGCGAGGTGCTCATCCAAACCTCCGTGACCGTCGACTGCGGTGCTTTCGGAAGTGCAGGCCCGCTTGGGAGTGTCGGCAACTTGGGGGACGGTTGCGCCGTCGCACTACCGCCCGGCGCTTCAGACTTGGAGGCCCAATCGGAACAGGAACGAGGTGTCGGTGGCTGAGATACTTAACCCACGACGCCACAGGCTGTCGCGCTTGGTGGGCCCGCAAGGATTTGAACCTTGGACCAATGGATTATGAGTCCACTGCTCTAACCGCTGAGCTACGGGCCCACTGCACTCTTAAACTAACATAATGGAACTGGGGTCGAGATCGCCTGATACGTGCCACGCGAAATTCTTCACTAATTCGCCAGCGCCTTTGCTTGAGGCGAAAGTTCCCGAAGCGGGCTCATGGGAACAGTCTGAAGAAATAGTGCTTCCTTTCTTCCGCGTGCGGCATCTAGTTCCCTTGCAGTCATTGCACCTTCCTGACATTCGTTATACATTCGACTGAAGGATTTTGGGCACTATGCAGTCGATCTCGAAGCGCATCGCATGGCTTTCGCTGCTCCTGACCTTGTGGTCGGCGCTGGCCTTTGCCGTGCATCACCATTCGAGTCAGGATGAGTCAGCAAGTTGTCAGGTGTGCGTTGCGGCGCACTCCGCATCGCCAACCTCGGCTTCCCCCGCACCCAAGCCGATGTTCTTTTGCATCCCGGCCTTCCGCCCACAGCCTACAGTCGCCAAACAACAGCTAATCGCTTTTGCTTTATATATCCGACCACCTCCGGTCGTCTAAGAAATCGTCTCTTCGTTCTGGATACGAAGGTTCTGCATACGGGCCTGGTTCGTTCTCTCGAACCGCTCTCCCGATCTCTATATTGACGATTTTTTCGACAATTTCTCTGGAGGAATCATGTTGGCTTCTTGCAAGAGGTCGCTTTCTGCGGCTTTTGTGGCAGTTCTTTTTCTTGCCCTCACGCTTCACATTTACGCGCAGTCGGGCGGCAACTCCGGTTCCATCAACGGTACTGTGCTTGACCCCACTGGCGCCGTCGTTTCCAATGCAACAGTGGAAATTCACAACCCCGTGAGTCAATTTGATCGGTCGACCACTACGGACAGTAAGGGGAATTTCAATTTCTCGAACGTTCCGCTGAATCCATATCACATGACGGTGACGGCTACAGGGTTCGCCCCGACCGCCCAAGATGTCGAGGTTCGGTCGGCAGTCCCGGCCAGTGTCAAGATCAGTCTTAAAGTGACGGGCGCGTCCACTTCGGTCACGGTCGAAGCTGGCGCCGATTTGGTGGAGAACGATCCAACCGGGCACACTGACGTGGATCGCGATTTGTTCAACAAGGTGCCACTCGAAAGCCAGTCCTCCTCGTTAAGTTCGCTGGTCACGTTGGCCTCGCCTGGCGTGTCGGCAGATTCGAATGGTCTGTTTCACGGCCTCGGCGACCACGCATCGAACTCATTCTCGGTAGACGGCCAGCCGATTACGGATCAGCAAAGCAAGGTTTTTTCAAACCAAGTCCCTCTTGATTCGATTGAGTCGCTGGAAGTAATTCCGGGAGCTCCGCCCGCAGAATACGGCGGCAAGACAAGCTTGGTGATCGTGGCAACCACTCGCTCGGGCCTGGGCTCAAAAACGCCTCATGGCAGTGTGAATGCTTCCTACGGATCGTTTGGCTCGTCGAATATCGGTTTTGACCTTTCTTATGGCGGTGATAAATGGGGGAATTTCATCTCGGCGAATGCGCTGGATACGGGAAGATTCCTGGACCCGCCGGAATTTGTCGTGTTCCACGACAAAGGCAACGAAGAAAACATTTTCGACCGGGTCGACTATCAGTTCTCGAGCAAGGACTCAATTCACCTGAACCTGGGATTTAGCCGCTCCTGGTTCCAGACGCCCAATTCGTATGACTCGCAGAACGCGACGCCGTGGAACGGAGTTAGCGTGAGCAATAACGGGCTCGGTCCGGATGGCATCCCAGTCGGCCCTGCAGACCAGCGATCGAAGATCGACACCTTTAACATCGCTCCGACCTGGACGCGGCTGATCAATCCAACCACCGTATTTACCTTCGGCGGCTTCGTCAGACGGGATGCCTATAATTACTATCCGAGCAACAACCCATTTGCGGACCTCGGCCCACCCAATTTGCAACAGCAAACTGTCTCTCAATACCGAACACTGGCGAACACCGGTTTGCTCGCGACTGTCACCCATGTGGCGGGCATCAACAACATCAAGGCGGGAGTTACGTATCAACAGACTTTCCTCACCGAAAACGACAACCTCGGAATCGTCGACCCAAATTTCAACGCACCGTGCCTGGATGCCAATGGTGTACCGGTTTTCGTTGGGAACCCGGGGGTGAATAACCCCGGCAATTGCGCAGGAGCGATCTCGACGAACCCCGCTCTCTACCCCACCCCATTCGTGGCAAATCCCGGCTTCAGTTCGTTGCTCGGTTGCTACGATTTAACGCGATCGACACCATCGCCGGCTGACGGCTGTCCCAGTTCGACCAGCGGCTTGTATGCATATCACGGACATACCGACATAAAAGAACTCGCCCTCTATATTCAGGATTCGATCACCATAAAGAACTGGTCCTTGAATCTGGGACTCCGCGGCGATCTTTACAACGGCTTGGTCGTGGCTCGTCAGGCCGAGCCGCGCCTCGGTGTTGCTTACAATATCAAACGGACCAACACGATCCTCCGAGTTTCCTACGCGCGCACGCTGGAGAGTCCCTTCAATGAGAATCTGGTGCTTTCGAGTACAGGCTGCGCCAATCCTGTCTTGAATCCACTCCTTCTCTGTTCTCAGCCTGCGTCAGCGGGCGCGACTCCGTTCAATCCCGGCTACCGCAATGATTTCCATGCTGGCCTGCAGCAGGCGCTCGGAAAGTACGCGGTCATCAGCGGGGATTACATTTGGAAATACACGCACAATGCCTACGATTTCAGCGTGTTGGGAGCGACCCCGATTACATTCCCGATTGACTGGCACAACTCGAAAATTCCCGGCTATGCTGTCCGCGTGAGCGTACCGGATTTCCATGGCTTCAGTGCCCTGGTGGTTTTCTCCAGTGTTGCCGCGCGTTTTTTCACCCCGCAGATCGGCGGCGCGGGTGCGGTCCCGGCGGTGGCCTTCAACAGTGGAAGTACGCCGTTCCGCATCGACCACGACGAAAAGTTCAACGAGACAGCCCACTTGCAATACCAGCCCTGGAAGCGCGGCCCGTGGCTTGGCTTCAATTGGCGGTTTGACAGCGGATTGGTGGCTGGAGCGACACCGTGCTACGGGGTAGGCCCCGCCAATGACTGTCCTCAATCAACCACGCTGGGCGGACAGCCCGCCGTCAACATGACGGATCCCTTTGGGACACCTTTGACTGCCGATCAGGAGTTCCAGGCCGGCTTCACTTGCAACGGTGCGCGGGCAACGCCAACGGTTCCTTTGCCCTTTACATGTCTTGCCTCCCAGTTCGGGTCGGCTCTGATATCGGTGCCCCCACCTGGGACCGAAAATGACGACCATAATCCACCGCGCATCGCGCATCGCAGCCTGTTCGATGTTGCCGTCGGTGACGACAACCTATTCAAAGGCGAACGTTACAAATGGAGTCTCACACTGACTGCAATCAATATCGCTAACAAGTATGCACTTTACAACTTCCTTTCCACCTTCAGCGGCACGCATTATGTCACCCCGCGAGCGCTGACGGCTCAACTGGGGTTTCACTTCTAGAAAAGATCCCTCCCCCAAGCCGAGGGCGGTACGGCCAAAATCGTGCTGCCCTCGTTATAAGGATTCGACGCCAGTTAGAAATACTGCAGCTCTCGTGGCGCAGGTCGCTGCCACGTATGGACACCCGGTGAACGCGGCGAAATCGATATTGCTAGCATCTATGTTTCTCTGCGCAGGAAATACCCTCGCACAGGAGGTCGAGAAGGAGCCCGTTGCTATTGTGGAGCTAGGCGGCGAAACAGATTGGAGCATCACAGATGGCGGATCGAGCTTCGGCCCAACCGTCGCAGTTGAAGTTACACCGATTGAGAATTGGCTGGAGCTTGAGGGTGGAGTCACGCCGCTCTTCAGGCATCACTCGACAGAATGGAATATCGACTTTCTTTTCAAGAAACCTTGGACCCTCTCGAAAAAAGCGGAGTTCATGGCTGGTATTGGGCCGGAGTGGGTTCATGCGACAAAATACAGCATGACCACGAACTCCGTCAGTGGCGAAGCCGTGCTGGATTTTATGTTCTGGCCATCCGCAAAACGCAGGTTCGGTTGGTACCTCGAACCCGACTATGAGTACAACTTTGGGGCAGGGCATGAGCAATCGCTCGGAATGAGCGGCGGTCTGCTGATCGCAATCCCGTGAGGCTTTGCTTTTAGAGTCTGGCTCACGTGATAGACAAGGGGTGAAACGCAGCCGCGCACCGACCCCGACGAGCCCTCTACCTTATGACTGCCTTGCTATGGAGGGTATGTGGTCTTTATGTTGACTGCCGGCTTTGCTGAACGAACAGTTGAAGATTCGTATCGAGGATTTTCTTGCGCTCCTCAGGAACTTCGACGAAGCGGAAAGGCTGCAGCCATCCTTGCGTAGCCCACATGGGAAACATCATTTCCGCTTTTTCCCGGATCGTCGCCTCTCCCAGTTGAAAGATCAACTCAACTTGCAGCTTTTCATCAAGTGGCTTTTCGACATTCAAGAGTCCCCCCGTCGTAGAAAGCTGATGCAGCTTGCCTCTTAGCTCACGACGGTTCGGCAAGCGGATCAACGCCAATATCGATCCGCGCAGCTTAACGCGAAACGGGCGCGGGGTAAGGCTCGGCGAGGTCGCCGAAGAGATTTCGAGTTCCGCGGATTCTGGAGTTTGCGACATCGTGGCTGAATTATGGCACTACATCTGTCAACACAGGAGGTTACGAAAGAACGGGAAGCCGAACACGACCATTGTCGAAGAGAACGCTAAAGTATTTCACGACGCATTATTTTCTCCTGGGGTGGGCCTCGCCCTGGCCGGAAAACACATTGTAAGGCCAAACATTTTTGCTCTTGGCTATCGCCTTGCCTTCCGCATTAGCGGATGTAGTTGATTTAGGAACAGAGTTCCAATCCTCTGGCGGATCGGCGAGCCCCCATACATTTCCCTCGTTGTATAACGACACTCCGATCAGAAAATATTTCCCATCGTTGCCCAGCGGCAGACAATTTGCCACACGGCCTGAAGCGCTTCCACCACCCGGCAGATCACCCAGTAGAACCGGAGTTTCGAGCGGCAAGGCCTGGGAGGCGCGAATGCCACAACCTTGCGGACTTACTACCAGGGCCACACACTGAGCGGAGAACGAATGCCTTCGATCCATGCTGGTGACGACCAAAGGGATCTGCACGCGCACTCGTGTGCTGCGGCGTGCCGTCTTCGGTGTCAGTATTTCCATCTTCAATTCCACCAACTTACTAGTGTGACAGAAGCGAGGCTGCACCATCTCCTAAGAAAGAGCAGATGTTCGTCACGAAAGTAACCTACCTGCAGAAGGGCGAGGTTTGATACCAGCGCATCGCCCAGGTCGCAGCCGTCATATTTGCCCTGTTAAGATCGTTTGGCCCGCACCGAACGATATCCGTGAATCTGCCAACTGCTCCCGCCGCCGCCGAATGGAAGGTCTTGCTGGCAGCGGTTTCTCCCAATTCAACGGGTAACCAGCTTGGGCTTCTCTTAAAAAGGCCAGCCCGATGGGATCTTCTTTTTCGCCTCGCAGATCAGCATGGCGTTACCGCGCTCTTATATCAAGCCCTCGAGTCGCTGACTGATCTTGTTCCGTCCGAGATATTGGCACCGCTGCGCCAAGCTTATGAGCTGAACATTCACAAGTCTCTTTTTCTCGCTCGGGAACTAATCCGAATTCTGGATTGCATGGGTAACCTCGGCATCGAGGTCACTCCTTATAAAGGCGTCGTGTTGTCGGAGCTTTACTACGGGGATATCGCTCTCCGTCAATCGGGCGATATGGATTTATTCGTTCGCAGGCAAGACGTGCTTCCGATCAAGAGAGCAGTTCGAGATCTCGGGTACACTCCACGCTTACTCATTCCAGCAGATGCCGAGCAGGACTACATTGCTTCGGGATACGAGTGTACCTTCGACAGTCCTGCGGGAAAGAACCTGCTGGAATTGCAGTGGGCGCTGCAGCCGCGTTTCTACGCAGTCGATTTCGACATGCAGGGATTGTTTGAGCGCTCAAGGAATGTAACGATCGCTGGTCGCGTTATGAAAACACCGTCGCACGAAGATTTGTTCCTGATCCTTTCCGTACACGCCGCTAAGCATGTTTGGGGACGCCTGATCTGGCTCTGTGATATTACTCAGATCCTAAAGCGAGAGGAGCTGAATTGGGACTGGATTCAGTCGCAAGCACGGAAGCTCGGCATCGAACAAATCCTACACATAACGCTTGTGCTAGCCAACCACCTTCTCGGGGCTGCAATTCCACCGATTCTGGAAATCGCGATGAGCGAAGATAAATCAGCGCAAATGTTCGCCGAACAAATCGCTGCCTCTGTTGCCGTGGGCGTCACATACGAAGAAGAAAAGTTATCGTATTTTCGGCTCATGATGCGTCTTCGCGAACGCAGAACAGACCGTCTGCGCTTCCTGGCGCGATTAACCTTCACTCCAGGCCCCGGCGAATGGGAAGCGATCCGCCTTCCCAAACCTTTGTTCCCTCTCTACCGGCTCGTGCGGCTAGCGCGGCTTGCCTCCAGATTGGCGAGCTAGCGGCTGGCTAATCCTCCCGCGGTTTCTCCACCGTCCAAAGTATAGACGTGGCCCGTAGCGTAAGCCGCATCATCGGATGCGAGGTATGCGAACAATCCGGCGATTTCCTCCGGCCTGGCGTGGCGGCGGAGGGGAATTTTCTTGTTCACTTCATCGAGCATGGCGTCGGAATATTCGGCGCGCTGCATGGGCGTGAGCACGTAACCAGGGGCAACGGCACACACGCGCACTTTAGGTGCGAGTTCAAGCGCCATCGAGCGCGTCAATTCGATCACTGCGGCTTTGGTGGCATTGTAATCGGCATAATATGGATAGCCCATGATGCCGTTGGTGGATGCGGTCTGCAGAATCACTCCGCTACCGCGTTCGGCCGTATAATTCTCGACCATGTAGCGCGCCGCGGTTTGCCCTACATAGAACACTCCCGTGATATTCACGGCGATCACCCGGTCCCATTCTTCGGGAGTAATGTCGAGAAAATTGTGGCGGATGCTGATGCCGGCGTTGTTGATGAGCACGTCGACTCCATCCATTACGCGGACTGCGTCGGCCAGCGCGGCTTCTACCTGCATCAAGTCGGTCACGTCGGCGATGATGGCCTCAGAGATCCCCGGGAGTTGGTGACGAATGGCTGCACACGCTTTGCCATCGCGATCGAGGATGCAGACGCGTGATCCTTCTTCAAGAAAGCGCGCAGCCGTGGCCGCGCCGATTCCGCTGGCACCGCCGGTGATGAGAACTCGCTTGTCTTTCAGGCCTCTCATTTAAACGGAGTAACCTCGGCTCTCGCACACGCTGTATCGAATTCCCGCTTCCTTGCCAACTACAAAACACATCACGTCATCCACGTGCACAATCCTTTCAAGACAGACTCGGCACCGATGGGGAGCACGGAGAACGTTTTGAGGAATCGAAATGGAACCCCTTTGAAGCAGCCCACATGCCATTCCAGCATCAACATTTGAAAACGCCGGAGCGATGTATCCCCCGAAGGATTGGCCTCGTATCAATTGCACGACCCGATCATCGTAACTCATTATTTTCTTATCAGATCCGCATTCATGTTTCCTCTCAT
>JBAWBG010000407.1:0-8256 GCA_049589695.1 Candidatus Sulfotelmatobacter sp. | reverse complement strand
CTGGAAGCCCGGATGATAGTCACAACCTATAATCAGCATGTTCGGCTCCTTTCCTCCGAGCCCTTTGGTTGGTTTGCGCCTCCAAAGTCTACTCGGGCCTGGGAGCCGACATTGTTATGGAATCATTACACTCATCGACCCTTGCAGGTTTTGCGCGCTATCGCCTGCTAACGACGATTCACCGTGGCCGATCCTTTGGGGCATACACGAAGTTAGCCCTTCCTTCCGGTCACTGCGTCTCGGCTTGCCAATTGCTTTTCTGGTCTTGGATTACTTGGTAGCAGTCGCAAGCCGCTTCCGCAAGTTTAGGCTTGTCCACGATTGTGACGTTTCCTCGTGTGTACGTTATCATTCCCGCTTTTTGCAAGATGCTGGCGGCTACGCTGACACTCGATCTGCGAGTTCCGAGCATTTGTCCCAAGAATTCTTGCGTCAATGGCATCGTTCCATCGCCAATCCGTTCATGACTCATCAGCAACCATCTCGCCAATCTCTCTTCGACATCGTGCAGGCGGTTGCAGGCGGCGAGTTGCGTCGATTGCATAGCTAGTTCCATCGCATACCGTTGAAGACGTTTTTCCAAGCCCAGACACGCAGGCAAGATTTGCCGCAGAGTTTGTACGTCCAATCGGTACCCAGTTGCGTCCGCCTGAACCACGATTCGAAGAGGGCTGGTTTTGAAGCCGAAGGCTACGGGCGTACCGATAAAGCCCTCTTTACCGATCAATCCCACCTCCACGCTCCTTCCATCCGGCTGAACGGTGAGCACGGAGCCGAGTCCGTTGTTCAGGAAATAAACTGACTTAATGATCTCTCCCGCCTCGTGCAACACCTGATGAAGTTTCAGGCGCACCAACTCCAAGGAAGAAAAAATTTGAGCGCATTCCTTCCGAGGGAGCGCCAAGAGAATGAGATTTTGTATCTCTTTGCCATCGCCGTCGATTCTTGACGAGGGCAGAATTGCTTTGTTGGAGACAACACGGTTCTTTGCCATAGCGGCTCCTTGCGCAGCGAAAACGCTGTCTGATTTTTGCAAGGAACCGACGCCCGAAGGGCACGGCGGAAAGATGCTAGAAGAGACACCTTCACTCTACACCTTCTGCGGGGGGGAAATATATGTGCGGAACCACACTTATTTCGGTGCAAGAGCGGACAGACAGATAGCTCCGAAGCGGAATAATATTTTCCTGATCCAACAAAGAAATGCGATGAATCTGCCGCCTCAGAAGCCCTCACAAAAGTTCAAATCACCCTTGCTCTGCCGAATCTGCGGGAAGCCTCTCTCCGTTGAGACCTCTAAAACCGACGGCAAAGCCGTCCACCAGGATTGCTACGTTAAGGTCACGCTGGAGCAGGCGGGTACGGACAGGTACAACCGGCGAGGCCCTCAGCGGCGGAGATCGGTTTCACAAGCAATCGTCTCTTTTCTTGACTCTAGCACTGGTTCGCATGATCTGAAACATTGTCCGGTTTGCGGATCAGACCTGGAATATCGAAATTGCACTTTTTTCTACAATGGCCGGAGTTCGACGATGCGCCTTCCTGTGTGCTTCCACTGCGTGCCTCCACAAGAGGTTGGCACAAACAATTCTCCCCAGCTGACGGGAAGGTTCCGCTGCGCCATCTGTGCTAAGAAATGCGACTTAGAAGAGTGCACGATTGATGAACGCGGACGCGCCGTGCATTATCAGTGCCTGGCGAACAGGTTCCTGCGGAAAGAGCATGAGGCGAATCCGAGACCTAATTGATCCGAGAGCCCTCCGTTTTGCTCAACTCGACAAGCGGGAGCTTTTCAGTATGAAGCAAATAGCCGCAATGTGGCCATATTTCTTGATCTCCATTGCGTTGATAGGCTTGGCCTACGACGCATGGACTTCCTTGATCGCCCGCTAAGAACTATCTCGTTCGTACTTGTTCGAGCGTGCCGAGCGGCATTGTTTGTCGTCTCGTGGGATGGAAATAGGAATTGCACCCCTGGTGCAAGGCGCGTCTGCGGGCCACTTAGGGTGGCCGCAGTTGCTCTCGCTCGCGAAGGGCGAGCGCCGACCACGGCACTTCTTATGCGGAATCAACTTCTTTTCAAGGGACCACGGCTACCGCAACCCGCACTCCCGGGTGCCGCACATTAAACAGAAAATACCGGCCGTCGACGAAATCGATATAGCAGTGGTCGGCGTAGGCCCATCGAGCAGGCCAGGGCTGCCCGATTTCGAACCTGTAGCCGCCATACGCGAAGTGCGGATGCCCTGCCACCACAGTCACGTGGCCAACGGCAAAGTAGTGTTCACGACCAAAGTGCGCGTGAAAATGTTCATCTGAAATCCGCCGAAGCTCCACGCGCCTCTCTTCATGAGCAACGTGCTCCTCATGAGCCACGTGCCGCTCTTCCGCACGCCGCTCTTCATGGGCGTCGTGACGATCTTCTTTGCGGACCTCTTCTCGTTCATGGTGTTCGTCCTGAGCAACAGCAGACACCGCGTTTCCTAACAAAATGAACGCAGAAATAACCACAACGGTTGCGAATCGCCTCATCGTCCCTCGCACAAAAATTGATTTCGACACCCGGCCGCGTGTCTCAGTTCAAGTTAGCAGGATAAGTTTCAAAAGAAAGTTACCGAAGAACAGGGGAATCGTTATACTTTTCGCACCTGCGAGGAAACTTCAGCGCTATCTCGACAGTGCCTTTAGTGGGTCCGAACAGTCGGGACGCGAGCGCGCCGTCGTCGTCCCGCCAGCATTGTCAGATCGCCGTAGCCCTAGTTGGATTGCATCACAGGCGAGGCGGCCAGCAGTCCAGCCGCAAGTTCCAGATCGTGTAGATCTTCCCTGCTGAAGTCCTGCGTAAACTTCGGATCCAGACCCTTCCGCGAAATCTGCAGAACGCCCAGCACCGTCGTGTTCTGATCGAGGATAGGGACAGACATCAGCTTTTGAATCGGAGCGGGAGCGGCCAACTCTTCCGTTTCGGCCCCTACCGGCTTGATCGTCTCAAAAATGCTGGCGTGTTTCACACGGGCGAAATTATTGAAGATTTCGGCTTTCTTGCTGAGAGCCGTATGCGCCGCCACTGCCTTGCTGGAAATCGGAATCGCACCCGTAGTACGCAGATGCTCCGGGAAAATGAACTTCAGCAGCCCGCCATCCAGCCGCAGCAGCGCGACTTCCGCATACTGCACCCGAAATACTTTCGCCAGCACCATGCTGACATCCAGGGGTGTAATGCCTTCCCCGAGGATCGAGCCCAGAGGCAGCAGGTTCTCCGGGAGAATAATTTCTTCTTCGATGGCCGCGTCTTCAGGCTTATGGGTCATAGAGGACTCGTGCATTTTTAATTTCGGAACGCCACCAACTCCCGCACTTTGAACGCCAGATGAAGCTGGTAAATACATCCTACAACCCCTTTGATTTCAGCAAAGTAGCTTATGGCCATGACCTTTCGCGACATTCAGCCAGAGGCTTCTTCGCCAGAAACTAGCAGCGGCAATGACATTATTTGTCAGGCCAAATGCGAAAATTGCCGAGCTCGCGGAAAGAGCCGGCTCAGCTTCCGATTTCAACCCAGGCGGCTTCCCTTTCGGGCCGCAAAGTCATTACACTGCTTGACTATGAGCGTTCCGCCACAACCGAATGTCAAGCTGACCAATGCTCCCGATTACCGGGAATCCTATGCCAACAGCGTGCAAATGCGAGTCAATGTCTGGGACTTTTTCCTCGTCTTTGGCACCGTTCAACAGCAGAGTGAAACTCAAGTCGAGGTCCGTAATTTTCAAGGCGTCTACCTGAGTCCGCAACAAGCCAAGGCCCTGCTCGGACTGCTGCAGCAGAATGTAAGCGGCTACGAAACGGCCTTCGGCGAAATAAAACTCGACCCGCGCATGGCTAGCGGGGGACAGGTTCACTAAAAAGCAGGTCCAATAAAAGTTCATCAAAAATACGTTCACTAACCTCGGATGCACCAGAGCCGGACGGACAGAGCAGGAGACTCATCCTGAAAGTTTTCGAGCCTGCCGAAAGTTTTCACCCGTGCTGGTCACGAACTTACCCAGCCCTGGTATTCGCCATCCTCTTTGTATTTGTTTTTCTACTGCATTTGCCTCTTCTGCGCTTGCCCTACTTTTGGGACGAAGCCGGGTATTACGTTCCCGCCGCGCGCGACATCCTGCTCACCGGAAGTCTCATTCCGCATTCCACCCTCTCCAACGCGCATCCCCCGCTGGTGATGGCCTGGCTGGCGCTCTGCTGGAAGGTAGTGGGCTACACTCCCATGGTCACGCGGACCGCCATGCTGGTGCTCGCGGCGTTCTCGCTTCTCGGCGTATTCCGACTGACCGAGAGCGTCGCGAACTCGCAAGTTGCCATCGCAGCTACGCTGTGCACAGCTGCCTATCCCGTATTCTTCGCGCAAAGCTCGTTGGCGCAAGTAGACTTAACCGCCGCGGGCCTGATCTTCTGGGGTCTCTCGGCGTATATAGAAGAGCGCAAGCTCGCCACCATATTCTGGTTTTCTCTCGCAGCCTTGGCAAAAGAGACCGCTATTCTTGCTCCCCTTGCGCTGGCTGGATGGGAGTTCATCGGGTTTCTGGCGCAACGAACTTCATTCCGGAAACCATGGCGCACCGAGGACTCACAGCCGCTGCGGGTCGTCTCGCTTTTTGTCCCGGCAATTCCACTGGCGCTTTGGTACGCCTACCACTACACCCGCATGGGATATGTCTTCGGCAATCCTGAATTTTTCCGCTACAACGTGGCCGCCACTCTCAGTCCGACCCGTTTCGTTCTCGCTCTGATCATGCGGATCTGGCAGATCGGCGGTTATCTTCACCTATGGGTCCTGACGTTAGCCATGCTGCTTGCACTGTGGATGCTTCCGCCACTACGCGACTCCGTTTCCGAACGCCCTCGCATCAGCATCCCCATACAAATGATTTTCTACGTAATCATCCTGGCTTATGTGTTGGCGATGGCTTTGATCGGCGGCGCAGTATTGGCCCGGTATATGCTCCCGGCCGTTCCTCTGATCATCATCGTGTCAGTCTCCACGCTGTGGCGCAGGTTTGAATGGTGGGCCGCAGCCATTGCATTCGTTGTGCTGGCCTTCGTAGCGGCGTGGTTCTGGAATCCTCCCTACGGATTCTCTCCGGAGGATAATCTCGCCTACCGGGATTACATCGTATTGCACGAAAATAGCGAACAGTTTCTCGAAGCCCGCTATCCCATGGCCCGTGTGCTTACTGCGTGGCCCGCATCCGATGAACTCACACGCCCCTGGCTTGGCTACATTACTCGCCCCATGAGTATCGTGCGCATTGAAGACTTTTCTTTGGACGAAATTCTTTCCTCCGCCGATTTCCGTTCGCACTACGATGTCGCTCTGATCTTCTCGACGAAATACGAACCCGGGCCGAACCGCTGGGATCATTGGCGAGAATGGACAGAGTTGAAAACGAAATTTTTCGGCTTCCATCGTGATCTGCCCCCCGCCGCCGTCGCTCACCTTCTCAGAGGTCGCGTCGTATTTTCACAAGAACGCCAGGGACAATGGGTCGCCGTAATCGAGATGCAGCAAAGCGAATTGCAAAATGCAGAAGTCAGAACGCCTCAATGAGAAGCAACCCAGTTCTTCGCGAACTCTGCGGCAGAGAAGAACGCCAACCTCTTTTCATTTCTGCATTAAATGGCACGAATGCGTCTTGATCACTAACCACACCTCGCGACCGGCCGCAAGCTGCAAGTCGTCGCGTGCCGCCAGAGTCAGGTAAACATCCATTTCCACGCCACAATCGACGCGCGCGGAAATGATCATGTCGCGCCTTTCTAAAGAGAGCACGCGCCCCTCAATCACGTTTCGCGCACTGAGCCCCACAGGCTTTGCAATGCCCAGTAGAATGTCGCCCGACCGAATTCCGACGCGCAGCCGCGAGCCAGCTTCGGCACGAATCAGAGGCGTCTCCAAAAGAACGGGCTTCCCCACATCGCTTCCTGGCAGCCGGCATGTCATCGTGCCGCGATCTTCGTGCACCAGCCAAACCGTCGCATCAAAGATATTTTCAAAGCCGGCCAACTGCGCCACCGTTTCCTGCAGCGGAGCGCGCAAAACTTCATGCGGCGTCCCTTGTGCGACGATGCGCCCCTGATCCAAGACCATCACCCGTTCCCCCAGCGCCATCACTTCTTCGCGGCTGTGCGTCACATAAAGGATAGGAATGCCATGCGCCTGATTCCACCGCCGCAAGTCGTCCATTATCTTCGCCTTGGTCGCCGCATCCAGAGCCGCCAGCGGTTCATCCAGCAGAAGTACCCGGGGATCGGTCACCAGGGACCGCGCCAGAGCCACGCGCTGCCGTTCTCCCCCTGAAATTTCCGCAGGCTGTCGTACACCCAAATGCTCGATGTGCAGCTCCTGCAGCATTTTGACCGCACGCCGTTTTCTCGCCGAGCGCGCCAGCCGCGCCAGACCATATTCCACGTTCTGCTCCACCGTCAGATGAGGAAACAGCGCGAGATCCTGCAGCACATATCCCACGCCGCGCTTGGCGACCGGAAGGTTCACCCGAGAGCTCGCGTCAAACAGAATCCGATCTCCCGCCGCAATTCGCCCCGAATCCGGCGAAGCCAGTCCGGCCACACAATCGAGCAGCGTGGTTTTACCCGCCCCCGACGGCCCGAAAAGAATGCTAAATCCGGGCGCAGCGCTGAACTCCACCTCGAGAGAAAATTCACCTTCCATAGAAGCCAGAGTTTTGCGAATGCTTACAGTCAGATTTGAATTTGCGGATTTGAGTTCTACCGGCGAGGACATGAAAGCTTCGTCTATTTGGTCGGTCCCAGGAGCAATGATTTTTGCTGCAGCGCTCTCCGGTTCAACCCATAGACCACCGCCAGCACTGCGAAGCAAAAGATTAGCAGCAGCACAGCCATCGCATTCGCTCCCGCGTAATTCGAAGCCTGCACCTGGTCATACACACTGATAGAAACCGTCTGCGTCACGCCCGGGATATTGCCGCCAACCATCAGCACCACGCCAAACTCGCCCATGGTATGGGCGAAAGTCAATGCCACGCCCGTGACTACGCCCGGCATGGAAAGCGGAACGATCACGCGAAAGAACGTGCGCAGCGGCGAGGCTCCCAGCGTGCCCGAGGCTGCAATCAATTTCCAATCAACCGAAGAAAACGCAGCCGCGAAAGGCTGCACCGCAAACGGCAAGCTGTAAAGAATGGAACCAATCACCAGTCCAGGAAATGTGAAGGCTAAAGTATGCCCCGTTAACGACTGCCACCAGCGGCCCAAAGGACTGAGCGAACCGAGCGCAACCAGCACATAAAATCCCAGCACCGTTGGCGGCAGCACAATCGGCAGCGCCACTACCGCTTCCACCAGAAATTTCCCGCGCCAGCGCGAGAACGCGATCCAGTAAGCAAGCGGCAAACCAGCGACCAAGAGAATCGCCGACACCATCACCGCCAGTTCTATCGTGAGCCGGAATGCCTGCCAATCAATCAACATATTGCTTGGAAATTGTACAGCGCGATTCTTCGATTCCCAGAATAGCTTCCCGAAATGGTCCTAAGCGCACTTTATTCGCGCTTGAGCATTGACCCTGCTACCCACCCCACCCATACTTGCCTCGTTCGCTCCACTCCTTATGATTTCTCCCGCGCTCCGCCGCGCCCTTCGCGCTTCCTCACTTTTACTTTTGCCGCTTCTTGCGGCGTCGACTGCGCAAGCGCAAGGCGCAAAAAAAAATGCGACGACAACCTCGGTCACGGATGACGATCACGAGCAGGAGCGCGCGGAGTGGTTCTTGCATGGACGCACGATTCCCGGCAAATCAGCCGCCGAACTGCGTCATCGCGCTTATCAAGCCAAAATGCAGGCCCGCACTGTTCGACTGGCTCGCGCCCGCGCGGCACAACCGGATTCCCAACCGCCAACGCCTACCAGCGGATGGACGCCGCTTGGTCCCGTGCCACTCGCCTCCGATGCTACCGGCACCGGCTTTCAGGATTATCGTCAGGTCGCCGGCCGTGCCACCGCTGTCACAATCGATCCTGCGGACACGACCGGCAATACAATCTATATCGGTGGCGCACAGGGCGGAGTCTGGAAATCCACCAACGCTGCCTCCAGCATCGCCAACAACGTGACGTGGTCCGCGGTAACCGATAACCAGGCTACGCTCTCCATCGGCTCAATCGCGATTCAGCCGGGAAATTCTAACCCTGCAAACAGCGTGATTCTGATCGGCACCGGAGA
>JBAWBG010000406.1:0-21409 GCA_049589695.1 Candidatus Sulfotelmatobacter sp. | reverse complement strand
AATACGAAGTACTCGTTGGAATCATGACGCCCGCAACTCAGCAGGGAAGTGATCAGCAACGCCAACCCAAGGAGAAAACAAAGTCTTTGAAAGCGGAGCATGGGACACTCCTTCGAAGCGCCAGCTTACGATGTCGACGATAACTTTTGGCGAGTGGATTGTAACCGAGTGGCGGAATGAAAGGAAGCTTCCTCAGCGCTAACGTTCCTTAGACTCAAAACCAGCAAGATTTTGGCGCTGCCAACGTCTACACGCCTACGGGAAATGGCTTGGTGTGCGACTCCGCGTTCAGAGCAACGGCGGAGAATCGTCCCTGCAGCAGAGACATCAGGCCGGTGTACCAGTAACCCACCACGAAAAGAAGAAGGAAGGGAACGGTTACGAAGTTTTCGTTTTGAATTGCGTAGTACACGGTGAGAGCGAAGTATGTGCCAATCACCAGTTCAAGCCACGGCACCCAGCCCAGCCGCTTGCGGTATTTGGTAATGCCGACTCTGTCCTTCTTCGAGACCACGTGATACTTCGGGGTGCGGGCGAAGGCGCTCTCCTTGCCGACAAGCGCCTCAATGACGGCTTTGGTATTGGTGATGGTCAGTCCGATGCCGAGTGCCATCAGAAATGGCAGATACAGCAACGCGCGCGGCCAGCTCTTAGGAAATAATTCGCGCTGCGACACCAGATAAAAACTCGATATCGAAAATGTCGAAGCCAGGAACAACGGCAGATCGATGAAGAGCATCTGGAACCATCCCTGATAAAAGCGGATGATCATCGCCGGCAATATCAGCACTGAGAGCACGATCATGAGCGGGTAACTGAGATTCGCAGTCAGGTGATACCAGGCTTCAATTTTGGTGTGCAGCGACGCGTCGCTGCGCAATACCCGCGGCAGGATTTTCTTTCCGGTTTGAATCAATCCTTTCGCCCAGCGCGCCTGCTGCGTTTTGAATGCGGTCATTTCTACCGGCAACTCTGCCGGACACTCCACATCCTGCAGATAGATAAACTTCCATCCCTTGAGCTGGGCGCGGTAGGAAAGATCGGTGTCTTCGGTCAGCGTGTCGTGCTGCCAGCCGCCAGCCTCGTCGATGGCTTGACGCCGCCAGACGCCGGCGGTGCCGTTGAAATTGAAAAAAACGCCGCTGCGGGCGCGTCCCGAATGCTCCAGCACGAAGTGGCCGTCCAACAGGATGGCTTCCACCTGAGTCAGAAAAGAATAATTGCGATTGAGGTGAGTCCAGCGTGTCTGCACCATTCCGATCTTCGAATCGGTGAAGTGGTGGATAGTGCGCAGCAGAAAATCTTCCGGCGGCGTGAAGTCAGCGTCAAAGATGGAGACGAATTCGCCCTTGGACGTTTTCAAGCCCTCGGCAAGCGCTCCTGCTTTGAAGCCCTCGCGATTGGTTCGGTGATGATAGGTGATGGGATTGCCGAGGGCGGCGTAGCGTTCGACGAGGTTACGGGCGACAGCAAGGGTTTCGTCTGTGGAATCGTCGAGCACCTGGATGTCAAGTTTCTCGCGCGGATATTTCAACTTGCAGATGGAATCGAGCAATCGTTCGACAACGTATTGCTCATTGAAGATTGGCAGTTGCACCGTGACCCGCGGCAACTCCTCGAAATACGCTGTGGGGCTTACCGTTCGATTTTTCTTGTGCTTGTAATAAAGGTAAACCAAAACATAGCGGTGCATTCCGTACCCGGCAAGAAGAACGAGCACAATAAAATACGGAATCAACAGCGCGCGATCGAACGCATCAGTGTGATAAAGACCTTGGAATGTCTTGTCCAACAAATGCTGGCGAAGATAGGGCCCGATGCCGCGGGGAGCGGCATATATTGCGAACTTCGAAAGAAACAGGTTTGAATCAGAAGTCAGCAAGAGGTTCGGTGAAAACCTCTATTCTACCGGATTCAGATAACCAGAGGACTCGGTCTACAAATACCGGGCTGTGGAAGCAATCGGTGATGGGCTACCATGAAGTGGAGTTCTGAGTATTTTTTTCCTGCGCATTCTGAAACGATGGGTCAGTGCAACGCTCGGCTTTATCCAAAAGTATTCGCAAGTCCATCGCAAAATTCTTGCGCGTTTGTGCCTGTAAACGCCATTGATCCTGCACTGGAGCGCAGACGCGAGGGATCAGATCTTCGAAACGCTCGATAGCACGGGTGAAATAATCGATGTCCGTCTTGAGCAGCTTAAAAAACTCCGCGTCGCTGGCAGCAGGCATATAAGACCTCCTCCGAATGCATAGATAAATGCAATTCTGATGCCATGGTCTACTGACGGCTGTGGAAGCGGGCAAGTGCTGTCTTTTCAGAATGGTAGTGCGCGCAAATCCAAAATTTCATAGACTGGCCGTGTCCTTCCGCGTGGGGCTGCGCATGTAAGAATGGGGCAATTATGAGTTGCGACAGAACAATCTTTCGTGGTTTCACTCGCAGTGCGAGCAATCAACTTTTTGCGCGTGGGTTTCTAATGAAGTTCTAGTGCCGAATCATCCAAGCAAGGCCATCGGGATTCGAACCGGCTTCAATATGGCCGACAACTTCCATCGAATGCAAATCGATGACGGCAACGTAATCATCGGGAGTGCACGCAACGTAGGCGCGTCCGCCGTCAGGCTGCATCACGATACCGGCAGCGCCGTGTCCGACTGCAATTCGTTTTGTCGTCTTTCTCGTTGCTGCATCGATGACAGTCACGTCGGCGCCGCGCAGAGCCGAGATCAGCACAAACTTTCCATCCGGGGTGAACTTCAGCCGATTCGCGCTACTTACATCGGCCGCAAGAGTTCGCATCACTCGCTTGCTTGCCACGTCAATGATCGATACAGTTCCATCGCCCGCGTTCGCCACCCAGATTTCTTTGCCATCGGGAGAGATGTCGAATCCTTCTGAGCCGTTGCCAACGCGAACCACTGTCTCATTCCAATCGGTACGCGGAGTTGCCGACGGACCGCCTTGGCCAGGACCGCTGGCGGTTTTCTCGATCATGCTCACTGTTCCTGAACTCACATTGGTGGTGACGATCAGTCGCAAATCCGGAGAAACATAAATCATGTGCGTTCGGTTTTGTCCGGTGCCGAGAATCCAGTCAAGATTTTTCTTCACGGGATCATAGCTGCCGATTGCCTTGGCGCCTTCGGCGGTGAACCAAACTTTCCCATCCACAAAAGTCAATCCATGCGGACCGCGCAGAGCGCCGAGATCGATTGAAGGCAATGCTTTCCGAGCGATCAGATCCACGACAGCGAGGGTGTGGAACGCACCGGATCCGTAGTTGGATACGTAAGCTACCTTGCCGTCAGTCGAGGCGATAACTTCATGGGGATCGTTACCGACGGGCACCCGCGCAATCACTTTCAAGCTGGAGGGATCAACGATGGCGAGTGTCTGGTCGTGCTTGGAGAGTACGAGCAGTGCATTTGCAGGAGTGTCTTCGGGAAAGACAGAGCCGACGCGGAGCATGCCAGCGAGCAGAAAGAGGGAAGTGAGAAGAGGTTTCATAATCCCAAAGCATACGCCGTTGGAGCGGGCAGCGGCTCAGGGCTGATCTTCTGCAGCCGGAATCGCCTTGAGTTGCACGCTCGTTCGATTTCCTTCACGCACGCGCATCGTTTTACCTCGGTTTTCACACATTGTTCGCGTGGGAGAGCATTGACGGTGAGCCGTAATACGACCCAGAATTCCTGCGAAGTTACCGGGGTGAGGTACGGCTCCAGTCGTGTTGTCGGCGGTCTCGATAAGGCTTCTGAAATTTGGCGGCGGTGCAACGAAATATTTGCCCGGGGCCACTCCGGCGATGCGGTATTCGCCGAGATCGTTGGTGCGCGCCGCTCCTGCCTGCTCCCAGTGGCTATGCCCTGAACGAAAGTCTGGCGCAACCCGGCGACTTGCGCTTCGGCCAGAGGATCGCCATCTTCATCCGTGACATGGCCCTTGACCACCGCAGCAGCCTGCAAAAGATCGGCGCGGCGATTCGAAGCCGCCCTAGTGGTGATGTTTACCGCCTGAGTGGCCGCGGCCGCCCGAGTGACCCCCTCCCCCGGAATGGCCATGGCCGAAACTCTTGCCTCCGCCGAATCCCCTGGGTGCATGCCCACTGCCAAAATGGGAGCCGCCTGAGTGCGAGTGCTTGCCAGAGGACTCACCAAAACCAGAGCTTCTAAAGCCGCCGGATGACCGACCAAAACCGCTGCGCTGAAAGCTTCCGCCCGCACGGCTGGTCCGCACTGAACTGCCGTAATTTGTGCTTGTTCGGCCACCAAAGCTTCCGGTGGACCTGCGATAAGAACCGGGGTTATAAGAACCGAGGCCCGGGCGAGCATACTGTTGAGGTCTGCTGGCCTCTGAGCGGAAACCATTGTAGGTCCTTCGCGACGCTCCGGCGTAAGCGCCTCTGGACGTCTGGTCCCCGCGACTGTATCCTTCGCCCGCCCGGTTTCTCAAATAAGCATCTCTGGCTGGGGCTCGGTACGGGGCTCGGGAGAATCCCTGCGAACGGATTCCGTTGTATCCAACGCCAGGCCGCCCATGACCACCCGGCGTCCGGTACGATCTGTTCGCCCAAGTGGCTCCGCTGCGGCTAAAGGCGCGTGGGCCACCATGCGGCAATCCCCAATCGCGGACCGTCATGCTATGCGAATAATAGTTTGAACCGTGGAAGAGCACGGAGCGAGCCAGCCAGTCCAATCCCCACGCCAGTAATCCGAATGGGGTGTGCATGAAAGCTGTCGTCGCGATGCCTAAGCCAAATCGCACGGCCAACGGTCCGATGGATGAACCGATGAACGATCCCACCGCGCCCAGCAGAGAAAACCCAGGATAGGGCGAGATTGGCTGCCCATAGACAGCCCACGGGTTGTACTCAGGCACGTACACAACCTGCGGATTCACCGGCGCCAGCACGATATTGCCCTGATCGTAGTTGATCGCTTCCTGCGGAGTGCTTCGAAGATTTCCCGCCTCCTGTGCGCGCTGGCGCATCACCTGTACTGCCTGAAGCAAGTCTTGTGGCTCGTTGTAGTAGGCATTGCCCAATTCCGTTGCCCATTGCAGGTTGTAATCCATCTGCGCCAGTACCTGCGGGAAACCGGTCAGCGCCTTTACGCTCGGGTCCCAGGGTTGCGCGTCAGCTCCGGCTGCGATCTGCTCGGAGGAGGCATATCCCTCCGCTTTCCGCCACTGGTCGGCCTCAGCGACTTGCGCTGGATAGGTGGACGCGATCAGCACCTGCGCTACCAGTGAGTCCGGGTAAAGAGCGATCGGCGCTACCAGTTGTTCGAGTTGCTGCTCGCTGAGGGGTTGAACCTGATCAGCCTGCTGGGGATATTCCTGCTGCGGCTCCATCTGCTGGGGATAGTGTTGCTGGTTTTCTGTCTGGTTGTCGCCCGGATAGGCATGCTGAGGGTAGTCCTGGTCTGGGTAAGTCTGATCAGGATAAGCCTGTTGCGGGTTCGCCTGCTGCCCGTAGGGCTGGGGCTGGCCGTATTCCGGCTGTTCGTAGCCTGATGGCTGATCGCCGGATTGATCCGGTGGGTACTGATTTTTAGGTTCCCGTTGCGCAAACAGCGCAGGTGTGAGAGATAGCGCCGTCGCAAGTGCGAGCAGACTTCTCATCTTCGGCCTTCGGTGCAACTCTGGAAGTAATGGAGAAAAATTGGCTCGGATCAGTGCGGGAGTATACATATAGGGTCATCCCTCTCCGTGGCTCACGTAGGGCTTCGTGGGGTCTAGCCTACATTCTTGGCCGCCGTCGAGTGATCTTGCGACCCGGCGGGAACCTGTTAGTTATTCTAAACCCGGAACCGGAGCCTTAGTTTCGTTGGCGGAACGCTAATCTCAGAGTGAGACGGAACAGCAGATTCCTGCTCCGAAACGAAACCATGGGGCGCCGTGATGGCCACGACAAACAGCAGGTTCCTCACCGGGCTTGGCGCCCGGTTCGGAATGACGAAGGCTTGATTGGGTGCTGTCGATTGCTTAGTTCAGGAAATACTGCCGGTACAAAGTATCGCGCTGAGCGGGTCGGAAGCCGGCGTCGCGGATGATGCGCCGGAGTTCTTCTTCGGTAGTGCAGTTAGTGACGCCAGCCGCCCGGACTACGTTTTCTTCGAGCATCACCGAGCCAACGTCGTTGCCGCCGAAGCGCAGGCCCATCTGGCAGACTTTCAGGCCTTGCGTGACCCAACTGGATTGCACGTTCACGAAATTTGAGAGATACAGGCGCGAAATTGCCAAGACTTTCAGGTATTCCACCGCGGTGGCTTCGTCCCAGTGACGGCCCCCGAGGGCGGTATTTTGCGGCTGAAAGCTCCACGGGATAAACGCGGTGAAGCCGCCGGTATCTTCCTGAAGATCGTAGAGTTCCTGCAGGTGATTGATGCGGTGTTTGTAATCCTCGCCGACGCCGAACATCATGGTTGCCGTGGTCCGCATACCGATCTGGTGGGCGGTACGGTGAACGTTGATCCAATCGCCGGTGAGGCACTTGAGTCGGGCGATTTTGTAGCGGACTTCGTCGTCGAGAATTTCAGCACCCCCGCCAGGAATGGAATCGAGTCCGGCATCACGGAGGCGGAGAATCGTGTCGCGAATGCTGAGGCTGCTGTACTCGGCGATAGCGATGATCTCGGAAGCGGAATAACAATGGAGATGAACCTGCGGAAAGCGTTGCTTGATTCCGCGCAGCATTTTTTCGTGCCAGTCGATCTTTAGGTCGGGATGCAGGCCGCCTTGCATCAGCACTCCGGTGCCGCCGAGTTCGACTGTTTCGCGGATCTTCTCGTAGATGGTATCGAAGTCGAGGATATAGCCTTCTTTCGCGGCGGGGCCTTTCAGCGGACGGTAGAAGGCACAGAAGGTGCAGTATTCGGTGCAGAAGTTGGTGTAATTGATGTTGCGGTCGATGATGTAGGTGACCGTACCTTCGGGATGTAGATTGCGGCGCACCGCGTCGGCTTCCATGCCGATGCCGATCAGGTCGTCGGATTCGAACATCTCGAGGGCTTGCTGCTTGGTCAGGGACATGTTGAAACTTAATTCTAAAGGAGGACTGCGGCTAGGGCCAAATCCGTTCGCGTTGCGAAGAAGTTCATTCACCACTAAGGTCGCGAAGTTTCACGAAGGGCGGGGCAATTACTTCTTTCGCATCCGCAAGTACTGGATCACGCTCATTACCGCTCCGATCACCGCCAACCCAATAAGAATGGCCATTGCGGGTTTGTAATAGCGCGAGAAAAAACGCAGGATGTGGACTCCGTAATGGAAACCCAGGAAGGCCGCGATGGAGTAGCGAACCGCACGACCCAGAGTCAAGGCCCCGAGAAATTTCGCTTTCGAATATTGCATGGCGCCAGCGGCGACGAGAAACGGCACAAAAGGGAACGGCGGAGGTAGAAGGGCGGGAATTGCAACCGCTGCGAATCCCCAACGCGCAAAGGTTTTGGAAACATTTGCAGCGCGCTTTTTGGAGAGCTTGCGCTCCATTGTTTCTTTGCCACCCTCGCGCGCCAGGGCATAAGTAATGTAGCCGCCGATGACTGCACCCAGCGTGGCCATCGCGGCATAGTAGGGCCACGGATGGAAATGGCGCGCCGCTAGCCATATGGTGAGGACATCCATGCTGCCGGTGAGCGGAACCACAGAGTTGTCAGCGATTCCCAGTAACACTAATCCCGGCCCGCCCATGCGGCGCAGATGGTGCCACACCGACACTGCCAGCCAAGGATGAAGAGTGAAGAGCATTTAGGTTGTAGGAGTGTACAGGCTAAGTTCTCGACTGCGCTATACAGACTCCTGCCGCGCTGAGAAATTTTATCTCTGGGACGGTGGGCAATGCTCCTATCTCAGCCGCATAACGATAGAAAAGTTGCAGGCCTTCCAGGCAAGCTGCGTCTAGATGGTAATAGATGTTTTCCGTGAGGTAGGAATGAACATCGCCCGGACTGATGCTGAGCTTCGGAGCCCATTCCGCCGAGATCTGCTGAAGATTTGAGGATTCGAGCCCATGATCGCGTGATTGCTGGAATACCGCTGCCAGGTCTAGCGATGAGTCTGCGTCTTGAAGAGCGTCGTCACGAAGCCCCCAGAAGGCGAAGACGAACGGTTTGCCGGTATAGCGAATCCACTCTTCGGCAAGGTCGAGAGTGAAATAACGGGAGCGGTCGATCTGGAGCGCGGGATCTCCGATCAACAATCCGGCGTCGTGCGCGGCCAGCATTTTATCGATATCCGGGGCCATCGGCGCAAACGTTCGGCCGCCGCCCAACCATTTTTCAAATAAGACTTTTGTCAGCGCTACGGAGGTCATGGAAGACGTGTCCAGGGCCACGGACCGGATCTGATGGATGGGAACTCTGCTGACTAACAGGATGGAGCGCACCGGTCGACGCGAGGCGATGGCAACATCCGGCAGGACGCTGAGTCCAGGAATTTGCGAATAAGCCGCGGCTGGAATGATTCCAATATCGGCGGTTCCTGCCTGCAGGGAGCGAGCGCAAGCCGAAGGCAGGGTGTAAGAAATGTCGAAGTCGCGTCCGGCTTTGCCGCGATCAAAATCCCACATCAGGGGAGCTGTGTTGAGGTAGGAAATCGCAGAGATGCGCAGACGTCTCATTCCTGTTTTGATTTTAGCAGAGCGCTTTTTGATCCACGTTGTGATGTCTTTCCTTGACGCCACGTTCCACAAATGACTACAGTCCGCGCAGTCCACGGAAAGAACTTAGATCGAGGACTGGGGGATTGAACTTGCCGAACACCATTGCCTTACCCATCACTCATATCCTGGAGTGGCTCGGCCTGTCGCTGACTACCGGCCTGGGGCCGACGAAGGCCCGGAAACTGGTGGAACATTTCGGTAGCGCCGAAGCAGTCTTCCACGCGTCCCTCACGGAACTGGAAGGCACGGGGATTAAGGCTGTCTCGGCGCAATCGATTGCTACAGGCAAATCAGCGGAACTGGCGCGTGAGGAGATTGCACGGGCTGCAGGTATGGGCGTGACCATCATTTCTAGCGAAGACGCGTACTACCCGGCTCGGCTGAAAGAAATCTACGACCCGCCGCTGGTGCTATACGTTCGCGGCAATTCCGAGGTTCTAACACATCCGGGCATTGCCATGGTGGGGACGCGACATCCCACTCCCTATGGTTCGGGAATGGCCGAGCGCCTGGCCTGCGATCTTGCCGTGCAGGGATTGGTAATTATTAGCGGCATGGCGCGCGGAGTCGACACCGCCAGCCATCGTGGGGCGATTACAGCGAAAGGCAAGACGGTCGCGGTACTGGGCACGGGCGTGGATGTGATTTATCCAAAAGAAAATTCCCGCCTGGCGGAGCAGATACTGGCGCTTGGCGGCTGCCTTATTTCGGAGTTCGCAATGGGGACTTTTGCGGCCCCGCAAAATTTTCCCATTCGCAACCGGATCTTGAGCGGGATGTCCATTGGCGTATTGGTGGTCGAAGCAGCGGAATATTCGGGAACGCGAATTACGGCGCGTTGTGCATTGGAACAAAACCGCGATGTCTTTGCAGTGCCCGGCAATGTGACCAATAAAAATTCCTGGGGACCGAACACGTTGATAAAGCAGGGCGCAAAACTGGTGGCGACATGGGAAGATGTGTGGGAAGATCTGCCCGCAGAAGTGAAGCTGGCGTTGACTCCTTCGCCGTCGCCTGAATCCGGTGGTGCGTCCTCCGCATCTCTATTTCCTGACGACGGGCTTCCGCCCCATGAAAAGCGAATCTTAAGCCTGCTGAAAGCCGACGAAGCCACCCACATCGATGAACTGGTGGAGCGGCTGGAAAACGAAATGTCGTCTTCAGAAATCTTCGCCGCATTATTCGAGCTAGAACTGACGGGCAAGGTGAGGCAAATGCCGGGGAAGAATTTTGTGAAGAGCTTTTGAATCCATCCGGCGCCTTCTGGCTATTAACCTAACCGAGTCGCAGGAATACAAGGATTTGGAAGCGAGAGGCTGGAAATGCAGCGGATGCTCGCAGCGCTGGTCTAAGGTCTCCAAGTTACAGTTTTGGCTAGCAGTCAGTAGCTAGAGGCAAGAAGCCGCAATCCCGTAACTTGTTGCCGCCGTCCCATTCGTGCTAGCTTCGAAACAAATTCGAAAAGAATGAAGGTAGAACCGAGGAACCATTGTTGAAGAGTTTAGTCATTGTCGAATCGCCGGCGAAGGCGAAGACCATCCAGAAATATCTGGGAAAGGGATTTACCGTCGAGGCGTCGCTCGGCCACGTGAAAGATCTGCCCAAGAGCACACTGGGAGTGGATACCGACGATGAGTTCGAAACGGAATACGTTGTTATTCCCGGCAAAGAAAAAGTCTTGGCGCGGCTAAAGAAGCTGGCGGGGCCGATGGATGCGATCTTCCTCGCGCCTGACCCGGACCGTGAGGGCGAGGCCATTGCCGCCCACCTTGCGTTCGAACTGGATACCAACGGCCATGCGAAGAAAAGCAAGAAGAAGAAAAAAGAAGATGCTGACGCCGTTCCACGAATTCAACGGGTCACTTTCAACGAAATTACTAAGCGGGCCGTGCAAGCGGCTTTCGAGCATCCTCGTGCTATCGACCAGAACCTGGTAGACGCGCAACAGGCGCGGCGTGTGCTTGATCGATTGGTCGGCTATCAGGTTTCTCCCCTCTTGTGGGATAAAGTTCGCCGCGGACTTTCTGCAGGGCGCGTGCAAACCGTAGCGCTGCGATTGATCGTCGAACGCGAACGCGAGATCAAAGCGTTCGAGAAGAAAGAATATTGGACGATTGACGCGCACCTTACGGCCAACAAACCTCCTGCCTTCGATGCGCGATTTCTGGGTAAGGGCCAAGAGAAAATTGAAGTCACAAACGGCGAGGATGCGGAAAAGATCCGCGCGGCCCTTGAGCAGGCCGACTGGTTGGTTCGCTCGGTTGATAAGAAGGAACGCCGCCGAAACGCCGCGCCACCATTCACCACTAGCAAGTTGCAACAGGACTCTTCGCGGAAGCTGCGTTTTAGCGTGAAGCGCACGATGATGATCGCGCAACGTTTGTACGAAGGCGTGGAATTGGGGGAAGAGGGCCAGGTTGGGCTGATCACCTATATGCGTACTGATTCCACCCGGGTTGCTCCCGAGGCGATTCAGGAAGTGCGCGAATATGTTGGTAAAGAATACGGCGCGGCCTACCTGCCTGAAACTCCGAATGCGTATAAAGAGAAGAAAGAGGCCCAGGCTGCACATGAAGCCATCCGTCCGACCTCGGCCATGCGTCATCCGGACCAGGTGAAGCAGTACCTAAAAGAAGATGAATACAAAGTTTACAAGCTGATCTGGCAGCGCTTTGTGGCGTCGCAGATTATGCCGGCAGTTTTCGACCAGACGACCGTAGACATCGATGCAAAAGCAAAGAACGGAGATGTGTTCTGGTTCCGTGTGACCGGATCGGTGCTGAAGTTCGATGGCTTCTTGCGAGTTTACGAAGAATCGAAAGAAGGCAAGGACGAAGAAGACGAAGAGCTAAAGCACAAGCTGCCGGCGCTGGAAGCGGGACAGAAACTCACGCTCAAGGAGTTGAAGCCGGAGCAGCATTTCACCGAACCGCCGCCGCGTTACAACGAAGCGTCGCTGGTGAAAGAACTGGAGGAACGCGGCATTGGGCGTCCGTCAACCTATTCGGCAATTCTGTCGACCATTCAGGAGCGGCAGTATGTGCAGAAGTTGGGGGGCAAGTTCACGCCGACCGAGATTGGGTTGGTGGTGACCGATCTGCTGGTGGAAAACTTTCGCGACATCTTCGACGTGGCCTACACGGCGCATTTGGAAGAAGAGCTCGACGATATTGAAGACGGCAAGGAAAAGTGGACCGATACGCATGCCGACTTTTATAAAAAATTCCAGAAAGATCTCAAATATGACGAAAAGCATATGGAGAACATCAAGCGGATGGAGAAGCCCACGGACGAGAAATGCGAACGCTGTGGCGCGCCGCTGGTAATCAAGTGGGGGAAGCACGGCTCATTCTACGCTTGCAGCACTTACGATAAAGAAGATCCGAACACCTGTACGTTTACAAAAGAAAACCCGATCAATCTGCCCGACCTGGATAGCGCTGACGTTCAGGAAACTACGCAGGAAGAATACTGCGAGAACTGCGGCCGGGTGATGGTGCTGAAGCGTGGGCGCTTCGGGCAGTTCATGGCTTGTACGGGATATCCGGATTGCAAAACCACACGGCGTCTCGATCAAGGAAAGAAGGTTCCGGACATCCCGCTCGATGAATTGTGTCCGAAATGCGGACGCAACATGATGATTCGCCACGGACGGTTTGGCGAGTTCACGGCGTGCAGTGGATATCCTGAATGCAAGTATGTGAAACAGAACTTTATCGGCGTGAAATGTCCGGAATGCAAAGACGGCGAGTTGGTGGAAAAACGCGCCCGGAAAGGAAATACTTTCTACGGCTGCGGAAATTATCCGAAGTGCAAGTTTACTTCGGCGCACAAGCCGATTCCGGAAAAGTGTCCTTCGTGCGGCAGCGAATATTTAGTAGAGAAGAATTTGAAGGCCGGACCGGTCATCGCCTGTCCGAACAAAGAATGCGACTACGAACGGGCTGCGCCTCCGGCTGAGGCTGCGGCGACCAGCGCTTAAGCATTGGACAGCGATTAAGCGACTAGGTTAGTTTTGGCGATTGAAGGCTAATTTGCAGCACAGGCGCCGCTTTTTGAGGTTGCCAATCACACAATAATTCCATTCCAAGAGGAGTATTCATGTCCAAGAAGGCAACCGCTACGGATGCTCAACTGATTCTCAAACTTTACGATCTGCGGCGCGAAGCGGAAATGCGCAAAGCTCGCGACTGGTGGTTCGTCGAGTTCTGGCCGCGGAGCGCCGATGATTTTTTGAAAATCACGTCCACGCCGGGCACACCGCAGAACAACTGGCTGCGCCAAGTAACAGGGTATTGGAGCATGGCGGCATCTTTCGTGCTGCACAACGCGTTGAACGCGGATTTGTTCCTTCAACCCGCGATCAGCGGAGAAATGTTTATCGTGTTTGCGAAGGTCCATCCTTTTCTCAAAGCGCTACGGGAAAAGGCGGGCGACCCACAGATGTTCGCAAACATCGAGAAAGTGATCATGAGTTCGAAGTTCGGCCGCGAACGGTTCAAGTTCACGCTGAAGCGTGTCGAGACGATTCGCGAGAAGATGGCTTCCGCGAAAGCGAGCTAATTACGAATCACTCCTCTCTGCCTATGCATCTGTTATTCTAGTTGGCTGTGCGGATGATCTGGTGGTTCCTGATCCTGGGTGTGAGTACGCTGCTCGTAGTGTGCGTTGCCATTGCTTTGTATATGCGCTTGCGCCGCCATCTGCAGCTCTCGCATGCAGCCCCGGAGAGCGAGCGTCAGTCTGGCAATATTGAGCACTAATGCTTTGAGTCTTGGTCGTCCGCATTTCGCAATTCGAGCCTATTCCATGGACAAACCGGCCACACATTCTTTAGGCAATTCGCGGGAAGGTGTTTTCGCCTTCGACGCTGCTCGTCAAGTAGCTCTGGTGGTAGGCGCCAGCTTGTTCGTGGCGTTGTGCGCGCGCATTACGATTCCATTGCCATTTACGCCGGTTCCGTTAACGGTGCAGAACTTTGGCGTGTTGCTCGTGGGTCTACTGCTGGGCAGCCGTCGGGGATTTGCCGCCCTAATTCTCTATCTTGCCGAGGGCGCGATCGGAGTGCCGGTATTTAATCCTACGGGTTTGGGCGGGTTCGCGCAGTTGCTGGGTGCAACCGGGGGATTTTTGCTGGCGTATCCATTTGTCGCATGGGTGGCGGGATATGTGATGGAACACGGGCAGAAGAACTTTGCTCGCGCCGCGATGGGCGGTCTGATGGGCGAAATTGCGCTTTTTACAGGCGGTCTGACCTGGCTCGCGGTGTTGACGCATTCGGTCGCGCAAGCTTTCCGCTGGGGACTTTACTGGTTTCTGTTTGCGGAAATTATCAAGGTGATGATGGCGGCGGGAATTACGGCGCGATGGCAGCGCCACCTGGAGAGCGGTAAAGGACAACAGTAAGTTTTGGAGTTCGGTTTTGGAGTTTGAAATGACAGTAATTTCTGAAGCGGAAACAAAGCAATCCATTAGCAGCCCTTCATCGCAGGTTCGTGAAATCTCCATTGCTCATAGTCCGGATTCCGACGATGCGTTTATGTTCTATGGCCTGGCCACGAGTAAAGTTCGTGTCCCGGGACTGCGGTTCACTCACACGCTTTGCGATATCGAAACTTTGAACCAGAAGGCGCGCGAAGGCGTGTACGATGTGACCGCAATTTCGTTTCACGCTTATCCGTATATTCAGGATCTGTACGCGCTTATGTCCTGCGGCGGCAGTGTAGGCGAAGGTTATGGACCGATGATTGTTTCGCCCCGGCCCTTTACGCAAAGCGAGATCAAGGAAAAGCGCATCGCGGTTCCCGGCACGCTCACTACAGCCTATCTAGCGCTGCAACTCTTTGCTCCGGGAGTGGAGACGGAAGTCGTTCCCTTCGAGCAGATTATTCCGCATGTTCTCGAGGGGAAGTACGAAGCCGGACTCATAATCCACGAAGGCCAGTTGACCTATGACAAAGCCGGGCTGCATCGGATTGTCGATCTTGGCCGGTGGTGGCAGAAGATGACCGGATTACCTTTGCCTTTGGGCGGTAATGCGATACGCCGGGCACTCGGCCCGACGCTGATTTCCGCGGTGAACGGCGCATTGCGTGACAGCATTCAGTATGCGCTTGATCACCGCGAAGAAGCCTTGTCTTACGCAATGCAGTTTGCTCGCGACCTGGATCCTCAGACTGCTGACCGCTTTGTCGGCATGTATGTGAACGAGCGTACGCTCGACTATGGGCCCGAGGGACGCGAGGGGATTGAGCGTTTGCTGGATATGGGCCACAAGGCCGGAATTATTGGGCCTGAGGCTCACGTGGATTGGATCGCCTAGTTTTTGCGAGGAGCGTCGTGTAATTTGCCCGGTACTGCCGAAAACCTTCCAGCACGTCAAACCCTGCTGATCGACGCCGACGATACGCTCTGGGAAAACAATATTTACTTTGAGCGGGCGATTGCGCGCTTCATTTCATTCCTGAACCACCACGAATTTTCTCCCGAGCAAGTGCGAGGAGTGCTCAACGACGTGGAGCGCGAATGCATTGTGAAGCATGGATACGGCCTGCATAGTTTTGCCCATGCGCTGGTCAATACCTTTGAGCGGCTCAGCGTTCAGCCGGTCACGCCCGAGTTGCAGGCACAAATCAACAGCTTCGCACATACGATTGCCGACCACCCCATCGAGATGCTGCCGGAAGTGGAGAAAACGCTGCACTATCTTTGCTCCAGGCATCACATTATTATGGTGACCAAAGGCGCCATCGTGGAGCAAACGGGAAAGATCGATCGTTCGGGACTGAAAGATTATTTTGCGGCCACTGAGATCCTCGCCGAAAAAGATGCCGCGGCTTATCGCAATATAGTTAAGAAATACGGCCTCGAATCCGGCTCAACATGGATGGTCGGCAACAGTCCCAAATCTGACATTAATCCTGCGCTGTCTGCGGGTTTGAACGCAATTTTCGTGCCTCACGGCGATACCTGGATTCTCGAGCATGAAGAATTGAATGCCGCGCCGTCATCGCAGCGCCTGCTGCTCGTCGGCCGCTTCGCGGAATTGCGGGAACATTTCTAAGGCGAAGCGTGCGGCCCGAAATCGAGTTCAGAAAATCTGTTCGTTCATTATAAAAAAGCACCAAACTAACCAACAATCCTGACTCGCCGCACGAATCCCCGCATGTTACGCTCAATCTGCTTAACCTTTTAACTCAATATCTTGGCCGTGGAGACAAATAATTTCCGCAGGCTGTTGCGTTCCGTGGAGGCTCTCTCCGAACTGGGGCCCGAGCTCACGGCGGAGCGCGATTTCACCGACACTTCGCGCCGGATGCTGACTGCCGTCATGGAAGCGGCCGGGGCGCGCGAAGGAGCCCTCTTCGTATTCAATGAAAAGCCTACAATGCTGTCGTCAGTGGTGGCGGAAGGTTTCGCCATGCTTCCCGAACCGGCCTTCGTTCCGCTTCTTCCCAAGCATGTTCACGCTCTCTCCGCCGCGCGCGGGCCGATTGTGCTCAACGCCTCTACGTATTCCGTGTTTCTCAGCTCCAATGGCAATGTAGCGCCCGAGCTTTTCAAATGCGTTGCGCCTCTGAAATCGGTGGGCAAGCTCGCTGGAGTGGTCGCGCTAGGCAGGCGGCCTGGAGACGCCCCCTATCTCGAGGCGGAACTGGATGCGACCAATCTGCTGTGCAGCTACATCGGTCTCGCCGTACACAATCATTCGCTTACACAGACCCTTGCCCAGCGGGTTACTGAGAACCTGCGTCTGATGGCTTCCTTGCATGGTTTCTATGACAGCGCACTGGAGGCCTTCGCCACAGCCATTGACGTCAAACACGTCAACATTCACGGTCACTCTTTGCGGGTGGGCCGCTATGCCGCCGCGATCGGCGAGGCCATGGGCGTTGACGCGGGCGAAGTCGCTGCGCTGCGCAGCGCGGGATATTTGCACGATATCGGCAAGGTCGCCGTCGACCGGCGATTGTTCAGCAAGGCGAGTGCGCTCAATCCAGAAGAGTTCCGCGAGATGGCGGATCATACCGTGGTCGGCCATCAGATTGTCAGCAGCGTCGAATTTCCCTGGCCGAAGATTCATGAGTCCGTGCGCTGGCATCACGAGCGTAGCGATGGTTCGGGATATCCCGATGCTTTGTCCGGGGATGACTTGCCCATGCCGGTGCGAATTATGGCATTGGCCGATACGTTTGACGCCATGACCAGCACTCGTCCTTATCGGGAACCGCTGTCCCTGGGCGGCGCGCTCAGCGATCTGGTGCGCATGGCTCCGCAAAAATACGATCCCAACGTGGTGCAGGCGCTTTTGATTCAAGTGCGCCGCGACGCGGTCGGGAGCAATCGAACCCCGCTACTGGCCGACCATATGGCAGTGAATATCTCTCCAACCGACGTCGATCAATTGGCCGCGACTCTGCAGCACAAGGCTTCGCGGGGCAAAATGTATTTGACTTAGTTTGGCTATCGAGTCGTTTGGCCATCGAGTCAGTCCCTGCCGAATACTTCGGTAACTCTTTAGGACAGCAACTTTTCTTTCCGGCCGGGTTGATAATCAGAAGGCTGGTCGCCCTGCTCTGATCCGGAGTCCTCATGCTTGCGGGTCGCGTGAAGATCGCTGTTCTGCTGCTTTCTATTACCCTGCCGAGTACTGTCCAGCCACTGCTGGCTAAAAGGAAGCAGAACGAAACGATGCCGTCTAGCGCCAACGATGAAAAGCGTGCTCTGCATGCGCTCAAACGGCTAACTTTTGGGCCGCAGCCGGGAGATGTGCAGCGCGTAATGGCCATCGGCGTCGACCAATGGATCGATTTGCAGCTGCATCCCGAACGAATCGACGATAGCTCTCTCAATGCCCGTCTGCAGCCGTTTCGCACCCTGCGGATGAGCACGAAGGAGCTCGCAGAAAACTTTCCTGATGGTCAGGAGATCAATCAGGTAAGGAACGGCAAAAGACCGATGCCTTCCGACCCGGCGCTGCGCATGGCTTACCAGGTGCAGATTGCGCGGCAGCAGGAAAAGAAAGAACGCGGGCAAAAGGCGGCGAAGAATTCCGCTTCGGTGCAATCCGATGCCGCTGGTGTGAAAGTTGCGGCGATGGAGCCCACCATGTCAGAGGCGAAGTTGGCGTCCAGGGAAGAGGATCAGGAGCGAAGCGGCAAGCCAGCGCTCTACGCCGATCTCGAAATCCGGCAACTGACGAAGCTTCCCGCGGATCAGCGTTTCAAGAAAATTCTCAGCATGTCGCCCGAGGATCAACTTGAAGTTGCTGGTTCTCTTCGGCGCGGGAAAGGGCAGGAGCTTTTGGAAGGGCTGTCTCCGAAAGACAAGGAGACCCTGCTGGAAATGAACAATCCGGCAGGAGTAGTTACTGGAGAGCTTGCGCAAGCGAAACTTTTGCGAGCGGTCTATAGCGAACGCCAGCTCGAAGCAGTGATGACTGATTTTTGGTTTAACCACCTTAATGTATTCATGGATAAGGGCATCGATCGTTTGTTCGTCACCAGCTACGAGCGTGATGTGATTCGACCGCACGCCCTGGGGAAATTCGAAGATCTGCTGGTGGCGACAGCGAAGAGCCCGGCAATGTTGTTCTACCTGGATAACTGGCAAAGTGTCGGACCTGACTCGCCGCAGGCTCTGGGGCTTCCGGCGCGTGCGGATGAAGCTAGACGTCCGGTGCGTTCGCGGCCCAATACAGGCAAGAAGCGAACTGGCCTGAATGAAAACTACGGACGTGAGTTGCTCGAGCTCCATACGCTCAGTGTGAACGGCGGGTATTCGCAGCGCGACGTCACAGAAACTGCGAAGGTTTTTACCGGTTGGACCATCGATAAACCGTTTCAAGGCGGCGCTTTCAAGTTCGACGCACGCATGCACGAGCCAGGACCAAAGTTCGTGTTGGGACATCGCATCAAGCCCAAGGGAGAAGCCGAGGGGATGGAACTGCTGCACAAGTTGGCCACCAGCCCGCGAACAGCCCACTTTGTTTCTCTGAAGCTGGGGGAGCGTTTCGTTTCGGATGATCCGCCTCCGGCTTTGGTCGATCGCCTGGCAAAAGCTTTTCTGAACAAAAAAGGAGATATTCGCGAAGTCCTGAGTGTGCTCTTTCATGCGCCTGAATTCTGGAATGAAGGAACCTACCGCGCCAAGGTGAAAACGCCGTTGGAGTTTGTTGCGTCGGCGGTTCGCGCGACCGGAGCCGAGGTTGATAATGCATTGCCGCTAATCCGCCAGCTGAACAATATGGGGATGCCGCTCTATGGGGCACAGGCACCTACAGGTTATTCCATGAAGGCGGAAGCCTGGGTGAGTTCTTCAGCACTGCTCACGCGCATGAATTTCGCAATGGCGCTGACCAGCGGCAGGATTAAAGATGTGAAGATGGATGTGGTGCAGCTTGTGCGGAACAATGCTTCCGAGGATTTGATGAATTCGAATCTTGCTTTGTCTGTACTCGAAAATGTTTTGCTCGATGGAGATGTATCAAAGCAGACGCACGAGTCGATCGCTGCGCAGACCAGGCAAGAGAACCCGGCAACTAGGTGCAATGCCGCGGATGCGATGCGCCCGCAAGATTTGAGCACGATGGCGGGGTTGCTATTGGGCTCGCCCGAGTTTCAGAGAAGATAGTGATAGCCACTGACTACTAGCTTCTGGCTAGAACCTAGCGTACGCCAGCAGCCAGGAGCGATTTTTTATGACAATTACACGCCGCGTCTTTCTTCGCAACAGTGCATTAGCCGTGGTCGGCACGGCGGCAATACCGAGCTTTCTGACGCGCGCGGCGATAGGCGCGGTTGAGACGGGCCCACGCACGAAGCGACTGGTAGTAATTTTTCAGCGCGGCGCGGCCGATGGGCTGAACATTGTGGTGCCGCACGGCGAAGTGCAGTATTACGCGATGCGGCCGAGCATTAACATTCCGCGCAACGCAGTGATCGATCTCGATGGATTCTTTGGTCTGCATCCTTCGCTCGCGCCGTTCCAGCCGCTATGGCAAGAGCGTCATTTGGCGATTGTGCACGGCGCCGGATCGCCCGATCCCAGCCGCTCTCATTTCGATGCGCAGGACTTCATGGAGGCCGGCACGCCGGGCGTGAAGTCCACAGAAGATGGATGGCTGAATCGCGCGTTGCGCAAACTGCCTCAGCCATTGAGGAAATCGCCCTTCGAGGCTATCGCTATGGGCCCGTCGATGCCGCGCATCCTGAGCGGAGCTGAAGCGGCGATTGCAATGAACAACATTAACGACTTCTCAGTCGGCGGCCGCAATCAGAAGCCTTCGCTCGCCGCTAGCGCGTTCGAGGCGATGTATGAGCGTAGCGCCGACACCGTGCTGCACAGTACGGGTGAAGAAACCTTTGATGCGGTCAAGATGCTGAAGTCCGCGGACCCATCGAAATACAAACCCGCTCCCGGCGCCGATTATCCCAAGGGACGCTTCGGCGACAGCTTGCGCCAGTTGGCGCAACTCATCAAGGCGAATCTGGGAGTGCAGGTGGCATTTGCCGATATCGGCGGCTGGGATCATCACGTAAATGAAGGCGCAACTGAAGGCCAAATCGCCAACGTGCTGCGCGACTTCTCGCAGTCGATCGCTGCGTTCTGGACCGATCTCGGAGATCTCGGGGAAGACACGGTGGTGGTTACGATGTCGGAATTTGGCCGGACCGCGCGCGAGAACGGCAATCGCGGTACAGACCACGGGCATGCCAATGTGATGTTCGTGCTCGGTGGGCCGGTGAAAGGCGGCAAAGTCTACGGACGCTGGCCGGGGCTTGATCAATCGCAGCTTTACGAAGGGCGCGATCTAGCGCTGACTACGGATTTTCGGCAGGTTGTCGGCGAGGCCGTGGCGCGGCATATGGGGAATAGGAATTTGAATGGGGTGTTTCCGGGCTATGAGAATCAGCGAGGAAAATTCCTGCAACTCATTACTTAGCGTCTATTCCCTTTCCAGTGGCGCGAGCAGACGCACCCACCACGGATACCGGCGCACAAAGATAATCACCTCCCCTGGATTGGGATCAGGGACAGACGAGAACCTTGGCATACAGGGCCCATTATTTGCTCGATTGGTCACGCCATGGATCAAAATCTCTTCCACCGCAGCCCTCACGTACCCTGAACACCACAATGGGTCTTGGGAAAGAGACAACAAAAGCTGGCTTGGCGCAGGCGTTGATAGCTGGATAAGAGCAACGCCATCCCCGTTGGTGTTGGCGCTAACGCGCGGGAGTGTATGATTCGAGGAAGCTCCGTAAAACTGCGCCCATACTTCCTGATTCTTCATTCCGCGCCCGCTCTTAGCGTCCAAGACTCGGACGCTGATCTCTTGACCGAAGCAAGTCACGAATCCCACCAATAGCAACGAGCAGCACAAAAGTCTACGGGCTGTCGTCTTCATTTTGTAATACGGCAAGTCATATCTCTATCAGCACATCGCCGCCCTCAATCTTCAGCGGATACACCGAAACCTTCATGCTGGAATCTTGCGCAGCCGCGCCGGTCTTCGGATCCCAAGCCCAGCCATGCCAGGGGCACACAACTTTGCCGCCTTCGATCATTCCCTGCCCCAGCGGGCCGCCGCGGTGCAGGCAGACGTTGTCCATGGCGCTGTAGGCGCCGTTCACATTGGCAATGCAGATGGTCTTTGCGCCGCAGGGAAATTCTTTGGCTTCGTCGGCGGGCGGGAGCTCGGGTTCGGTGGTGAGCTTCGTGAAGTTTGGCATAGCCTGTGGAGAG
>JBAWBG010000405.1:0-1582 GCA_049589695.1 Candidatus Sulfotelmatobacter sp. | reverse complement strand
TCGATGTACTATCGCGATCCCGACGGCAATCGCGTCGAGCTGCAAATCGACAACTTCGATACGGTCGAAGAGCTGAAGGGATTTTTCCAAAGCGATGCGATGCAGAAGAATCCGATCGGCGTGAGCTTCAACGCCGACGAACTCGCGCGCGACTTTCACGCGGGCGTGCCCGAGGCCGATCTCAAGCGATATGACGTCACCAAAGGACTCGATCCCGCCACGATGCGGCGGCTGATGGGCGCCAATCAATAGTTCGAAAATAATTTTACGGAACGAACCGGAGCGGCAAGAGTCGAATGAAACTTGCGACATTCACCCATGGCGGCGCGACGCGGATTGGCGTCGTGGTCGAGGACTCGATAGTTGACCTCGCGGCGGCGACCGATTTGCCGCGCGAGATGATCGCATTTCTCGAAGCGGGACCGCGTGCGCTCGATCGCGCTGCGGGGGCGGCGAAAAATTCCGCGCACCGGATTGCGCTGGCCAGCGTCAAGCTCGAGGCGCCGATCGCGCGTCCGCCCGAGTTTCTTGCGATCGGGCTCAACTACGCGGACCACGTCGAAGAAACCAAGATGAAGCGTCCCGAGTTTCCGATGTTCTTCAACAAGCAATCGAGCTGCGTGACTGGACCCGGCGATCCGATCCATCTGCCGCGTGCTTCGTCAGCGCTCGATTACGAAGGCGAGCTGGGATTCGTGATCGGCAAGCGATGCCGCCATGTGAAGCGTGATCGCGCGCACGAGGTGATCGCCGGTTACGTCATCGTAAACGACGTGAGCGTACGCGATTGGCAGCGCCGATCGCCGACGATGACTCTCGGCAAATCCTTCGACACGCATGGGCCGATCGGTCCGTGGATCGTGACGCCGGACGAGATTGGCGATCCGCACAAACTTGACCTGAAGACGTTCGTCAACGGCGAGCAACGCCAGCATTCCAACACGAAGAACCTGATCTTCGACTGCTTCGCGCAGATCGAAACGCTCTCAACAGTCTTCACCCTGTTGCCGGGGACGATCGTTTCCACCGGCACGCCTGGCGGCGTCGCTGCTGCGATGAATCCCCCCAAATGGATGAAGGCGGGCGACGTGGTGCGAATCGAGATCGAGAAAATCGGCGAGCTGGAGAACAAGGTGATCGAAGAGCCCGCCAGCACCGATAAAATCTGAGAGCGGCTACACGCGCTGATACTCGCCACACTTTTGGCGTCGTCACGCCAAAAATCGGTCGCTCGCATGAACGCAATCTCGCGCTGGCGCGTACGCTTCGTTCAACAGCGCGTGATCTTCACGCACGCACGAAGCGTTTCTTCACGTTATGAAGTCGGCAGCCGTCACAATCTGATCTGCGGCGGCAGCGCATTCGTGACGATTGATGAATGAAATAAGTAGCGTCGGCGACAAAAATGTTGCAGAGACTCTACAATTTGTAGTATTAGGTTGACGGCATGAAGCAATCGCATGCGCTAATTGCGGCGTAATCGGTCGCGCGCTCGTGGCACATGGATTGCTCCCTACGTTGAGCAAGGAGAGGCGGTTCGGATGGGCGGGATGTAAGTATTAACGCACCTGGGGAGGGCGCG
>JBAWBG010000404.1:0-8149 GCA_049589695.1 Candidatus Sulfotelmatobacter sp. | reverse complement strand
GGTTTTTCCTGCGCCGGAAGTAAAGATCCTTCGCTGTTTAAGCACTGGGAGTTCTCCGCAATTCCAAAGGCAGAATTGCCGCAATTCGCCAACTACTTCGCCCTGACTTACGAACAAGATGGCGACTCGATTACGCACTCGCTCAGTACCGCCGTCATTTCTCCCGACGGCAAAATTTTCAAGTGGTATCACGGGGCGGATTGGCAAGCTGCGGACCTGCTGCAGGACGTGGCCGCTGTTGCGCATCCCGCCAGTTGATTCCCGGATGCGGGACAAACATGCTGCCTTTCGGCCGGCTGCCTTTCGGCCGGTTGAGGCTTCCGCTTGCCGCGTGGTAGCATCCTAAGTTTTGGCGGGTGATGTTGGGCTGGCCTCTCTAGTGCGCCGATTCTCTTCTGGGCCTTCTCTTTTTGCACGCCTGCGAAGGAGCCTATCGTGAAAGTTTATACCGGAGAAAACATTCGTAATGTCGCGATTGTAGGACACGGGCATGCTGGAAAAACCACGCTGCTCGCGGCCATGCTTTTTACCGCCGGCGCAACCCCGCGCCTGGGGCGGGTCGACGACGGCTCGTCGACCACCGATTACGACGAAGAAGAGATCGCGCGCAAGATGTCGATCGCGGCGTCCGCTGCGTATGTGGAGTGGGGAAAGACGAAAATCAATGTGATCGATACGCCCGGGTTCAATATGTTCGTTCACGAGGCCCGGATGGTCCTGCCCGTGGTGGATGCCGCGATCGTTCTGGTAGACGGTGTAGCTGGAGTGGAAGTTGTGACCCAGCGCGTGTGGAACGACTGCGAGGAATACAAAACTCCGCGCTTGATCGTGGTGAACCGCATGGATCGCGACCGCGCCAATGCAGAACGCGTGCTCGAATCCCTGATCAATGCATTTGGAAGAAATGTAATTCCGATCGAGCTGCCGATTGGCAGCGAGAAGAATTTATCTGGTGTAGTCGACCTGGTGCGCATGAAGGCCTATGCCTACGAATTAGGCGGCAATGGCAAGGGGAAAGAGACGGAGATTCCCTCCAACATGCGGGCGCAGGTGCAGGAATCGCACGAGCAGTTGGTGGAACTGGTGGCCGAGGGCGATGACAAGCTGATGGAGGAATTCTTCGAGAAGGGAACGATTCCCGAAGAAGATTTAATTCCCGCGCTGCACAACGCGATTCGCGAGGACAGGCTTTTCCCTGTGATCTTTTCTTCCGGTCTGGGCAACATTGGCGCCGATCGGGTGATGGATTTTATTGTGGACTACACTCCGGCGCCTTCGGAGCATGAGTGGGTGCAGGGCGAAGCGGCATCCTCGGGCAACGGCGATGCGCCGAAGCGGCATGAAACCGACGCGGAACCGGTTTCGCTCTATGTGTTCAAAACTGTGTCCGACGCGTTTGCAGGCAGGATTTCGTACTTCAAAGTTTTCTCCGGCGTGTTGAAAAACGAATCCACGGTGCAGAACTTCTCGCGAGGATCGGCGGAGAAACTGTCGCATATTTCCATCATGCAGGGCAAGACTGCGGTTCCGGTGACCGAGTTACATGCGGGAGATATTGGCGCGGTCGCGAAATTGAAAGATACCCTGACCGGCGACACGCTGGGAGATAAAGCGGCACCTATTCAATATCCGCGAGTGAAACTGCCGGAGCCGGCGATTACTTTTGCCATCGAGCCCAAGAGCCGCGCCGATGAGGACAAGCTGGGGCCGGGCATTCATAAGCTGATGGAAGAAGATGCCATGCTGCGCTTCTTCCGCGATCCGCAAACTCAGGAATTCCTGATTGCGGGCACCGGACAGCAACACATTGAGGTGGTAGTGGCGAAACTGAAAAAGCGCTATCACACGGAAGTGGTTTTGAAGGCTCCAAAAGTGCCTTACCGCGAGACCATTCGCGGCAAGGCCGACGTGCAGGGTCGGCACAAAAAACAGACCGGAGGCCACGGTCAGTATGGCGATTGCAAAATCAAGATGGAGCCGATGCCGCGCGGCGGGCAGTTTGAATTCGTCAACGACATTTTCGGCGGGGCGATTCCGAAAAATTATATTCCGGCCATCGAGAAGGGAATCAAAGATGCGGCAGGTCGCGGGTATTTGGCTGGCTATCCGGTGGTGGATTTCCGCGTGATCCTTTATGACGGGTCTTATCACGATGTGGATTCGAACGATATGTCATTTCAGATGGCGGGGCGCATTGCTTTCAAAAAGGCAATGGAGCAAGCCAAGCCGACTCTGCTGGAGCCGGTGATGTCGGTCGAGATTACCGTGCCGGACGATTTTGCGGGCTCGATTATGGGCGATCTGAACAGCCGCCGAGGACGCATCCAGGGCATGGACAATAAAGGCGGCAACACCATCGTGAAAGCTGAAGTGCCCATGGCCGAAATGCTGACCTATGGCGTGGACCTCACCTCAATGACTCAAGGGCGCGGCAGCTTCAATATGGAAATGCACCACTACGACACGGTGCCTACGGCACTCCAGGAGAAGATTGTTGAGAAGGCCAAGGCGGCGCGGGGCGAGGTGAAGGAAGAGGAAGAGTAGAGATCTCTAATTTTGCGCGAGCAAACCCGCGTACTTTTCGCGTCACGCTACCAGGATATCAGTAAGACCAAAATCGGTTCCTTTAGCAAGCAGTGGTTCGCCGGAAAACTTGGCGAGGGCATAGGAAAAACAATCTCCGAAATTCAAGGCCGCTGGATGGCGGCCCTTGCCATACTTGCGCCAAGCCGATCTAGCGAGATCGGCTTGTTCCGAATCAACGGGCACGATCTGCAGATTAGTGCGAACGACGAATAGATCGAACTCCCGGCCCGCCGCATCGCCTCGACGGGCTTCAAGAACAATACCCGTTTCTAGAATCGTGGCGGCAGAGATAAGACGAGTATCGGCAGAAACGATTGCCTCCCTAAAGCGGGGGCGCTCCGGTTCTCCGAAAAAGATAGCAATGATCGCAGAAGTGTCGATTACCATTGATCATGCGCCCTGCTGCGGCACGCCGTGCTCATCGTAGCCAAGGATCTCGTCCTCGGTACGGGAGTCTTGCACAGGCAGTTCATCCACGCGACGCAAAATATCGTCTATCTGTGTAACGAGAATCTGCTTGCGCCGTTGATTGGTCAGGCGGTCCAAGCGTTCTGATAACGACTTTTGAATGGCCGTAGTTAAAGACTCTCCGGTCTTTGCCGCTATCTCTCGCGCTAACCGTTCTGCCTCCATGCTCTTGATACTAAGCGCCATATAATCCTTGATATACCATTATATAGCATATTATAGAAAGGGAGACAACATCACACAGCGCAGATTGCTTTAGGGTCGCTTCGTGGTAATATCCGGCCAGTGGCCACCGCCAAGAACAATCCCAACTTGAATTACAGCCCGGACCGCCTAGTGTCTGCTGCGCCGGTGGAGGATGATTCTTCGTTTGAACTCAAGCTGCGGCCGCAGCGGCTGGCTGAGTTCATTGGGCAGAGCAAAGTTAAAGAGAATCTGGACGTTGCGATCAAAGCAGCTAAGTCGCGCGGCGAGGCCATGGACCACGTGTTGCTCTACGGGCCTCCGGGGCTGGGCAAGACCACACTGGCTAACATTATTGCCAACGAACTCGGTGTGCACTTCCAGCCTACAGCGGCGCCGCTGCTGCAGATCAAGGGCGATCTGACGGCCATCATCACCAACATGCGGGAGAAACAGGTCCTGTTCATCGATGAGATTCACCGCCTGCAGCCGGTGCTTGAAGAGCTGCTTTATTCAGCCCTCGAAGATTACAAGCTCGACATCATTATTGGCCAGGGGCCTTCCGCGCGTACGCATACGCTGGAAGTAAAACCTTTTACTTTTGTGGGCGCGACTACACGTGCGGGATTGATTTCGGCGCCTTTGCGGTCGCGTTTCGGTATTGTCTTGCGGCTCGAATTTTATACGCCGGAAGATTTGCGCGTGATCGTGGAAAGGTCAGCAGAAATTCTGGGAGTGCAAATCGACGACGCCGGAGCGAATGAGATTGCCAGCCGGTCGCGCGGCACTCCGCGCATTGCGAACCGGCTGCTTCGTCGAGTGCGCGACTATGCCCAAGTGCGCGGCGCGGGCAGAATCGATTTACCTACTGCACAGGCGTCGCTGCAGATGCTGGAAGTGGATCAATACGGCTTTGACGAAGTCGACCGCAAACTGCTGCTTACGATTATCGAAAAATACCAAGGCGGACCGGTCGGCTTGAGCACCCTGGCGGCAGTTCTGGCGGAAGAACCTGACGCGATCGAAGAGATTTACGAACCATTCCTAATGCAGATTGGATTCCTGAACCGCACCCCACGCGGGCGCGTAGCCACCCAACTGGCCTACGAGTATTTCAAAATCACGCCGAGCCGCCGGCAGAGTTCACTGTTTTAGAAGGCTAGACCACAACCCTTTCCGCCCGAAAGTAGAATCCCAGTTTCGGAGTTCGTGACAAACATTTGTTTTTTGTTTCGTTGTGCGGAATATAGTGTATCTTCCTCAGTTCCCCGTCGGGAGCGGGGACGATTGAGTCTGGTTCTGGGGCGGCGGCGAGACATAACGCACCTCGTGAAGTTGGCGATGTTGGCGGTGCTGCTGCCGACGGGCGCAGCCTCAGCGGCTTCGTGGCAGCAATCCAAGGCAAATCAAGGCGCCAATTCCGTTGTACAAAATGCATCCTCCGGGCAAACTTCCAGCCCACAGAGTCCGCAGACGACCCCGCAGAATCCCCCTCCACCGCGAGAGGCGAATCCTGCTCCGCAAGGGGAAAAGCCCGCGCCGTCAAAGGAGACTCCGCCGCCTGCGGAACAGGAGCCGGAGCCAGCGATCAAGAATCCTGAAGTGCGGCCCGCCCAGAAGGCTGCCACTACTCCGACTCTAACCATTCCGCGCCTGAGCCGAACGCCGGTGCTCGAAGATTTTCTAAGCATGAAGCCGCAAGGCCAGGCGGCTCTGCAGATGGCGGAAGTCACGGGCTTCGTGCAGCGGAATCCGCACGACGGCGCGAAAGCCTCTGAGGAGACCGAAGCCTATCTCGGCTACGACCAGAAAAATCTTTATGTCGTGTTCGTGTGCTTCGACGATCCGCAAAAAGTACGGGCGCGCATGTCGAGCCGCGAAGACGTTTACGACGACGACGAAGTGGAAGTCATGCTGGATACATTTCACGACCGCCGCCGCGCCTATGCATTCCAGACCACCCCGCTTGGCGTGCAGTGGGACGCAATCTGGAGCGAGGCGACACGCGACGAGATCAGCGGTAATTTCGATACTTCATTCGACACGGTTTGGGATTCGAAGGGAAAAGTTACCAGCCATGGATTCGTCGTCTGGATGGCGATCCCTTTCAAGAGCCTGCGCTTTCCTTCGACGAAAGATCAGGAATGGGGCATCATTCTGTACCGTGGAATCGTGCGCAAAAACGAAGATGCATTCTGGCCGCAGGTTTCCTACAAAGTGGCAGGACGATTGGGCCAGGCGGCAACGCTGCTTGGCCTCGAAGGAATCTCGCCCGGCCGCAGCATCGAGCTGATTCCTTATGGAATCATGCGCGGGTTTCGAGCGCTCGATGAACGCGATCCTTACAATCCATACTTTCAAAATGCAGTGGCGCAAGGTCAGGCTGGAATGGATGCGAAGTTTGTAATCCACGATCACTTCGTTTTGGACCTCACCGCCAATCCCGACTTCAGCCAGGTGGAATCGGAGGATCCGCAGATCACAGTCAATCAACGCTTCGAAGTGTATTTTCCGGAGAAGCGTCCGTTCTTTCTGGAGAATGAAGATTATTTCCGTACGCCGCTGGATTTATTTTTTACCCGCAACATTCAGGATCTTTCGGCCGGCATTCGCCTCACAGGAAAAGAAGGACCATATTCCGTTGGCCTGATGTCCACCGACGACCGCGCCCCTGGTCTGGCAGTGCCGAACTTCTGCCCCGCGACGTCCCCGGTTTGTTCCGACAATCTTAGTGGAATTCGTTCGTATTTCACCATTGCGCGCGTAAGCCGCGACATCTTTAAGGAATCCAGCGTGGGAGCGATTTATACGGACTGGGAATGCCCCGCAACCGGTGAGTTTAACCGCGTCGGCGGCCTCGACACGCGGTTAAAGTTCAACGCTAACTGGTCCCTGGATGGCCAGGCCGTGACGGGCTCGAGCAACCTGCTGGGTCTTAATACGGCGAATCTGGAAACCACTTGCGAGTATAACCTGTACCCTTTCAGCTCCGGGAACGCAGGCAATAATAATTACTACGCCGGCCCCGCAGACAAGCTCGATCTGAAACGCGATGGTCTGCACTTTACTTACGAAGGAATCTACGACGACATCAGTCCAGGGTTTGTAACTGTGCCTGGATTCGTAAACCGCGTCGATATCCGCGAACTTTATCAGACCGCCGACTACCGTTTCCGTCCGAAGAAAGGCTGGGTGGTTGACTGGGGACCTTCAATCATCCAGCGCTACGTCTTCGACCACGAAGGAAATCGCCTGGACACCGATTATCAGCCCTATCTTGCGATCCAGGGACGCGGGCAAACGGTCATCTACTTGTTTCCTTATGAGGAGCTGCGAGAACGCCTGCGGCCGCAGGATTTCTGTTTTCTCGGTTTCTCGTGCCAGACTCCGAAGCAGGATTATCACGAGCATAGCAGTGGCGCATCCATCCAGACCAGCGTTCTGCCTAAGGTGACCGCCGGTGCCAGTTATCACTGGGGAGATGGCGCAAATTTCGTCGCGTCTCCTGGAGCACCACCGCCCCTCGACGTTCCCTTTGTCGCCCGACAAGACACGGCCACGGGCACGCTTACGTTTCGTCCCTTGAAGCCTCTGAAAATTGAGAATACTTATCTCTTCGAGCGCCTGCGGGCTACGCAAAACGAATCTCTACTGGCGCAGTCGCAACTGCCCGGCACTCATATTGGACAAGGCATTTTCAACGACCACATCATCCGCAGCAAATGGAACTGGCAATTCACGCCGCAACTTTCTTTGCGCGTGATTCTGCAATACAACTCGCTGCTGGCGAACACGCTGGGGAACACGGTTTATCCATATACCTATCTGCCAACCGAGAAGGAATTCAACGCCGATTTCCTGCTGACCTATCTGGTGCATCCGGGTACGGCAATTTACCTCGGCTACAACAGCGACTTGCAGAACCTTGACCATAACCTGGGGTTCGATCCGGCAGGCTTGGCGGGTCTGTATACCGCCAAAGGTTTTATGAACGATAGCCGGCAGTTCTTCGTGAAGGTCTCGTATCTTTTCCGGTTTTAATCCATTTCGTTTTTCAGACCATCAGGGTGCGCCATGGCCGGTTGCTGAATCCTGGGGCATTCCGATAGAATCTAAGGATTCGAATCGAGGTTTGAGAGCCATGAAAGCAGCCATTCATCCCGCTTATAACGAAGTACGCGTTCATTGCGCGTGCGGCAATGCATTTGTTACCCGGTCCACGCATAAGGGCGATATCAGCGTTGAAATCTGCTCCGCCTGCCATCCATTTTTCACCGGCAAGCAGAAGCTTCTGGATACCGCCGGCCGCGTGGAGCGCTTCCGCCGCAAGTACGCCAAGAACGAGCCCGCGAAAGCCGGAACGTCGAAGAACTAATCTTGCTTGCGCAGCAAATTTCAGCCCTCGCCAGCCGGCGGGGGCTTTGATTTTGCAAGGCCAAGTAGAATAGACACGTGAAGAAGTTCTGGGACAATTCGTGCGGGCAAAGCCCATGTGGGGCGGACACTCCCTTGGACAAGCTCAGGGCAGGCTTTGTCCGCCAGTCAGTGCCGCCGAAGCCGGTTCCTTTAAGTCTCGGCATCGGTAACGTCACAATTGCTCCCGCCACGGTCCTCGCTCCCATGGCTGGCGTCACCGATACGGTTTTTCGCCGCTTTATCCGCAATCTTGGCGGCTGCGGCCTGATCATGACCGAGTTCACCTCGGCTGACGGCGTGCTTCGCAAGAAAGACCAGAAGGCCAAGCGATATCTCCATTTTTACGAAGACGAGCATCCCATCTCCGCGCAGCTTTTCGGAAGCAATCCGCAAGTGATGGCCGAAGCGGCTCGCATGGTCGAAGGCCTCGGCTTCGATCTTGTCGATCTGAACCTCGGCTGCCCGGCAAAGAAAGTGGTGAAGTGCAACGGAGGCT
>JBAWBG010000403.1:0-9387 GCA_049589695.1 Candidatus Sulfotelmatobacter sp. | reverse complement strand
TTGTGCCTGGCGGAGAAAGACCGTTCTTTCCCCCGCAGCGATGGTTGCGAGGTCCTCCGCAGTTCGCCAGAGACAGCGCGACCGCGTTTCAATTTACCGGGAGAGATTCATCGACATGGCCACCATCACACTAGAAGTCGACGCAGCATCGCGTAATCCTCGTAACGCGAAGCTGGAAACCTGGGTTGAAGAGGTTGCACAGCTGTGCAAGCCCGATCGGATTCACTGGTGTGATGGATCGCGGGAAGAATACGAAGCGATGCTGCGGTTGCTGGTGCTGACCGGAACCGCGATTCCGCTGGATGCCGCCAAGCGGCCGAACAGCTTCCTGGTTCGCTCCGACCCCGCCGACGTGGCCCGAGTTGAGGATAGGACTTTCATCTGTTCCCTAACCAAGGAGGAAGCCGGTCCAACGAATAATTGGGAAAACCCAGCCAGGATGAAGCAGAAGCTGACAGGATTATTCACGGGCTCGATGGTGGGCCGAACCATGTACGTGGTTCCGTACAGCATGGGCCCGATCGGTTCCCCCATCTCGAAGATCGGAGTAGAGATCACCGACTCGGTTTATGTCGTAGTCAGCATGCACGTGATGTCGCGGGTGGGAAGCCAGGTGCTCGACGTTCTTGGCGAAGATGGAGAGTTTGTGCGAGGAATGCACTCGGTGGGTGCGCCGCTCGCGCCCAATCAGCCGGATGCGCCCTGGAGCTGCAATAAAGAGCATAAGTACATCTGCCATTTTCCCGAGACGCGCGAGATCTGGTCGTTTGGTTCCGGTTACGGCGGCAATGCGCTCCTGGGCAAAAAGTGTCACGCGCTGCGTATCGCCTCCGTGCAGGCGCGCGATGAAGGCTGGATGGCGGAGCACATGCTGATCCTGAAGCTGATCAGTCCCTCCGGGCAGGCGAAGTACATGACGGGCGCATTCCCTTCTGCCTGCGGCAAAACCAATTTGTCGATGATGATTCCAACCCTGCCGGGCTGGAGGATTGAGACCATCGGAGATGACATTGCCTGGATGAAGTTTGGCGCAGATGGGCGACTTTATGCCATCAATCCGGAGTTCGGCTTCTTTGGCGTGGCGCCGGGGACGAGCATGAAGTCGAACGCCAATGCCATGTTGAGCGTGACCCATGATTCCATTTTCACGAATTGTGCCATGACGATGGACGGCGACGTGTGGTGGGAGGGAATGACGGAAGAGAAGCCCGCCAAGCTGATCGACTGGCTGCGGCGTCCATGGACTCCGGATTCAGGGCGGAGCGCGGCGCATCCCAATTCCCGTTTTACGTGTGCAGCGGCGCAGTGCCCTTCGATTGCTCCGGAATGGGAGGATCCAAACGGGGTGCCTATTGACGCGATCCTGTTCGGGGGACGGCGTGCGGGCATTGTCCCACTGATTACGGAAGCCTTTAACTGGCAGCACGGAACTTTTCTGGGAGCAACGGTAAGCAGCGAGACTACTGCGGCGATCACGGGAAAAGTGGGGCAGTTACGCCGCGATCCGATGGCGATGCTGCCTTTTTGCGGCTACCACATGGGCGACTATTTCGCGCACTGGCTGCAGATGGGCAAACGCTTAGGTGCGAAGCTGCCGAAGATTTTCTACGTCAACTGGTTTCGGCAGGATAAAGGTGGGAATTATCTCTGGCCGGGCTACGGGGAGAATAGCCGCGTGTTGAAATGGATTTATGAACGCTGCGACGGCAAAGTGCACGCGAAGGAAACTCCGATTGGGCGAATCCCCGAAGTGGCTGATCTGGATACGACCGGACTTGCGCTTAGAAAAGCTCAGGTGGAGGAGTTGCTCAGCGTGGATGTCGAGGGCTGGTTGGCCGAAGTTCCGTTGATCAGGGAACACTTTGCCCTCTTTGCCAATCATCTACCGGAGGGGTTGAATACTGAAGTAACGGAACTTGAAAAGCGGCTGCTAGCAACCAAGCGGTAGCTCCGGACTGAGTTTATTTTTTGTTTTGCATTTGTGCAGGCCCGGATATTCAGCAAAATCGTGGGTCCAACATCCCTCTGCTCAACGCACCCATCGTCGTTTTTTCCCACTGATCCATGAGAGCTTTGATATAGTTTCCGACTGTCATGCCGCGTTCCGCGACGAACGAAGCGACTCCTACCTCGCCTGACCCAGGCCCTGTACCCGTTGCAGTTTCTGCTGGATCTCTAACCCGAAATCAGATTCGCGGCTTTTGGGCATCGTGGGGAGGGTGGACACTCGATGGGATGGATTCGTTTGTTTATGCGATGGTGCTGGTGCCATCTCTGCGCGATTTATTGCCGCGCTCCGGAATTGCGGCTACGAAGGCGAACATCGGACATTACGGCGGTCTGTTGTTTGCATTGTTTCTGGTGGGGTGGGGACTGGCGTTTTTGTGGGGTCCGATTGGAGACAAATTTGGCCGCGTCCGCACGCTGATGCTCACCATTGTCTGGTATTCCGTTTTTACTTTTCTGACCGCCTTTGTCACGAGTGTATGGCAACTGGCCATTCTGCGCCTGCTGGCTGGAATTGGCATTGGCGGGGAATGGGCAATGGGCGGAACGTTCGTCGCCGAGGAATGGCCCGAGCAGCGGCGCCGAATGGGAGCGGGGTTGATGCACACCGGGTATTACGTCGGTATATTTCTCGCCGCGCTGGCGAATTACGGAATCGGCAGCCGGTACGGGTGGCGCGCCATGTTCATCGTGGGCGGAGTGCCGGCATTATTTCTGGCCTGGATTCGCCACGGCGTAGTTGAGCCCGCAGCCTGGAAACGAAAAGAAAGTGTCGTTCGGTCATGGGCGGTATGGCGTCCGTTTGCGACTCTGTTTTCCCCCGCCTGGCGCCGCCGCACGATTCTGAATTCTTTGTTCATGCTGGCCTCGATTTGTGGATTGTGGGCTGGAACCGTTTATGTTCCCGCTGCCATTACCACGTTGGCGGAGGCTGGCGGACATATTGGTCCGCAGGCTGCACGGTGGGCTTCGTGGGGAGTCATGCTGGTCTCATTGGCCACGATTCTGGGCTGCCTGGCCATGCCTTGGCTGGCGGAACGTCTCGGGCGACGCGGGGCACTCGCTGTCTTCTTCGCGCTTATGATGGTCTTCATCGCGCTCACGTTCGGCAAGCTCTTTTATATGGGCCCGAGTGCGCTTCCGTGGTTCTTTGTCTGTCTGTTTTTTCTGGGGCTGGGCGGGGCCAACTTCGCCGTCTACACCTTGTGGTTGCCGGAGCAATATCCTACGGAATGCCGGGCCAGCGCTTTTGCATTTTCCACTTCATTCGCCCGGTTCGGTGGGGCGGGAATCACTTTTCTGGTTGGCGCCAGCGTCCGCCATTTCGGATCGCTCGGAACTCCGGTGGCGATGACTGCGATCGCCTTCGCGGTTGGATTACTTTTGATTCCATTCGGAGCGGAAACACGCGGCGAACAACTACCGTCCTAGACCGAAGGCGCCAGCCTAGACCGATTCGGCTCGCTTTAAGGCTCTCGCGGCGTCCACCTTTTGAATAAAGTATTGCCACGATGTATTCAAAGGCTCCCTTCCAGGAACTATTACCATCAAAGAAAGCCTTTGTTGTTGTCACCGCCTAACTTCTCTAGGCTACGCCGCGGGTTTTTACCGGCGCATCGGTACTCACCAGCGGGGCCGCACTTCCCGAATTTCTGACGGCCCGCGCCGCCAGAGGCTTCAGCCACAGTAACGCCATGAATGCGGCAATCAGGTCGCACGCAATCATCGCCCAGAAGACCTTTGACCAGGAGCCGGTCTTGGCAAACAGCCAGGCGGCGCCCGGTCCGGCAAAAGCTGCGGCCACTCCCTTGGCGGTATAGACAATTCCGTAATTCGTCGTGGCCCATTTGTTTCCGTAAAGGTCTCCCGTGATGGAAGGGAAGAGTGAAAAAATATTTCCCCACGCGAAGAAACATAGTCCGGAGAGCGCAATGAACCAGAGTGGATGACTGATGAGTTGCAGCAGAGCAAACACCGCAATGGCCTCAAGAACAAACGAATAAAAGATGGCGTTCTCCCGGCCAATATGATCTGAAACCCATCCCCAAAAAGGACGCGTCAGCCCATTCAGAATCCGGTCGACTTCGATGGCCAGCACCAAGGCGCTCATCCCGAAAAGCACGATGATTTTATCCACGTGGTAGGAGACGGCCATGGGCTTGAGCTGCGCGGTGACGACCAGGCCTCCGAACGCTAACATCACCATCATCACGTAGATGATGTAGAAAGAGGGCTGGCGGAGCATTTGAAGCGGCGTCATATCAACAGCGGAGGTGTTCACCTTCGCTCGAATCTTTAATTCCTTCTCTTTCCAGTTGGGCGGGGTCCAGCCCACCGGTGGCCTGGCCAGAAAAAGCGAACAGGCCAATACAGTAACTCCCTGGACGAATCCCCACACAATAAACGTGTGCTGGTAGCCCGAACTGCTAATCATCTTGGCGATCGGTGCGATGGTCGCCGCCGTGCCGATGCCAAAAGCCCCGGCAGTGAGGCCAACGCAAAGACCGCGATAATCTGGAAACCACTTCAGTGCGTTTCCGATGGCTCCGCCGTACACTACGCCGGCGCCGATTCCGCCCACACTGTACCAAAAATAAAGGGAGCCTGTTGTCTCGGCGTAGCCTGATCCGATCCAGCCAAGCCCCACCATGATTGATCCCAAGCCAAGCATGAACCGGGGACCAATTCGGTCGACAAGATATCCCTCGAAAGGTACGAGCCAGGTCTCCAGCGCTACAAATAATGCAAAGGTCCACTGCACCGCCTTTAAAGAAATGTGCAGGTGTGCCTGAATTGGCGTAGTGAAGAGGGTCCAGGCATATTGCAGATTGGCAATCGCCATCATGGCAACGATGCCGGCGATTAATTGAACCCAGCGATTGGGAATACGGGAAGGATGAATGAGGGTGCTTGGTGAACCTGTTGATGTAGCCATAGGCTTATCTCCATGACAGCCGTCAGATGGTAACGGCCCACTGCCTGAACGACCGTGTTCGGCAGAATTGTGTCAGCCAACGAGGTGGCCCTGGCACAGCCAGCATGTGTCTTGGGTCACAGCGAACCGTGATATATACTGGTCCAGTTATCGAACCACTTGCGGGAGGGAAGTTACCACTTCTAAAACGGGGTGTCAAGAAGATTACGAATCTTCGGAGACAGTCGCTGCACTTTGTGAATCCCGCGAGTGGAACGAGACTCAATCCATGGACCAGACCCTTCAAACTCAGGTCGAAACCTACCTGTCCCACCTTAATGGGCTGATCCGCCGTGGCCGAGAACTACGTGAGGCGTTGGCCACTGATCCGTCTGATGCGACCGCGATCGCGGCAGCTCGACGTTGGCATGAAGACTGCGGTGTAACCATCAACCAGTTGTCTGGAGGCAGTAAGGCGCATTGGCTGGCGCGCTCGTTTAGTGAAGCCTTTCTGATGCGATCGATGGATGGCCATGCCGTAGAAGGAGCCGCACAATCGCAGATCGTCCAGCGACTGCTCGATGTGCTTGATCAGGCCGTCGCAACACTCTCCCAGATGGACGATGCCTCACTTACCGTAGCGCCCTCACAGGCTCCAGCTCCGCACCGCTTCGACTTCGTTCACAACCCGGAACTCCGTCCTGTGGTTGAACGCGCGTATACCGATAGCCGGCGCGCCCTTGAGCAGAAGGACTATAACCTTGCATTGCTCACTTCTTGCGGAATTTTGGAGGTGATCGTGACCGATGCGCTGGAACATAAAGGGCTGAGTTCGCTGGTTGAATCTGGCGCTCCCGCCGAAAAGATCTCAGACTGGTTGTTCGAGACACGGCTCACTGTCGCGGAGCGGGCGGGACTGATTCGCAGCGGATGTGCCCGCCTGCCGGCGGCCGCGCGTACCTATCGAGATGATGTCGACGCGGACGACGGCATTGGAGTGAAGACTGAAGTGACCGAGCGCGATGCACGAACCGCGGGGCAAGTTCTTCACGTCGTGATGAGAGATCTCGATCCCGGCCGGTAGAGGGAAAAAGATTAATCCTCGAGGTCCTGACGGAAGACAGGTTGAGAAGGATCGAGGCTGCCGTCGATGACGGCGACCAGAAGGTTTCCAAAAGCGTTCGTTGCTTCGGCGAGGGAGGCGTAGCCGCGCTCCCGCTGTAGCGCCCCGCCATCCGCATAGATGAGGGTGAAATAGCGGCCCGACGAATACTGGAGTTCCAGCAGCTTGTCTGGCATGTCCGGATCGCCTTGCTGCCCCAGAACATCCATCAGAGCAACGGTCCACTGCCTGCCCTTCGGGTCAGTGACTTCCTCGCGCTCAAGGAATTGCCATTCGTCCATGCTCCACAAAGCCATAATTTATTGGAGGAGTTGCGCGAGAGCTCTGCCCACCTGCGCGCCGGTAAAAGGTTTGGGGATCAGCAAAACGTTGCGCGCCTTGCGCGCGCACAGGCTTGAATCCGCCTGTTCTGGTGTATCGCTGATCATCACGACCGGCAACTCGGCGTGATTTGGATCATTGCGAAGAGCGTCGAACAACGCTTCGCTCATGTCGAAAGCGGTGCAATCGAGCACGACGGCATCGGCGCGGTGTTCTATGACCAGCTCATTCACCGCATTCGTATATCCCGACGCGACGACTTCGTAGCCGACGTCTCGCAACGAGAACGTAAGAAGCTCGGCAATCTCCGGTGTATCGTCGATCAGCAGTACACGAGACACTATTTCTTGACCGGGCCGGTGCCAGGCAGCCGCTTCTTCTTTCCCTCTGATGGTTCCAGATCCATCATCCAGATTCGCCCGCCCGCGGTGTAGTAGGCGCGGTGATCATTTTCAATCATCGCGCCCCAAGCTTCCAGGGTGCGCATGGCGAAGGTCACTCCTTCGAAGTTATTGCGCGCATGGCTCAGCACCTCGTTGGTGTGCCAGTTGTCGGTAAGGATGGCATCGCCCGGGTGCACGCGCAACACGGTGTAGTAGCGGTCATAGGCGGCTTCCGTGCGCACGTCGCGCGTGGCTCCGCGCTTCTTGCCTTCGGTGACGATGTAGCTTTCCTGTCCTTCAGGCTCGGCTTCGGGCTCGGACTCAACAGGATGGAATGGAGTGCTAGTTTTAGTGTTCATAAAGTTTGCGCCACCGCTTGGGCTTCGGCTGCAGCCGCCATGTTGGTTAGGTTTTTCGCATCTGCCGCGTGAATCAAAGCTTCGGGTAGTTCCACACCCATCATCCGCCATTGCTCATTGGCGAACTTCTGCAAGTTGGCAATGTGCTCGGCGTGGAGATGGCCAAAGCGTCCCTGCAACTTCAAATATTCCGACACTGGCCGCATGCTTGCCGGACGAAAACTGTAATTGAAGGCACGCTTTTCTGGATTCCACTCCCACATGGGATAGAGGCCGCATTCGACCACCAGCCGGCCGAGGTCGATGGAGCGCGGAGTCTCGTAGACGAATCCCTTCTGGCAGGGAGTGTAGACCATGAGGTACGCCGCTCCCTTGTGATTGAGGCCTTTGCGGACTTTGTTCATCAGATCGATTGGATAGCCGACGCTGGCCGTCGCCACGTAACAGTGTGGATGACCCGCAGCCATCATGCGCGCAAGATCTTTGGGATAAAGCTTCTTCCCTTCCGGAACTTCCGGGCCGGGAGGCGAGAATGTCGTCATTCCGCCATACGGCGTACGTGACGACGCCTGGATGCCAGTATTGGCGTACTGCTCATTGTCGTAGCAGATGATCAGGCAGTCGTGATTGCGGTAAAGTGCGCCGGAAATTGAAGCGAGACCAATGTCAGAGGCGCTGCCGTCACCCGCTTCGCAAATAATATTCGGGAACTTGCCCTGCCATTTGCCTTTGCGGATCATCGCTTCGTAGGCAGCCGCGACCCCGGCGGTAAAGCTGCCCGCGCTGCCGATCTGCGTATGCGCCCACGGCACATTGTAAGGCGTGCACAGATAAGAGCTGTTCGCGACATACATGCAGCCCGTGGGTCCGACGAGGATGGTATTGTCGCCGGCAGCCTTGCTTGTCATCCGATATTGAATCGAGGGCCCGCAGCCAGCGCAGGTACGATGGCCCGGAACGAACGGTTCCGAGGACGGCAGCTCAGGATTATAAAAACGAGCGCCCTGATTCGGGCTATCGAGGATCGGCAAGAGTTGCCTTTGCACTTCTATGGTTGCCATATCAATTTCTCCAATCGCAGGGCTAAAAACCCTGCATCAATTCTCTAGTAATGACGGGCATATAAGTCCGTCGACAAAACTCTTACTCTTCGAATCCGACCCAGTGCGTACGCTTCTCGATCTTGCCGCGGCGCTGAGCATCCAGCATCTTTTCGGTCATCCAATAAAATTCTTTCAGCACGATCGCCTCGCCGCCCATGCCTGCCATAAATGACATCATCAGCGGACGTTTTTCGCTTTCGTAAAGAGCGGCCGCGGCTTCGGCATAGAGAGCCCCACCGCTGCTGACGCTGCCAAGCGCCATGTTGGTTTCGATTACGCCAACTACTTTGAACTTGCTCAGAATTTCTCTTACTCGCTCGGTGGGATAGGGACGGATGGTGCGTAACCGCGCCATGCCTACTTTCAAGCCTCGCTCCCGCATGTGCTGAATCGCGAAGCGCGCCGTGACGGCATGCGCGCCTTGCAGGAAAAAGACAACCTCGGCGTCGTCAGTCATGAACTCTTCGACCCACGGATCGTATCGGCGGCCAAATATTTTGGCGAACTCGTCGTGAACCCGTTCGATGACTTCCATCGAACCTTCCATGGCGCGGGCCCGTTCCAACTGCAGCGGCGGACCCTGCTCCGGCATAATCTGCGGCCCGTGCGACACCGGATGCCGCGGATCGAGAGGATACGGATGCTTGTATGGCGGCAGGAATTCTTTCACCTGGCCTGAATCAGGAAGCTCGACGTCGCCGGTAATATGCGAGACGAAGAAACCGTCCTGGCAGACCATCTGCGGTAGTAGCACTCGAGGATCTTCGCCGATTCGATAAGCAATCAGATGATTGTCGAATGCTTCCTGGGCATCGCACGACCAGCCCATGAGCCAGCCCATGTCGCGCGTGGAAAGCGCATCGGTATGCTCGGAACCGAAATCGCCAGGAGGATCGAGCGTGCGGTCGGCAATCATCATCTGCACCGGCATGCGGCTGCCGGAGATCGGCGAATACAGCTCATAAGCAAACTGAACGCCGACTCCCGAGCTGCCGGTGAAGACGCGCGCGCCGCTCGATGCCGCTCCGTGCGCGATACTCAGTTGCGAATGTTCGCTGTCGGCCACGATATATTCGGCGTCGAGCTCGCCGTTGGCTACCATCTGCGCCAGCGCCATCATCGTTGCGGTGTAAGGACGAATCGGGTAAGCCGCAATCACATCGACATCGGCATACTT
>JBAWBG010000402.1:0-16914 GCA_049589695.1 Candidatus Sulfotelmatobacter sp. | reverse complement strand
CAGCTTTTCGGAAGCAATCCGCAAGTGATGGCCGAAGCGGCTCGCATGGTCGAAGGCCTCGGCTTCGATCTTGTCGATCTGAACCTCGGCTGCCCGGCAAAGAAAGTGGTGAAGTGCAACGGAGGCTCCGGCCTGCTCCGCGATCTCCCGGCGATCGGACGTATCTTCGAGGCGGTGCGCGCTGCGGTGACGATTCCCTTCACCGTGAAATTTCGCGCCGGTTGGAGTGATGATGAGATCGTCTGCGTGGAACTGGCTCACATGGCGGAATCCTGCGGCCTGGCAGCCGTCGCGCTGCACGCGCGCACGCGCGAACAAGGCTATAGCGGACAGGCGCGCTGGGAGTGGATTGCTGCCGTAAAAGATGCCGTGAAGATTCCGGTAATCGGTAATGGTGACGTTCGCACGCCCGAAGATGCCTGCGCCATGGTCATGCAAACTGGATGCGATGCGGTGATGATTGGGCGGACTGCGCCTTCGAATCCGTGGATCTTCCGCCAGATTCAGCAGTACTGTGCAGCAATTCATGGAGCGGCGGACGCCCTCGTCCGCCCGGTCAGTGGCAATACTCTCGCGTTCGAATCCCGTGATGGCGACTCCCCCGACGAGGGCGTCCGGGGCTCCATGAATAGCGGGGAGATGGTGGGGGACCGCGGATACGATTCGCCCTCCGAGCTTGATCGTTACCAGATGATCCGCACTTACTTCCAGATGCTCATCGAAGAAGAACTCCCAGACGCTGTCGGCAAGATGAAGCAGTTCGCCTCCTGGTTTACTCACGGAGTGCCAGGCGGAGCGGGTTTGCGCAAGGCGATTTACGATTCGAAGATCGCGGTCGAGATTCTGGAACGAGTTGAAGAGTTCTTCGAAGCAAGATTATGTGGCGCGGGCGCCCTCGCCCGCTAAGTTATCTAAGCTCCCCGGGCCAGCATCTTCCCCGACTCATCCTGCTCCACATAAGCCCACGGAACCTTCGGATCGTGCGTGAAAACTGTCAGCCATTTTTCTGGAAGCGCTTTTGCGTAGTACTCCTTCTTGCTCTCGATGGTTTGCAGCGGATAAAGATCGAAGGCCATGCCCCAGGTGATATCGAGGTGCGCGGTGGTCGGCATGAGGTCGGAAATGTAACACGCCGTGCGGCCGCCGCTCTCGACGATCACGGCTTGCATGTGCGCAGTGTGGCCGGGGAATTGTTTCACAGTAATACCGGGGACAATTTCTTCGCCGCCCTTGAGCAGTTTCATCTGGCCGCTTTCCACCAACGGATCGTAGTTGTCGGGGATGTAACTGATGGAATCACGCTCGCTAGGCTTGCGCGCATACTGCCATTCGCCTTCCGGCGCATAGTATTTCGCCCGGGGAAAAGTTGGGACGATCGTGCCGTCTTTGCCGCGCACGGTATTCCAGCCGCAGTGGTCAAAATGAAGGTGGGTGTTGATGACGATGTCGATGTCTTCCGGCGTGATTCCGGCGGCAGCGAGATTCGTTAGCAGCTTCGCAGGCTGCCCGTAAAACTTGATCATGCGGTCCGACAGCTTGTTGCCCATGCCGGTTTCGATCAGGACGTTTTGTTTTCCGGTGCGGATGAGGAGAGAGTTCAGTCCGGCCTGCACGTAGTTTCTCTCGTCGGCAGCCACTTTGCGTGACCACATGACTTTGGGGATCACGCCGAAAAACGCGCCGCCATCGAGCGGGTAAGCGCCGTCGGAAAAAATGCTGAGTTCGAAGTTGCCGAGAGTGAGCTGTGGCATGGAACTAGTTTGCCATATGGCTGAAGGTGGGTACGAGGTGCGAAGCGTAAATAGTGATGGGAGTTCCCCCGCGATGCCTGTGAGCGTGGAGGGCAAGGGATCCTTCGACTCCGGCACGCACTCTGTTTCGCAGAGTGCGTATCTCCGCTCAGGATGACAGAGTGGGGGGAGGAGCTATTGCAGAATTCCTTAGCCGCCGGGTCCGTCATTGGAGACATACTGCTCAAGGGATTCCAGTTCGCGGCTGAGGTCGTCGACGCGCCACTCCAGCAGATTGCGAATGGAAAGAATCCCGAGCAGCTTGCCATTGTCCTCTGCAACCGGCAGGTGACGAAAGTGGCGCTCGAGCATGATGCTCAGAGCTTCACCTGCGCCGGTGCGGCGGGTGGCCATCTCGACCGGCGTGGTCATCAGTTCGCGGACCGGCGTAGTTTGCGGGTCGGTGTGGTTGAGCGACATTTTGCGAAGCACATCGCGCTCGGTGAAAATTCCGGCGACGCGGTATTCAGAATCGACCACGGCAACGGCCCCCACATGGTGGTCGAGCATTTTGTTGATGGCATCGGCCACGCTGGCGTCCAGCGGAACTGCCGCGATTTCCCGATCACAAAGTTCCAGCACGCTCATAACGACCCCCTCTGGCTGCACTCCGCAAAGCCAGTCTCCACACGAAAATCGGATTGATGAATTATGCTCACGGCGCGAACGAAGTCAAGGAAATTGAAGCAAAATTCAACAAATCTTTATCTTGTCCGGATCGGAATTTCGTTTTCCTCGCCGGTCCGCGGGATGGCGGCTTTTACCCACGATCGTGCAGAGCAGAGATCCCCCAGAAGCTGGCGAATCCCCTGTTTACTTTTCGATAATGTAGGCATCGACCTCAATCTCGAGCAGAATTTCCGGTGAGATCAATGCACTGACTTCCACCATCGTCGCAGCGGGACGAACGTTCGAGAAAAACTCGGCATGCGCTTTGCCGACTTTCTCCCAGTCCGCGATGTTTGTTACATAGGTTCGGGTGCGCACCACATCCTTCATACTCGCTCCTGCTTTGTGCAACGCGCTCTCAATGTTCTTCATGATCTGTACGGCCTGAGCGTAGACGTCGCCGACGCCCACGATCGTGCCGTCCGCTCCGGTTGCCGTCGTACCCGAAACCTGCACGTGAGGCCCAATTCTGACCGCACGAGAGTAACCGACGATCGGCTCCCACGGTGCGCCGCTCGAGATGTTCATTCGTTCCATTGTGGTTAAGATTCCTCCTTAAAGATTCATTCTACCGTTCTAACACGATGGAATTAGCAGCCAACACGTGCGTGTGCCAGCAGAAATAGCGCGGCAAACTCTATTGCGCCAGCGTCTTCTAACCATTGATGAAAAGAATGCACCTGATAAACAAAAGTCATTTGCTTTTGGAGTGCAAAAAGGGTAACTAGTTACTTAACACTGTGAGGGAGTGGGTTTGTAACGTGATGTACAAGGGGGAAAAAAGATGATTCCGGAATCGCATCCACTGCGTCAGCTTTTCCAGGAGTTGGTGGGGCGGCATTACGCCGAGGAGATCGGTATCCGTGATCCGCAGGTCGTGGCTTATGTCTCGCACTTGCTAACCGAGTTCTGCGAATCCGATCAGTTGTTCAAGATTCATGACGCGGCCGACCGGCCGCTGAACGATCTGGGCGAAATGATGCTGGAATCGGATCCCATCTACGGACCTGCGCCCTCGTTTGATCGCGAGCGTCAGGTGCGAAAGCACATCGGCGACTATGCTCTGTTCTTTGCCGGGATGTTCCCCGAAAGCATCAATCATTTCCGGCTGCGCCATCAGCGGCTGGAGAATTTTGTGGAGTGGGTGAAAGCCGGGAAGGAAAGCTATTACATTGTGTCGAAGTTCGAACACTTCGAATATGCCAAAGTGGCGCCGCTGTTCGCGAATCTTTCACGAGAGTTTGAAGGCTGCGTTTACGGCCTCAATATGGTGAAAAACGACTTGCAGGAGATGGAGCATCCCATCACGCGGCGTGCGAATGAATTCTTGATGTAGGCCGCGGCCTCATTTCTCGTTCAAATCCGGCCGTCCGCCGATGCGGTAGAAACTAAGCGCGCTGTTCCCCTGCACCAGCTTGCGCACTCTTCGCAGCGATTCAAATTCAGCGCCGGGATCAAACTTCTTTTGATGTTCCGCGATCACCAGAGACATAGCCCACACCAGCGACGAATCGGCCAGCGCAGTCAAAGTACTTTCGTAGGCTTCGTGCATCCGATAAGGCGGATCGAGGAATACAACGTCGGCGGCCACGTGTTCGCGCTGCAAGTGCCAGAGAACTCCAGAGAGATCTTCGCGCAGAATTCGGTAACCTTCCGTGATCTTCAGGCTCTGCAGATTTTGCTCGATCACTTTTGCCGCGAAGGACGAAGTCTCTACGAAATAGACTTGCTTGGCGCCGCGGCTGAGCGCTTCGATCCCCACCGCTCCAGTGCCGGCAAATAAATCCAACCATACTGTACCCGCGAGCGCTGCCGGATTGCCCGCTGTGAGCACATTGAAAAGCGTCTCCCGCAGGCGGTCAGAGGTAGGCCGGGTATCCTTCCCATGCAACGCCCGCAGAGGATGCCCCCGGTATTTGCCCGCGATTACGCGCATGGCTCTGTACTTTCGGTTACCGAGGCCAATATATCTGACCATGTAAAATAACAGTAGTAGTCAAAACCTATGAGAAGTTTTTCGGTCCACGTGGGGCGGTTGTTCGGAGTGGAGGTTCGCCTCCACCTTACGTTCCTGATCTTGCCCTTGTTTGTTTTCTGGACGGAATATAGCGTGCATCCCTCCGCCAACGGGCCTCGGGACCTGGCGCTGGTGGGCATCGTACTCGCTTGCGTAGCGGTTCACGAAATCGGACACATGCTGGTAGCCCGGCGCGCGGGATTGATTGCCAAGGCGGTTATCCTTCTGCCGCTCGGCGGCGTGACCGTGTTTGACGAATCCCATGCGGAAGCGCCGCAGTCCGCGACAGGAGTGTGGAAACGGGAGGTCCGCATCGCGGTTACCGGGCCGCTGGTGAATCTGGCGTGCGCTCTGTCCGCGGCGGGCGTGGTCTATGCCGCTGTTCCTGGAGTAAATCTCTGGCACTGGCCCTTTTTGACGTCAAGCAATCTGCCGCGCAGCCTGGTGTGGGCTAACATTTATTTGGCGGGAATAAATCTTCTTCCCGCGTACCCACTCGATGGAGGCCGGATTCTGCGCGCTTACTTCGCCCGGAGCATCGACTCTTCCGCGGCCACGCGCCGTGCGGTTTCCATCAGCCACGCGCTGGCCATGGTTCTGATGGTGGGCGGTTTGTTCAGCAACACATGGCTCACCATGGTTGGCGTCATTATCTTCTCGGCGGCACAACTCGAGGAACGGGCCGTCATCTTCCAATCTGTTTTGGATAATGTGCGCCTCGAAGAAGTGATGCTCACCGATTTCTCTACTCTGTCTCCGGCGGATACGCTCGAAGACGCGCTGGATAAAGCCGTGCATTCGCTGCAGGACGATTTTCCCGTGGTGCGAGGCAGCGACATGGTCGGCGTGATTTCCCGGCAGCGCATTCTGGACGCCCTGCGCGCGGAAGGTAACGGGTATGTTCAGGCCGTGATGAACAAATTATTCGAAGTTTCCCTGCGCCAGGAATCTCTGGCTTCCGCCTTCCGCAAACTTACGGCGCGCAACCTGAGCATCATTCCAGTGGTCGAGGATCAGCGTTTGGTCGGCATCGTCACCCTGCAGAATTTGATGCATTCGATGTCTCTGCTGGCGGAAGGACGAAAGCTGCGCCGGGATGGGTCGAACTGAGACAAGCGGGCAGAGCGCATCGGGAAATCTATTTCCGACTTTGCAATTTCCAAGTGCCGATTGGTCCGTGCGAGAGTTTGAAACTCGGCAATCGAAAATTGGCACTTGGCAATTGTTAAAACAGCTGCACCGCTTTGGCCTGCCGCACCGCGGGAATCTCCTCCAGGTGCCGCAGCACATCATCCGGAACGCGCCCATCTACGTGGACTACGGCAATGGCTTCGCGCGGCTCTGAAGATGTTTCCCCGACTCGGCGCCCCAACGAAAAGTCCGCAATATTGATCTCGTTTTCGCCCAGGATCGTGCCCACCTTGCCGATCACACCCGGCACGTCCCGATTGCGCAGATAGATCAGATTTCGCTCCAGCGGAGCCTCCACGTCGATGTCATCAATGTGAAGCAGCCTGGGCGCGGTGCCGTGAAGAACTGCGCCTTTCACCATGTGCTCTTCGCTCGAGCTCTTCAGGAAAAGCGAAAGCACGCTTCCTGCGCCGCCTGTGGAAACCTTCGCCTTATGCGACTCGTGGATGCGAAGCCCGCGCTGGTCGGCGACAGCGGCAGCGTTCACCAGATTGGTTTTCTCGTCGAGCGCCTGGTTGAGAATGCCCTTGATAGCGGCGTTGCGAATCAGTTCCGTCTTCCACTCGGCGATATGTCCGCCGTAGCGCAGCGAAATCTCTTCAATCGAACCTGCGGAAATCTGCGCAAGAAATGCCCCCATGCGTTCCGCCAACACGATATAGGGTTGCATTTCCGCATATTCTTCGGCGGAAACCGAAGGCACGTTCACCGCATTCTGAATGACGCCGTGCTTCAGATATTCGCGCACCTGCTGCGCGATCTGCACCCCCACGGCCTCTTGCGCCTCATGCGTCGACCCTCCGATGTGCGGAGTCAAGATGACATTCTCCATCGCCTGCAACGGCGAGTTCTTCAGAGGTTCCTCGTTGAAAACATCAAGCGCTGCGGCCGCAACCTGGCCTTGCTTCAGCGCCTCCACCAAGTCAGCCTCGTTTACCAGTTCTCCGCGCGCGCAATTCACCAGGCGAACACCTTTCTTCATTTTCTTCAGCGCGGATGCATTGATCATTCCCGTAGTCTGCGGAGTCAGGCCAACATGCAGAGTGATGTAATCCGCCGCCGCGTAAAGTTCGTCCAGGCTCACGCAGCGAATTCCCAGTTCCTTGGCTACCGCGACGGAAACAAACGGATCGTGGGCTACGATTTCCATTCCAAAAGCGCGAGCCCGTCGCGCTACTTCCATGCCAATACGTCCCAGGCCGGCAATTCCCAGCGTCTTGCCGCGCAGTTCAGAACCCTGCAGAGATTTCTTCTCCCACTTGCCGGCATGCATCAGAGCATCCGCGCGGCAAAGGTGACGAGCCATGGCCAGCATCATGCCCAGCGCCTGCTCCGCGACTGCTACGGCATTCGCCCCCGGCGTATTCATGACCGCGATGCCTTGCCGCGTAGCTGCGTCCAGATCGATATTGTCGACGCCCACGCCGGCGCGGCCGACCACCCGCAATTTCTTGGCATGCGCGAGCAACGCAGCATCGGCTTGCACTGCCGAGCGGACGATCAGGGCGTCGGCAGACTCCAGCTCCGCTGTGAGTTTGCCGTCCACCTGGTCCGCCGTTAGAACCACCCACCCGGGTTCTCGAAGTTGATTCACCGCCGATGCGGAAATCTTTTCCGCTATGACAATTTTCACGGATACGCTCATCCCTTTCTTATGACCTGGCTGGCGGAGTTTGTCGACAAACCCACGTGGCCCTCAAGCCTCCACGAGTTGTGTACGGTTCGATTGCGCGCGCGCGTAAACTTCCTGAGCCGCTCGTACGGCTGCTCCGTACTCAACGTTTTTCCCGGTGACGCGGGCGAGCACGTGTTCGAGCGCGCCCAGAATGCCGATCGTATCCAGGTAATCGTAATAACCGATGTGCGCCACGCGGAATAATTGTCCCTTCATTTCGCTCTGCCCGTTGGCGACCACGGCGTCGAACGATTCGCGAAATTCTTTCACGATCTTCCCGGAATCGACGCCATCCGGCGAGGAGATTGCCGTCAGCGCAGCACCGGGCGAAGATGCGTAAAGCTTCAGGCCCAGGGCCTGCGCGCCCGCGCGCGTCATCTGCGCACAGAGTTCAGCATTATCGATGAGGGCTTCGCGTCCCTTGACCAGATCGCCGCCGCCCATCTCGCGTATAAACCCCAAAGCCGCTCCCAACGCGGCAAACAGCGAGATCGCCGGCGTGTAGGCCGATTCTCCCTTGGCCGCGGCTTTTCGTTCCTTGCGCAAATCGAAATAGTAGCGTGGAGAAGTCGTCGTATCCATTCGCTTCCACGCTCGCTCGCTCACCGCGCAGTAGCCGAGCCCGGGAGGAATCATCAGTGCTTTTTGCGAACCGCCGATAATCACATCGACTCCCCAGCCATCTACATCAAGATGCGTTGTGCCCAGGCCGGTGATGGCATCGACGATCAGTAAAGTGTCATCGTGCTCGCGGACGATTTTTGCGATGCTTCTTATGTCATGGCGCGCGCCGGTGGAACTCTCCGTTGCCTGCACAAAAACCGCGCGCACATCGGGAGCGAGTTTCGCGCGAATGTCGTCGAGCGAAAATGTGGTGCCGTACGGCGCGGAGAGAACTTCGGCATTGCAGCCGAAAGCCTTGGCCAGTCCAGTCCAGCGCTCGCCGAACTTTCCCGCCGTGAGCACTAGAACCTTGTCGCCCGGGGAGGTCAAGTTCGACACCGACGCCTCCATCACGCCCGTGCCCGAACAAGCCAGTACCAGCACATCGTTTTTCGTGCCGATGAATTCCTTCATGTCCGTAAGGACGCGCTGGAACAAGGTGCGGAAGTCCGCAGTGCGGTGATGAGCGGTGAATGACGCCATGGCGGTTTGCGCCGCTGGCAGTAAGGGAGTTGGCCCGGGAGTAAACAGACGATTCTTGCGTAACATGAGTAAAGATCCTTATGAGTGAAGTAATCATTTAGTTTACTGGAAGGACGCTTTTTGTGCGTGAGTGCGGTTACGGCCGTGGCTTCGAACCCCGATAGTTGTGATCGCCGCTTAGCGCGGGCGCGAGCACCGTCTATAATTCGTGGATGAGCCTGATCGAACAGATTCAACAAGACATCACCGCGGCCATGAAGGCCCGCGAGGAGCAGCGCCTCTCCACGCTGCGCATGGTCAAGAGCGCGCTGAAAAATCGCGAGATCGAAAAGATGGCGCCGCTCGACGACAAGGAATCTCAGGCTGTACTGGGCACGCTGATCAAGCAGCGGAAAGAATCGGTCGAGCAGTTCACCAAAGGCGGGCGCCAGGAGATGGCCGATAAAGAAGCCGCCGAAATCGTGCTGATCGAAAGCTATCTGCCCAAAGCCGCCCGAGAAGATGAAATCGTCGCCGGGGTGAAAACGGTAATCGCCGAGATGGGATCTCCCACCATGAAAGACATGGGCGCGGTGATGAAGAACGCCATGGCGCGCTTCAACGGCGCGGGCATGCGTGTGGATGGGAAAGTAGTGAGCGAGGCGGTGAAGCGGGAGCTGGCCGGGAAATAGCGTGCTTATGTGGAGACAGCTGCGTTACTTGCTCCGCTGTAACTCACGGTACGCCTCGCTCTTCGAGATTCCCCGCTCCTTGGCCACTTTCTTCAGCGCGGCTTTTTCATCTAGCTTCTCATCGGCCATGATTTGCTTAACTCTCTGACGAATCGGAAGACGGGCGGGAGCGGCGCTCTCCACTCGAATATCTTGTTCTTCCACTTTCCCGATGAGCAGAGTGATTTCGCCTTTCACTCCATCGCGAGATTTCAAAATCGCCAGGACTTCGCTCGCGCGTCCACGCAAAAACTCTTCGTGGAGTTTGGTCACTTCGCGGGCGATCACCACATGCCGGTTTGTTCCCAACACTTCAACCACATCCGTCAGCGCCTCGACGATGCGGTGCGGTGCTTCGTAGAAGACCTGGGTGCGCGGCGAGGCCTTGACGGCTTCGAGCGCGGCCCGTCTCTCTCCACGCTTCGCCGGAAGAAATCCGCTGAAACGGAAAGAATCCGTGGGAAGTCCGCTGGCCACCAGCGCCGCCAGGAATGCTGACACTCCTGGGATCGGCACGACCGGGACGTGATGCCGAATGGCGAGCGAAATCAGACGAAAGCCGGGATCGGAAATTCCGGGCATACCGGCGTCAGTGACTAAGGCGACGCTGGTGCCTTCCTGCAAATCTTTCACCAGTTCGGCGGCGCGGGTCATCTCGTTGTGTTCGTGATAGCTGACCGTGCGAGTGGTGATGCCGTAATGGTTGAGCAGTTTCTGAGTCTGCCGAGTGTCTTCGCAGGCGATCACATCGGCTTCCTTCAGCACGCGCAAGGCGCGCAGCGTGATGTCTTCCAGATTGCCGATGGGCGTGGCGACCAGATAAAGCGCCGGCCGCGGCACCAACGATTCGTTTTGCGGCTGAACGGTTTTGGAGACGGCTGCATCGGACTCAAGTTTGCGGCCAGCGTGCTTCATGGCCGGAGTCTACCACTGTGGCTAGCGGCAGTTTGCTCTCGCGTTGTGCAAGGGTTGTTCTCGGGCCAGGGAGAAACCTCACCACGAAGGGCGCTAAGGTGCACAAAGGAGGTCGCGCTAATGAGTGTAACCGCGATATTACGCCAACTGAGAACTATTTCGTATCCGTCCAGTCGATGTTGATCGCGATGTTGGACTGTACTACTCCGCATCCGGGGCGAGGTTCAAACTTCCATTGGGTCACATTGCGCAGCAATAGGGCATCCAATCCCTTGATCCCCGATTGTTGAATGAGCTCCGGGTTCGTTACAGTCCCGTCTTCCTCGATATCCACTTTCAGAACTGGCGTGTTGTTGTACGTTTCGCCAGACTGAATAAGATTGTCAGGGAACTTTGGTCGCGGGCGGCGCGAGAGCTTCAATTTGCAGTTTGCCGATTGCTTCCGCAACGGGGAAGTCTCCACTGTGGTGCTTGAGATCGTTCGCGCTCCTGCCTGTACTTTCAGAATTTCGAGCGATTCTTTCAGGAAGAGTTCCGTCGTCGCTCGCTCTAAGACGATCCTTTTCGGACAGCGCTTCAGTAGACTGGGCGGTTCGTGCAAATAGCGTTTGATTATTGGAATCATTCGAGGCCCACGCGTCAGCAGGTTTTCATAAAGTTCTTCACCGTTGGACTCTCCGAGATAGAAACTCATCAGGATCACAACAGCTTCATCGGCCTGTGGACTTGAATTGGCGTATAGATCCGTCAGACGCTGTTCAACTTCCTGAAAATCATCAGCATTAAGTTGCTAACCCTCTACAGGGCGAGCTTCCAGAACGTGGGTCGCAAGTTGGTTTGCTGAGATCGGGGCAGCCGATGAACGATTACATGCTGAAATAGTCAATAACAGCAATACGATCGCTGTACGGAACTGCGGCGCCAAGCAGAAATCCATGTTGGCATTAGACACTCTTTTGGGCGGTTATTGCTGGTAACCGTCGTAATCAGGCGTCAGCACTCAAAGCCCGTCGATCTTCCTCCCGGTTAGCGGGGCTTGCTCTCGCCGCGCGCCTCGGTGAATTGACGCAATCCAACCCGCACCCTAGAATCAAGTTGAAGTAGTTTTTCTGCACGACTGTCTTAAGAACCCATGCCTCTTTACGAATATCAGTGCGAAAAATGCGGTCATCGCTTCGAAAAAATTCAGAAGTTTTCCGACCCAATGGTCAAGAAGTGCCCGAAATGCGGCGGCCGGGTCGAGCAGATGATTTCCGCGCCGGCCGTGCAGTTCAAAGGATCCGGATGGTACGTCACCGACTACGCCAACAAATCGCACGCGCCCGCCTCCGACAGCGGAAGTTCGGATTCGAAGAAAGACGAAAAGTCGGAGAAGCCTAAGTCGGACGCTTCATCCAAGGAGAGTTCCGGCAAGGATTCTTCGTCTAAGGAGAGTTCTTCCGCAAGCAGCGGTTCGAAAGAAGATTCGAGAAAGTCAAGCTTGAACAGAGTGAGCTCCTCGCGGAAACCGGATAAAAAGAAGTAGCTATTTCCGCCGGGGCCTCTTGCCTGCTGCGCTGTTCTTTCGCTTCGTTCAGCTCCCCCTGATCCAGCCCTTCTTACTTCAGCTCCTTCTCAAAGTGATCTTCAATCATGTGGAAGAGGTGATCGCGTGACTCACTGCCCGCGATGCTGTGGGTTTTATTGGGATAGATCATCAATTGGAATTGTTTGCCGGCATTAATCAGCGCATTCACCATCTGGACGCTGTTCTGAAAATGAACGTTGTCGTCGCCGGTTCCGTGCGCGATGAGCAACGCACCGTGCAGGTTCGCGGCCGCGGTCGTGACGTCGGATTCGCGATAACCCTCCGCATCATCCTTGAGCTGCCCCATATAGCGCTCGGTGTAAATCGAATCGTAATTAATCTGATCAGTCACGGGCGCGACGGCAACTCCGGCGCGAAAACGTTCAGAGTGAGCCATCGCGTAGAGCGTCATGGAGCCGCCGTTGGACCATCCCCAGATCGCCATGCGGTCTTTATCCAGCTGCGGATATTGCGCCAAGAGCTGATCGATCGATGTCAGCTGATCCTTCAACTCGATCGCTCCGAACTCGTGGCGAATCGCAGTTTGGAATTTGCGATCGCGGCCCGGAGTTCCGCGATTGTCGACGGAAAAAATCGCAAAGCCGGCGCGCGCCAGGATCTCATCAAACGGGTTGGTCGGTTGCTTCAAAACCATCTGCGCCGCAGGCCCGCCGTAAATATTCACGATCAGCGGAATCTTGGCATTGGCCGGCGGATTCGGAGGCAGCAATAGACGGCCATATAATGTTTCGCCGTCTTCCGCTTTGAACTCCAGCCACTTCGGAGCCCGCAGGCCGTACTCGGCAGCTTCATCGCGCGCAGCCCATATCGGCGAACACGCGCCGCCCACCGTACAGAGCGACATATGTGTGGTCGTCACTGGTCCCGAAAAGCTCAGTTCATAATGTTTGCCATCCTCGGAAAATTTTCCGAAAGACATTCCTTCTTCGTGGGTAAGCGGCTCCGTGCCGGTGCCATCCAGCTTGACGGAAAAAATCTGCCGCTGCCGGGGATCATCCTTATTGGACGAGAAGAAAACCGTTCCCGAGCTTTCATCGATTCCCTCAACGCCAAGCATTTCGAAGTTGCCCTGCGTGAGTTGGCGCTCAAGCTTGGCTTCGCCGGCCAGAGGGTTTTGCTTATCGAAACTGTAGAGATATAAATGCGTGTGCCCGTCGCGCCAACTCGACCATAGAAAACGATCTCCGGACTTCAAAACGCGGAAATCGTCATTCACGTTGATCCAGGCATTGGGAGCGGTCTCGGTGAGCACTTTGGTCGGCTTCCCCGAGCGGGCGTCGACAAAGTACAAATCCATTTTGTCCTGGTTGCGATTCAGAACCTCCGCCCAGATGATTCCATCGCGCACCCAGCCGAAGCGCGGAATGTACTCCGCATCGGCAGTCGCATCGCGAGTCAAGGAAATCCAACGAACCTTACCTTTATCCGCGTCCACTACTCCGAGCTTCACGACGGGATTCGGATCGCCGACGTCGGGATATTTTTCGTTATCCACGATCGGATGCGTCGGGATCAGATTGGAGATGGGGTAAGTCGGAACTCGGGTTTCGTCCATGTGCAGGAAGACGATATCTTTGCTGTTCGGCGACCAGAAATAATTGCTGCGCACGGCTAATTCTTCCGCGTATACCCAATCGATATCGCCGTTGAACAAATCGTCGGCGGTATCTCGGGTGAGCTGCTTCTCGTCCTTTCCACCCACCGGCCTTACGTAAAGATTGTGCTTGCGCACGTAGGAAACACGGCTGCCATCGGGAGAAAATTTCGGATCCACGCTGGGATCGGGCGCCGAAGTAAACTGCACGGCCGTGCTGGTATTCAAATCAAACATCCAGAGTTGTCCCTGCGAATCGAAAATCAGGTGCTTCGAATCCGGCGCCCACAGGTAATCGGCGACGTGATAGCGCATGAGCCGCTCTTTTTCACGCTCATCTTTCACCTTGTTATAGTCAGGCGCGAGCGAAGCCAGCCTGGCGGCGCTGACCAGGACCTTCTTTTCGCCCGTAGCCGCGTCCACATACCAGAGTTCGCCATGCTCGCCCTGATCATCCCGTTGCACAAACGAAAGCTTGGTCCCATTGGGACTCCACTCCAGAGTTTCCGGACCGCGGCCGCCGAGACCGCCGGGCGCGAATATTGCCTCGATGGTTAGCGGCTTGGCTGGCGACGACGTCTGCGCCCGAAGCACAGTCGCCAAGCCGGATAAAAGGGTGAGAGCGGCAGCAGTGGCAGCAAGAGAGAGAAACTTTTTCACTAGGAGACCCCGGAGCGAGAAATGAAGTAATGCGGAACGAAAGAGTTTACACCCGAACCGGCCTCTCCGTGAGGGCTTTACCGTAATAGTCCATCCAGACCAGCGTTTGCGCGTGTTAGAATCAAAGCTGAGTTCCCTCAGGATGCTCCCAGAAATAGAAAACCTGCTGCACCTGCAAGAAGCGGATAAGGCAATTCGCCGCTTGCAGGATGAAATTGCTGAACTCCCCAAACGCGTCGCCGCCATCGAACACAAGCTGGCCGATACCAAACTGCAATTGGAAAAAGCTCAGGCTGCCGTGAAAGCGGATGAAGCCTCCCGCCGCAAATACGACACCGCGATCACCGACCTGCGCGGCAAGATTTCCAAATATCGCGATCAGTCGCTCGCCGTCAAGACGAATGAGCAATACAAAGCGTTGTTGCAGGAAATCCAGTTTGCGGAAAAAGAAATTGCCGAGAATGAAGATAAGATTCTCGAGTTGATGGTGAATGCCGACGTCCGCGATAAAGAAGTAAAGGCCGCTCAGGCTGAGTTGAAAGCGGAAACCGCCGAGATCGAAAAAGAAAAAGAGCAGGCGCGTCAGCGCACCGCGGAAGACGAAAAGCAATTGACAGAATGGCGAGGGAAGCGCGATACGATGCGGGCGGGGGTAAACGAAGATCTGTTGCGCCATTATGAGCGCGTTTCAAAATTCCGCGGCAGCGGCATCTCTGAAGTTCGCGATCACAAATGCATGGCGTGCCAGGTTATGCTGCGGCCGCAGATCTACAATGACGTTCGCACCGGGCAGCACACCGTGGTCTGCGATTCCTGCCAGCGGATTCTGTATTTCAATCCGGCCAACGAAATGCAGGCACTGGAGCCCGAACACAAGCGCTCCCGCCGCCATCATCCTAAGATTGATGCTCCGCAAGCCTGGTACTATCGCGCCGAATGGGGCGATGCCGGCGAAGTTTTCCTGTGCCTGGCCAATGCCGGCGGCCAGGCCAGCCGTCGCGTTTTCGACATGGGCACCGGACGCCTGATCGGCGACATTCTCATTCGCGAAGGCGACTACCGGCATGCGTTTCCAGAAGACATCAGCGGCGCGATCCGCCTCAACGGAAGCTGGTCAGAAAACGAAATAGAAACCTGGGGCACGGAAATGCCCATGACCGCTCTGGATTCTCTGCACACCGACCTCGACGCCGCCCGCTATGAAATGAGTTCCCGCACGCCTGCAAGATCCGACAGCCCGGTCCCAACCGGTCAAGCTGCCAGCTAACAGAGGTCAAAGGGACTGGCGGCGCAGAAGCTAGCCGCCCCTAAAAAGTGACCGAATACCCTGCATCGCCGCCCACCATGAATGGATGTAATTAATTCCGCGGCAATGTCTATTGCGACGCCGGAGTAAGCTTTGGTGGGCCGACCAATGCTCGCGTTGGGGCGAGTGCTATGGCGACAGCCACCGTCCTTGGTGTAGACTTCGGCTCGTCTTATGACGTGGAAAAGCTTTTGCCTTCCCGCCAGTCTCGCGATTGTGTGCGCTTTAGTGCCAGTTGCCGGATGGTCTCAGCAGTATGCGAAGTCGGATCGCCGCCTCGCTGAGGCCATGCTGCTGGATGCCGATACAGACGTGCAAAAGCACTACTACGATTCAAAGTTCCACGGAATCGACTGGAAGGCGCGCGTGCAGGAGGCGAAGAAAAACGTCGCAACCGCTCGCTCCATGGATGATGCGGTGTCGGAGATCGCCGCGCTTTTGGACAGCCTGCACGACTCCCATACCTCTCTTGTTCTCCCGCCTCGAACGCAAGTCCACGATTACGGCTTCCAGATGGAGATGATTGGCGACCGATGCTATGTAGTTCGAGTTCGTGCCGGAGGCGATGCCGAGAAGAAAGGTCTCAGACCGGGCGACGAAGTTCGAGCGGTCAACGGATATCCCGTCTCACGCGAGAATTTTCGCAGGCTGGTCTACATCGTCAACGTGCTGCGTCCTCAGCCAGAGCTTCGACTGTCTCTCGCTGACGCGGCGGGTGGTCAGCGGCAGTTAGAAGTGATGGCCAGGTTTCAGGCATCCACGGTCAACAGGTATTTTCTGCATCAGGGAATTAACGTGCTAGTTCGCGACGCAGATGCTAGGCGTCAAATTCTCCGTCCTCGTTACTTTGAGAAAGGCGAGGACCTTCTTGTGATCAAAATTCCTGAATTCGCGTTCTCCGCGTCGGAAGTGGATACCATCGTTGGCAAGATGCGAGCACACACAGGCGTCGTTCTGGACCTCAGAGGAAACCCCGGAGGTTACGCCGATACTCTCGACCGCGTTCTTGGTGGATTGTTTCAGAACGATCTAAAGATTTTTGATCGCGTTGGCCGTACCGCGACCAAGCCGGTGTCGGCAACCGGCCGTCATCACGACGCTTTTACCGGCCGCTTCGCGGTTTTGATCGATAGCGAGTCGGCCTCCGCTTCTGAGGTGCTGGCACGCGTGGTGCAGATCGAGAAGAGGGGCTTTATTGTTGGCGATCGGAGTTCGGGGAGTGTGATGGAAGCGAGGCTTTATCCTCACGAGGTCGCCTTGGATTCGATCGTCTCTTATGCCATTTCTGTTACAGACGCTGATTTGGTGATGACGGACGGTAAGAGTCTTGAACACGTGGGCGTAGAGCCTGACATATTGATTCTGCCGACCGGTGAGGATTTGGTGAATAACCGAGATCCGGCGTTGGCGAAGGCTGCCGGGTTGGTTGGAGCAAAGCTTTCCCCGGAAGAGGCTGGGAAAATACTTCCCCACGTTGAATCCGACCAGTTTCAGACGGCCTTGTCTTTGAATGATTGACGTAATCAGCGATACCGCTCATCGGCCGTAGAGCCTTGCCGCATTTGCGTAACCCCATCCGCTACCCGCTGCCAGGCATTACCATGTCCCCATGCCCCCGACGCCGGTCCAGTCCAAGATCGCTGTGGTCAGAAT
>JBAWBG010000401.1:0-3067 GCA_049589695.1 Candidatus Sulfotelmatobacter sp. | reverse complement strand
CGGGCGGGGCTTCGTCTGGCGGACAGCCGAGACCGGCTGTCCCCACATGAGCTGCAATCCCGGCGGAGGGAGCTTAATCTACGACCAGTTTACTCGACGACCACGAGATAGTTTGTGCCTTCCCAGCGATTTTCATTTGGCCAGTAGAAGGTGAAGACGACTTGCGCCCCGACTGGGAGCGAGGCGGTGGGCAGGTCGAGGATGTAGGTGTCGAGGCCGGTGTCGCGGGTGGGAGTGTCTTGTGAAGTTGTCCAGTTATCGATGCTCCAGTGGACGACAGCAGGAGTCATGAGGACGAGGCGAAGTTTTTTGTGACGGGGGATGGAGCGGGTCTTGTTGTTGAATCTCCAGCCAAAGATTTGGCGGATGGGTTTTTCGACCTGATAGCGTTGCACGGTCTGCGGAGCCTGGTCGAAAATTTTGCGGTCGCGGAGGGAGCGGCGGAGCTTGATGTATTCGGCATGCGCCCAGACCAGAGGACAGGCGGAGCCGCTGGGCTTGCCGCGGAAGAGTTCGAGTGCGGGAATATCGTCGGCGTCCCAGACTTGTTCGGGAAGCAGGCGGCCGTGGCCGGTGGTGGAGTTTTCCATCACGGTTAGTAAGGCTTCAGCTTCTTTGGGGCGTCCGGCGGCCAGTTCGTAGTGGGCGCGCTCGCCGGCTAGGAGCGGCCAGGGGCGGCCGATGCCGGTGCCGTCGAAGGGTGAGCCGTCTTTATGTTCGCCGTATCCATCGCCGTTATAGCGGTACCAGCAGGGGCCTTGTGGGAGCTGCACGCGGAGAAGAGCGTCGATGACACGCACTGTGTTGAGGATGCGGGGATCATCGGGAGCACGCAACCCGAAACGGACCAGAGCAAGGGAATCGGGACTGACGATGCGAAAGGCACGCTCCATGTCCTGACCGGGAGGGCGGTTCTTGATGGGAACGAAACCTTGCGTGGGCGAGGCGGCGGCATCGGTGATGGGCGGGGCGATGCGGACGTAGTAGCCTTCGACGCCGATTTGCTTGGCGAGATCGCCGCCGGTAGCGTAGACCCAGCGTTCGATATTGTCGTTCCATGCATCGGCGTGATCGCGAAGTGTGGAGGCGATGTCGCTGTGGCCGGTGAGTTCAGCGATGTCGGCGGCGGCGAGGAGCGCGGAAATTTCCGCGGCGAGCGTGAACGGAGAATAACCGCCATCTTCTTCCCAGCGATCTTGCTGGGTGACCGGGCCATTGCGGACGATGAAACTTGCGGCTTTGCGGACCATGGGCCACCAGCGGTCGAGCTTGCCTAAACCCTTGGCGGCTTCGCGGCGGAGAAGATCGAGCAGGAGGATGGGGAAAGCGGTCTCATCCATCTGGACTCCGCCCCAGTAGGGACGGCCGTCGAGCCAGAGATTTTGCGCCCAGTTGCCGGCGGCTTCCTGCGTGGCTTCGAGATAACGGAGAACGCGCAAGGCATCGTTGACGGCACCGGCAGCCAGCAGAGCTCCGGCAGTTTCGACCAGATCGCGAGGCCAGACGAGGTGATAGCCGCCGAGATCTTCATCACCTTTGTTGAATCCCCAGGGGATGGACAGGCTGGCGATGATGCCGCCGAGAAAATCCTTGGATTCATGAGTGCGCAGAGCGGCTGTGGAGGCGCGGTAAAGATCGGTGGGGCGCTCTGGTTCATCGAGCTTGATCAATGTATTCTGCCAGTTTTTCCAGTGGAAGACGTAATGCTGGCGAAGCTCGCTGTAGTCCTCGAATAAAGTGGAGCGGACTTGCTGTCCGGCTTCGGTGACGATGGAGCCGAAACCGACAGCGACGATGAATTCTCCGTTGCAGGCGGCGAGGTTGATCTCGCCGGTGCAGGCGACGTTGCCGTTTTCCGCGCGCTGGTATTCCCATTGCATCTGGAAGTGAGCCGAGAGATCCTGCCATCCATCGGAGGCGCCGACGAATCCGACAGACATTTTTTTCCAGGGAACGGAACAGGCGAAGGCGAGCGCGGTGCCATCGTGCTGGGCAAGGAACATAGGGACGCCTTTGTAATCGCCGACCCAGGCGGTATTTTCCGCACCGCAGTTGGCGAGGTGAGGCGAGAGCAGGGCATAGAGGTGGTAGTCGGAGAGTTGGCCTTGCAGCGGTTCGAAGCGAATCTTTTGCAAAAGGACGTTGCGGTAAGGGTCGGTGAGAATTTCTTTGTGGATGCGATAGCGGCCGTTGATTTCGGTGTTGACGAGTTCGAAGGCGGGAACGCCAGGTTCGAACGGGGTGTTCTCGAAGGTGCAATGGCGTTTTTCTTCAGAGAAATAATCGCGTCCGTTTGTGACCATGAGGCCGAGGTCGCGGGTGCAGGCCTGATCGACGCGAGGAAAATACACTTCATTGACAATTCCATGACTGGTGGTGAACCAGACTTTGCTATGTTGATTTAAGGCTGTTCCCGCGCCGGTTTTGGCGCTGGAAGTCCAGCGCGGCGGGATGCCGGGCCATCCGGGAGCGTAGAGGGTGTCGGTCATGAAATTTTCGTCCTGAGGGGTTGAGCGAAAGTGTAAGCGCGGGGGCTGAAGCTGCATTTTTTGGGCAAGCCTTTATGCGGCGCTGAAGCACTGCGCTCCCACGGTAAGGGTGGTATTTGCGGAGCGCCCGGAATGGCTGTAAGTAATAGTTTCCGCGAAATAGGGCGATTGACTGAGTCGGGTGGAGTAGAGAGGGTTACCATAAAAATAGTATGCGGTGGACATAAGAGTATTTGCCAGCATCGAAGAAAGGTGGGACAAGAGCGATTGCGCTTCCGCGGAAACGCATGAGCCTGGAAGCGCTCAAAGAGGGTCATGGGGACAAGAACTCAACTTCGCAAGAGTGTGATCATCGGTATGGTAGCAGCCTTGTGGCTGAGTTTGGCGCTGAGTGCTACGGCGGAGCCAGATGCGATTGCAAGCACGGAGCTGGAGAGAGGATTTCTCGGACTCTATAACCTCGATTTTTCCGGGGCACAGAAGGATTTTTCGGCGTGGGAGCAGCAGCATCCGGATGATCCGGTAGGGCAGGTGAGCGAAGCGGCGGGATATCTGTTCTCGGAGTTCAACCGGCTGGG
>JBAWBG010000400.1:0-2126 GCA_049589695.1 Candidatus Sulfotelmatobacter sp. | reverse complement strand
ATATTACCGCAGCCATATTCATCGGTCAGCGCATGGGGCTTCGTTGGGGAAGCCGGCGGCGGATTTTGATCCTAAATATATGCCGCGGGTGGAGTGGCCGACGGATGCGGCCGGCGATGTTTATACGTTGCTGCCGATTTTTCGATTGCCTAATTTAATTCATACGCGCTCGGGCAATGCGAAATACCTGTATGAAATTTCGCACAAGAATCCACTGTGGGTAAATCCGGTGGATGCGAAGCAACTGGGCGACATTCGGACGGGCGATCTGCTTAAGGTGCATACCGAGATTGGATATTTTGTGCTGCACGCGTGGGTCACTGAGGGGCTTACGCCGGGAGTTGTGGCGTGTTCGCATCATCTTGGCCGCTGGAAGGTCAATAAGGATGAGAAGATCGAGCGCATGTCGAGTGCTTGGGTCGATCTGAAGGAGGTCGGCAAGGGCCAATGGAAAATGCGCCAGCTTTCCACTGTTAAGCCTTATGACAGCGCCGATCCAGACACGAAGCGTGTGTGGTGGAGCGATGCGGGCGTGCATCAGGATATTACTTTTCCGGTGCATCCCGATCCGATCAGCGGCATGCACTGCTGGCATCAGTTGGTGCGCGTGGAGCGGGCGGCGGCGGACGATCACTACGGCGATATTTTTGTGGATACAAATCTTTCATTTGCCGTCTATCAGCGATGGAAGGCGCTGGCTCGGCCTGCACCGGGGCCGGGTGGGTTGCGGCGACCGCTTTGGATTCCGCGGGTGGTGCGGCCGGAGGAGAAGGCGTTTTATATGGACAAGAAGTGATAGTGGATGCAGTTTACGCAGCCATGGCCAACTGCTGACTTTGGTGCATCCGCCTGAGTACGACGAAGTGTAAAATGTGAAGATGCCGTTGAATTCCAGTAATTCTAATTTCAAGAAGCGAACGCCTCCTCCCGACGAAACTTTTGAAGAAGCGAATTATTTGAAGGCGCTGGGCGAGAAGCAGAAGGTCGTCAGCCTTAAACTCGCCGACGGCGAAATTGTGCGCGGATGGATCGAGTATTACGACAAGAATATGGTGCGAGTTACGCGCGACGATGGGCCGAATCTTTTTATCTTCAAGCATGAGATTGTTTATATTGCAGAGGACGGGAAGAAGAAATAGCTAAGAACAGTTGCCGGTTGCCAGTTCTCAGTTCTCAGTTTCCGGTCTCCAATCCTGGAATGAATTGCCTCTTACTGAAAAGCTTGAATTTCGCATGACATCTACCCAATCTTCCGAACTTATTCTCCATATGCAGGCTGTGGCTCGCGAGGCGGGCGAGCTGCTGATGGGGCATTTTCGGCGGCGTGTGAAGATTGAATATAAGGGCAGCGCTGACCTGGTTACGATTGCCGATCGCGAATCAGAGGCGCTGATTCTTTCGCGGATTCGGGAACATTTCCCTGCGCACGATGTGATGGGCGAAGAGGGAACGCGCATCGAGACCGGCAGCGATTACAAGTGGTATGTCGATCCGCTCGACGGCACGACCAATTTTGCGCATGGCTATCCGGTGTTTTGCGTTTCGCTGGGCGTGGAGTTTCGCGGTCAGCGCAGAGCTGCGGTTATTTACGATCCGACGCGCGATGAAATGTTTAGCGCTTCGAAGGGAAACGGCGCGCGGCTGAATGGCGAGGCGATTCATGTTTCTTCGATTGCGAAGCTCGCCGAGTCGCTAATTGCCACTGGCTTTCCCAGTCACAAGCGGCACAAGAATCCCAACATCTATTTTTATCATCACCTCACGTTGCGCTCGCATGGAGTGCGGCGGGCGGGCTCGGCGGCGCTCGATTTGTGCAATGTTGCTGCCGGACGGTATGAGGGGTTCTGGGAATTCAATCTCAATCCCTGGGACACGGCGGCGGGCGTGCTGATTGTGGAAGAGGCGGGCGGGCGGGTCACGGATTTTTCTGGTGGACCGTTCCAGATTGACAGCCGCGAGACTCTGGCCTCGAACGGGTTGATACATGACGAATTGCTCGCTGAGTTCCAGAACATTTTTGCCGGGCGCGGGCTGGAGGATTTGCCGAGCCCCGTCGGGTACGGCAGTGAGCGCAAACTATAACGCTTTCTCCGCGCTCAATTTCGCGCGCTACAATACCTCTGTGG
>JBAWBG010000399.1:0-5569 GCA_049589695.1 Candidatus Sulfotelmatobacter sp. | reverse complement strand
CCGTGAATCTGGCCGCAACGCCCAGGGCGTCCGCCTCCTGAACATGGAGCCCGGCGACCGCGTAGCCGCCGCCGTCGTGTTAGCGCCAGAAGAAGAGCCGCCCACCAACGGAGGCACGCTGCTTCAGTAACGATTCGTGGAGCGGCGGACGCCCTCGTCCGCCGAATCTCGCCATGAAAGCGTGCAGCCTAAGCCGCGTCGAAACCGCATTGACGATCCGTATCAGGGCACGACTTCACTCGTGCCGATAGTGCTGCAGAAAAGAAAGCGGGTTTCAGGCCGAGCGAAAACGACTTTTGGGTAGCGCAGCGCTTCCAGCGCTGCGGTAAGCTGCCTTCCTTCAACGCGGCTTTAGCCCCTGCGGATGCCTTGGGGTTACTTTCTTCGCAGCCGTGGAATCCAGGAACTGCGACAGCCGACACTTTAATATTTCACATAGGCGCTCTCAGCCCGAGAGGAAGACCTTTTGCCGTTGTCGGCAAAACAAACCCATCTACCGACGATGAAGCAGTCTGGAATTTTCCACTCCTTCAGTAGATACCCGGCACCACCCTAGCCGTTTGTTGAGCGTAGACTTCATACTCGTGGCCAAAAAGCTTGTGCAAGTGTGCCTCTTCGAGCCGAACTTGCCGCAGAATCAGAATCCACCACGGCAGCCCCTAATCTATCGGTAAATAGCCCGGCAACGACTTTCTTGCAGACGGCAAACGATGGGAGCCGGTGCGTCTATTTCAACCGAACGCTTTCTTACCCCCTACTTCACTCCCTGCTTCCGATTAATCTCCGTCCCGAACTCCGTAATCAAATTCAGCAGCGATCCATAAGCCGCCTGCCCCAACACCGCCCACCCGCCATTTGCCCAGGCATTCTTCGGACTCGGCTTCCAAGCCGTAGCCATTAACCCTCCGCCAAACGCTCCGCCGTACAACGCGAACTGCGGACGTAAATTCTCCTCGCTCCGGTCGTATGTCAAAAAATTCCGCAGAATCGCATGCCGCATCCGATGCCGAAAATCCGAGCACTTGCACTTGTCATAACGAACCTCATACCCCAGCTTCGCGTTCCCCAAAGCCGCCAGAGAATTCGATGTAAAAAATTGCCCCTCGCGCGAAGCAAAGCGCTCCGCGTACCCAGCCCATCCATCGTCCCATTGGTAAGGCACCCCGCGCGCCTGATCGACTCCAGCCGCGAACATCCTCTTCATATAAGCCTCAGGAGTGGTGAACGTCTGGCGCAGGTAGTAATCCATTCGCTGCTGCCCAGTCATCGGCACCAGCTTGCGATTTTTTCCCACATAAATCCCGGCAATCCAGCTCGACTCCCAATCCCGCGCCCTTAGTAACGTAGTCTTCGCCGTGTCGGTGGTTTGCGACACAACCTGTTTCGTCATGTCCTGGATCTCTTGCACCGGATTCCCGCTCTCATCCTTCTTGGTTTCCCCCGGCGCCTCCGGAAGTTCTTTGCCCCTCGACTGGCCTGGCGATTCCGGAGGATTGCCCGGCTGCTCCTGACCTCGCGCTCGTGTACGACCAATCGCCACTAACGCGCAGACTAATATCAGCCCGCGCGCGACTGTCCACCCTGACCGTCCTCTGCAAATCCCCGAAAAGCGCATCCCTAGCGGCCTTTCCCTCTGTGAACCCCTGTGTCCCCTGTGTTTAAGCCTTTGACTTCCCGACCCAACCCCAATGCTAAACTCCGGTTAGATGCCATCCCTCTACAACCGCGTTGCAGGTCAGAGCGTGGAACGCATCGCCGCCCTCAGCGACGGAATCTTCGCCGTCGCCATGACCCTGCTCGTCCTCGACCTTCGCGTCCCCGCCGCCGAAGCCGTTCACTCCGAGTACGACCTCCGCCGCATCCTCATTGCGCTCTCCCCGCGTCTCATCATCTTCCTGATGAGCATCATGACCAACGGCATCTTCTGGGTCGGCCAGCAAACTCAACTCAATTACTTCGCCCGCTCCGACCGCAATCTCGCCTGGATCCACATCGCCTTCCTCTGCGCCATCACGCTCACGCCATTCACCACATCTCTTCTCGCCGAATTCATCCACTACCGCACCGCTCTCCTGGTCTACTGGAGCAACATCTTCCTCCTCGGCCTCATGCTCTACTGGAGTTGGTCCTACGCCACCCGCGCCCACCTCCTTGTTGACGATCTCCCGCCCGAAGTCCATCCCGCCATAATCCGCCGCATCGTCATCGCCCAATCCCTCTACGCCACCGGCGCCGCCCTCTGCTTCATCAATACTTATTACGCCATCGCCGCCATCGTCCTGGTCCAACTAAACTACGCTATCGCCCCCAGACTCTGTTGGGGACTATTCTCTCGCAAATCTTCGCAAGAGTCGTAGACAGCTGATGTTGTGTCAGAGATAGTTGAATCGGGAAGGGCACGACGTTCAGTCGTGCCATCAGAGGAAGTTAAAAGGGAACCGGCTTCAGCCGCTGAGGTCGGAGGCACGCCGCTGCAAGCAAGCAGAAGCAATCCACTGAAATGCGTGCAGAAAAACAAGCGCAGCCAACACACCGAAGGTGAATACTGCCCAAATTCCAAACGGATAAACGCAGTCACACTCGGCCGGCATAGGGCGCCAAGCACGAATCCAATCGAACGCTTCGTTCGCTACGGTCATCCCAAACAGCAGCAGAAGCAAAAGGATGATCTGGCGAACGTTCGTAATGCGGCGTTCTAGGCGCGTTACGAAAGCCTCCTCACCCGAACCACCGAGGCCTGCAAACACCCGGACCAGCGAATAGCTTGCATACCCTCCGAGGATTACAAAAAAGACTGCATAGAAAAGCGCCGTTCGGGACGACAATTTCCAAAACATTATGACGTCCCAGTGCACTGACAAGATGTCCATAGCTATTTAGACACCGGGCGAGCCGAAACACAGCGACTAACCCCTAACCACTGCCTACTGCGATCACCCTCGCTCAAACGCATGCTTCTTCTCCAACTCCTCCACCGCCGCCCGCATCGCCGATTCAAACCGCTCGGTCTGCCCTGTCAACCCCGCAGTCGCCTCCGCCCACTCGCCGTCGATCCGCACCAGCCCATCCCCCGCGACGAGTCGCCCCGCAATTTCCAGCAAGTGCGCCGGGGTCGTCTCCAAATACTGCGCGTCCGTAGGATCCCCAATCCAAACCCGCCTCTCTGCCGGTAGTGCATCGGATGGGGGTGCCCCATTTCTCGCTTCTTTTGCGAGAAGTGGGGGATTTGACTTCAACCTCGTCTCCCAATAAACCTTCCGCTCCACAAATGTCGCAATCTCGTCGTCGCTAGCTTTCCCAAACACCCACTTAGACCGCTTGAAGTCATAATGCCGGCTGGAAAACGCCACCGGCTTCAGTTTTCCCGATTTCACAAACTCAATCTGCCGACGGTCCACTTCCTTGCGCAGCGCGTTGATCACCGGAGCCTCCGCATCCTTCGGCTCGAGCGACGCCATCACCTCCCGTACTGTAGCCGACAAATTCACCGCCACCGGCGCATGCAGCCCATCCGAATTCTCCAGCCGGATATCGCCATGTAACACCCAAAAATCCGCCCCCGAAGTCGACCGATGAAACGGCCACTCCAACTCGATCGTCAACGGCAGCCCCGTCAACGTCACCCAAATCTTTTTCTGTTCCACAGCCTGCGCCATCACTATCCTCTCGGATCAAAATTCTACCCGTCATGCTGAGCGGAGTGGGATCGTCTGAAAGACGATCTCACGAAGTCGAAGCATCCCTACCCCGTGTTCCTCTGTGTCCCCCGTGGTTAGCTCTTGCCCTTGACCTTGCTAACCTTGGCCCCCATCCGTAACAACTTCCTCACCGTCCCCGTCGGCAGACTCTTCATCTGATCATGCAACTCCGTCACCGCCTCAAAAAATCCCGCCATAGCCGCCAGCCGCTCCCGCGTAAACTCCGCGCCCGCTTCCTTCGGATCCAGCTCCTCCAAACTCCGCCGCAACATCTCCCGCGTCGGATCGATCTCCCGCCGCTTCCTCTGCTCAATCACCAGCCGGAACATCTCCCACACATCTTTCATCGACTCATAATGTTCCCGCCGGTCGCCGAGCACATGCACCGCCCGCACAATCCCCCACCCCTCAAGCTCCCTTATCGAGGTGCTCACATTCGACCGCGCCACGCTCAGCGTCTCCGCAATCTCCTCCGCCGGCAGCGCCCGCGGAGACAGATACAGCAACGCATGAATCTGCGCCACCGTCCGGTTAATCCCCCACCGCGTCCCCATCTCGCCCCAGTGCAAAATATATTTTTGCTGCACGCCAGTCAGGTTGGCCATATCAAATCTTTCAGTCCCAACAGAATCTACAGACCATAAAGCAGCAAATCAACCGGCGTGCAATTAAAACTCTTTTGTCATCCTGAGGAGCAGAGCCGTCCGCAAAGCGGAGGACGAGCGCCGAAGTGCCTGCCCTGAGCCTGCCGAGGGACCCATGCAACTCGCCGACACTACGAATATCCCGAAGTCCACACCACGTGCCGTAGGCATCTCTACTTGCTGTGAGGCGCTCCAGCCCCATTACTCTTCCCCGATTCCCCGCCTACAACTTTCTTCGGCGCAGCCTTCTTCGCCGCCTCCGCCCGCTTCCGCTCCTGATACCGCCGATCATGAAACGACTGGTCACTCGCCTGTTTCTTCATAGTCCTCCAGCTTGACACACCCACCCAAACATTAGCCAGCCATGATCCAGTGCTGATCATTCCGAGTTCATAAGTCGAGCTCCGCAAGTTTCGCTTATTCCCATCCTATAAATTCTGTCATTCCGAGCGGCCTCATCGCGAGGAATCCCTTCCCAAAAACCTCTTCTCGTCAACTTGGGATTTTCTTGTCAATAGGCAGAACTTACACGATCGCACCTATCCCCATGAAAATGCAGCTAAAATATTTATTGCTAACATGTCCCATTTACCCTTTGCTCTATGATATAATAGGATTATAAGATCGGTTCGAAGGCGACTCGCTAATCCGGGTCGCCTTTTTTATTGTCCCCACGCAGCATAAAGAATTTTCGTCCCACTCCCAAGGAAAGCAATCAGACTAAGAAATGTCAAACGACTAAAGAAAAATGTCACACGACCAAAGAATTCTCACTCAGACTAAAAAATTGTCATTCAGGCTAAAAAGTTGTCATTCCGAGCGGCCTCATCGCGAGGAACCTGCTTCGCTCGCAGCCGTCGAAACCCGGAGCCTTGAATCACGATAGATCTCTCTCAGCCCCTCCCAAAACCATTGCTTCACGAACCGTTTCACCAAAGGCGAATCACCGCATGCCCCATCACGGCAAAGACATTCAGCACGCCAAACTCCGCGGAGAGTGGGCCGAACTCCGTTTCATGCTCCGCGCCGCCGAGCGCGGATTCCGCGTCGCCAAGCCCTGGGGAGAAACCGCTCCCTACGATGTCGCCACCGACCACCAAGGACTCTTCCGCCGTATCCAGGTCAAATGCACCATCTACAAGCGCGGTAACTCCTACGTTTGCACCATTTGCTCCAGCCACGTCATCTACCGCCCCGAACAGCTCGACTTCTTCGCCGCCTACGTCA
>JBAWBG010000398.1:0-5354 GCA_049589695.1 Candidatus Sulfotelmatobacter sp. | reverse complement strand
GCGGAGCCAAAGCAGAGTCTGAATCGTCACCAAAAGCAAAAGTGAAAGGCGACGGAGTGTCCGTCCCACACGAGCCGTTCCACATGAACTTTTCTGAAGCAGGTTCCTCCACTGCGCCGTCGCTGGCGCTCCGGCTCCGGTCGGAATGACAAATTGGGGAGCTAGCGTGGCGGAGCCAAAGCAGAGTCTGAATCGTCACCAAAAGCAAAAGTCAAAGGCGACGGACAGGTGTGTTCGTCCCACACGAGCCGTTCCACTGGAGTCGCAGTTACAACTTTGCGTGGCGGAGGCGGAGGGCGTTGGCGATTACGGAGACGGAGCTGAAGCTCATGGCGGCGGCGGCGAAGATGGGGCTGAGCAGCAGACCGAAAAAGGGATAGAGGACGCCAGCGGCTATGGGAACGCCGATGGCGTTGTAGACGAAGGCGAAGAAAAGATTCTGGCGGATGTTGCGCATGGTGGCGCGGCTCAGGTTGCGGGCGCGCACAATTCCGGTGAGATCGCCTTTGACCAGAGTGATGCCGCCGCTTTCCATGGCAACGTCGGTGCCCGTGCCCATGGCGATGCCGACGTTGGCTTGGGCGAGAGCAGGCGCGTCGTTGATGCCATCGCCGGCCATGGCGACTACTCTTCCCAGCCCTTGCAGATTGCGGATGACCTCTAATTTTCTTTCCGGCAATATTTCGGCTTCGAATTCGTCGATGCCCAAGGTTTTTGCGATTGACGCGGCGGTGGCGCGATTGTCGCCGGTGAGCATGACGATGTGAATGCCCTGTGCTTTGAGATGGCGGATGGCGCTGGGCGTGGAGGTCTTGATTCGATCTGCGACCGCGAAGTTGCCGACGTATTTGCCGTCGATGGCGACGCAAAGAACGGCGCCGCCGGGATCCGTGACGGACGAAACGGCAGATTCTTGCAGCGCTCCCACTTGCACCATCAGAGCGGGATTGCCGATTGCGACTTGTCGCTTCTGGACAACGCCAACGATTCCTTTGCCGGCGACAGAGTGGAATTCCTCGGGTTGCGAAAGTTGGAGTCTTCGTTTCTCAGCGGCTTCGACGATTGCGGCCGCTAAAGGATGTTCACTGGCGCGCTCCAAACTGGCGACAAGGCGAAGCAGTTCGGGATCATCGTCGAATTCTTTGGAATAACTCACGATCGCCGGCTTGCCTTCGGTGAGCGTGCCGGTTTTGTCGACGACGAGAGTGTCGACTTTTTCCAGAATCTCTAACGCTTCGGCATTTTTGATGAGGACGCCGGCGTGCGCACCACGACCGACGCCGACCATGATCGCCATCGGCGTAGCGAGGCCGAGAGCGCAGGGGCAGGCGATGATGAGTACGGCCACGGCGTTCACAAGAGCGTGGGCTAAGCGTGGCTGCGGGCCGAGGAAGAACCACGCGATGAACGTGATGACGGCGACTGCTACGACGATAGGGACAAACCATTTGGCAACGCGATCGGCGAGGCGCTGAATGGGTGCGCGGCTGCGCTGCGCCTGGCCTACGAGTTGGACGATGCGGGCGAGTAAAGTTTCCGAACCCACGCGGTCGGCGCGCATGATGAATGAGCCGGTGCTGTTGACGGTTGCTCCGATAACTTTGCTGTCAGGAGATTTTTCGACCGGCATGGACTCGCCGGTGATCATCGATTCGTCGATTGAACTGCGACCTTCTAGGATTACGCCGTCTACGGGGACTTTTTCTCCGGGGCGGACGCGAAGGCGGCCGCCGGGCTGGACTAGTTCGAGGGGAACGTCTTTTTCGGTGCCGTCGGCTGCGAGCAAGCGAGCGGTTTTAGGGCTGAGATCGAGCAGGGCTCTGAGCGCGGCGCTGGTGCGGCTGCGGGCGCGGAGTTCCATGACCTGGCCGAGGAGGACGAGAGTGGTGATGGCGGCGGCTGCCTCGAAGTAGACGTCGGGATAGCCGGACATGCGTCCGGACATGCCGCGCAGAGACTCGGGAAAAATCCGCGGAAAGAGCGTGGCGATCACGCTGTATGCGTAGGCGACCCCGGTGCCCATGCCGATTAGCGTGAACATGTTGGGGCTGCGGTTGACGAGCGAAGTCCAGAAGCGCTGGAAGAAAGGCCATCCGGCCCAGAGGACGACGGGTGTGGCGAGGATGAATTCGAGCCAGGGAAGGTTAAGCGCTACACCGTTCAGGTTGAGATCGATGTGAAAGCGATACCCGAACATCGCTGCCATCGCAATCAGGAGCAGCGGCAGAGTTAGCGCGACTGCGATCCAGAAGCGGCGGGTCATGTCGCGGAGTTCGGGATTTTCTTCGGCGGCGGCGGTGACGGTGCGGGGCTCGAGGGCCATGCCGCAGATGGGACAGGAACCGGGCGCGGGACGGACGATCTCCGGGTGCATGGGACAGGTGTATTCGGTGCGCGTAGAGGCTATTGGGACGTCGGGTTCGAGAGCCATGCCGCAGGAAGGGCAAGCGCCAGGCTTGGGTTCGCGAACCTCGGAACACATGGGGCAGACGTAGACCGGAGGTTGGCTGACTGCGGCGTGGGCACTCGACTGAGTCTGGCTGGCGGAGGGTTGATGAGCACTTTCTGGAGTTGAGGGCGCAGCTGGTTTTGGGGCGCCGAGGGTAATTAATCCGGATGATTTCGGCGGAAATGCGGGTTGCAGATATTTGTTGGGATCGGCCTTAAATTTTTCCAGGCATGGGGCGCAGCAAAAATGATACTTTTTGCCGCTGAGGTCATGGACATGCTTGGTGGTCGCGGGATTGACGCTCATTCCGCATACGGGATCGCGCTCAAGTGCGGAGGTTTGACTGGACGGTTTTGTTGACATGATGATTGCGGATTGCGGGCCGCAGCGAGAACTTTACTCCTTCTGCCGAGGTTTTTAGGCACGACAAAATCTTAAAACGCATAAGGACGTTGAGGACTGCCGCGGAGCACGCGGAGAACTCAATGCGAGCCTGACTACGCAGTTGGATGGGGGATGCTTTATATTGGATTCATCCGGCCGGGCCATCCGGCCATCGTTACATCAGAGTTTTTTACTAGGCAAGGATCAGACGAATGACTTATCTGGATGTGGTTTTCCGTTACGGAGCTGTGCCGGGAGAGGCTGCGCTGCGAGCCATCGACGGGATGCGTGAAGTTTACGGAGTGCGCGGTGTGAAGTTTAACGAAGCCGAGCGTACGGTGCGGGTGGGATACGATGCTTCGCGGATGAAGGCGGATTCGGTGGCAAAACTGCTGCGCCAAGCGGGTATCGATGTGCTGAACGCCGTGGCGCTCGCTTAGGGTTAGGGTTAGGGTTATTTTACTTTCGAACCTGACTCAGAAAAACCCAATTCAAAACCCACCTAATTCAGAACCTGGGAGAATTGGGGGAGGCAAGAAGGACCGGGGGAGGTTGACCTTATTGCTTTTATGCAAGGGGCGCCCAAGAGAACCTCTGGCCGAAGTCATCCTTGGAGCGCCCCGTTGCGCGCCACTTCGTCTGTTCTTTGTTTAAGCACATGGCATGCCATTCTTAAGCTGCTCAAAACGCAAGGCCGCAGTTTTATGCGCTTTGTAGGAATTGCTCTGCGGCTGGAAAGATTTACTTCTGCAGGAATTACCGGGGAAAGCCGCGAGGGAAACCGGTGAGAACCTCGCTTCAAAGTCAGGTAGTCTCCCTCAGGTAATTCCTGTATTACTTCATCCGTGGAACGTGGGGCATAGATTACACGCGCGATCGACGCGATATGTGCTAGGGCTGCCGGTCGAGAAGGCGGTCGAGGGAAGCTGCGCCGGGTCCGGCGATCAGAAGCGTCAGCAAAGCTCCCAGATAAAGCACCATCAGCTCGCCGTGATCGCTTCCCGGGCCCTTGCCGAAGAAAGCGAAATGGTGGACGAAGGCCCAGGCAACAAAAATGTTTGCGAAACAGTAGAGAGCGGCCCAGCGCGTACCGAGGCCGATCATCAGCAGAATCGAGCAAACAAAATCGGAGAAGAACGCGAGCAGGAACGAGGGATGGGAACCGATCCCGATGGGGTTGGGGAAGTGGGCCATGAATTGAGCCCAGTGTGCCGGCTGCTTTTCGAGGCCGTGACGGAGGAAGAGCGTCGCTCCCGTCCACACCCGTAATAATGCTAACCCGGCCGGTGTGCGCTCGGGAACGAAGCGCATTAAGAGGACATCTTTTACTCCAGCCATTGAAATTCCTCCCAGTACAGGCATTGTGCGCATTGCCCGTGTGGGTGAGATTCATCTTTTGCGATTGGGGTTCATGGAAACTCGGTTGTTGGGGTCAGTCTTTCCGCTCGGGCTGCGAGTGAAACGCAGCGCAGCATCGCGCAGGCCGATGGGTGTAATTGATGTTACGCCAGTTATGAGTCCGGAACTTCTTGATTTCCGGTTGAATTTCTGGCCTATCATGACGGACCGTATTAGATTGCGCTCCTTCCCTTACGTGCGCCGGGAATATGGTGGTGAGATACCTGACGGCCACTATTTCTTTCTGGACGAACTTGGTGAAAAGAGTTTCAGATGGAGGAGGCTGCAGGGCAAGTGGCAGTTTGGATAGCGTTATCGCGGAGACTAATCAAGGCCGCGCCGTCGATGGCTGTAGCCGCGATTTTGCAATAGTTAGCCCGCTGCCGGAGTGTCGCAACTGTCTGGCGAAAAAGTCTCGCCGGTAGTAACGTGCGCAAACGCGACAATCTCGATACGATTGACGACTGTGTATGCAAAGGTCTATTAGATGGGGACTGCGGTGCGCCTTTGTCGGATTTGGTGTTGCGCTTTTCTTGGCAGCGCTTGCCTATTGCCTGAACGCAGCGCACGTGCGTTACGATTTGGACATTGTGTACCTAATTTTATGGCCAGCTTCATTGGGGTTGATGGCGACAGAAAATGCGAGTGCCGCGCATCAGGTACTAATCGTGTTGACTCTATCGCTAATCAACGCGATCATATATTTTGCGATAGGATTTGTCGCGGGTCTTCTGCCTAAATCGGAAGGCCCAGCGTAAATTGATCAATTCCAACACACAAATCTCACTAGTTGACAAAAACAAGGATTGCACGTTTTGACATTGTCACCTGTAGGCCAGGAAGCGATGGTTGCCCCTGTACGGGTCAAGACGTTACAATGATCTTTCAATTTGCAATGAATTTGCGCGCAAAATGCGCATACCCGGTCCGGTTGAAAGCATTGGAAGAACGCCAGTTCATCCCGTCCGCCATAGTTTTGTTGCAGTTGCCAAACCTGCGCCCTTAGCTCAGCTGGATAGAGCGTCTGGCTACGAACCAGAAGGTCGGGAGTTCGAATCTCTCAGGGCGCACCATTTTCTTTCAAGCACTTGCCGAGAAATTCCCAACCTCCGGTTTGGCTCCA
>JBAWBG010000397.1:0-11975 GCA_049589695.1 Candidatus Sulfotelmatobacter sp. | reverse complement strand
CCAGAAGCGCCGAGTAGTAAACAAGCACGGTGGAATTTTCCGGTTGAAAGCGCAGTGCACTATCGAAGTAACGGCGCGCCTCAGCGACGTTGCCATGGTCGAATTCGAACTTGCCGGCAATAAAATCGGCCGTGGCGCTCAACTCGGCATTTCCTTTGCCCTCAAGTTTCGCCAGGGCATCGGAATCAACCTTTCCGTCCTTCACCACTGTTTTGAGGAGGCCGTCTGCGTTTGCCAGGCCGTTAACCGGCACGAAAACGGGAAGATCCGCGGCACCCTTGTTCGCACTTGCGGAAGCCACGGCTGCCGGCATGCCACCCGCCTCGACCCGTTTTACCGAGCTCTTCGGTATCGCATAACTATCGTCGCCGATGTCGTATTCGTAGCGGTTTCCGTTTTCGCGCACGTGATCGGCGAGAATCGTGCGACCATTCTTCAAATGGATCGTGTCCGCCGATGCCGCTCCGGCAAATGCCGTCCAGACCGTTAAAACTGCTAAAGTGGTGACACAACGGGACATTGAAGCGCATTCTAACAACTGTGGGGACGCACACCTACGTGACCAAAGTACTGGTGAAACTGTACAGATTTGCCATCCTGCTCGCCGCTTCTCTGACATTTTTGCCTTCTGTTTATGCCCGTGCCAATCAGGCGCCTCCAGTTCAAGCCCCGCCGCACAAGCCCGGACCGGCCGAGTCACTCTATCTGCAATTGAGCAGCATCGGTCTCGATGCCTCGCGCGTCTTCGGGGTGCGCGACGGTTCGATTGACCGGCCCGCAATCCATATCACTCTCGAGGATGGCACCATCGCCTTCACCAAGGATGTCATGGGCAAGATCACGGGAGCGTTTTTCGAGGGCGATGGAGAAGTACTGTTGGTGCCACCCAACGAAGAAGAGCGCAGATCGATGGGCTTGTTCACGGGGATGGCAATTCTTGAAGAGCGATTCAGTACCGCCTACTTCCGCTTCAACGACAATACAGCGGTCGAATTGCAGTCCGGCCTCAGAGCGCCTGAGGATGCGGCAGCCTTTGTTTCCCGATGGGACGAAACGGCCCGCAGCCTGGCGTCAGTCGACGCCATGAGATTGCTCGCAACTTTCAGCGATATGCTTCCCACCTCGGATCGCCAATTCTCTAAAGTTTCGCCCCCAGCCGACTCAGCCGATCGCCTGTTGCATGCCCGGCTCCAGGGCAACACGCTTGGCGTCTTCGATGTACTGTATGACTCAACCGCTGGAGAACAAGTGGAAGCGGGACAGGCAAAAACCAAAGATGGAACCGTCTATTACGACGTCTGGACCTCATTTTCCGCGGGCATCACCGCACACGGGCGTCCTGCTGTCGCGCAAACTCTTCCCACAGAAACCGAGTCGCGGGAGGATCCGATCTCGGTGCGGAGTTACGTCATCAATGCTGAGGTAAAGCCCCCGAAAGAACTCGATGCGGAAGTGAATCTTAATCTCGAGGTGCTGCGTGATGGCTCGCAGTTCCTGGTTTTCGAGTTGTCACGTTTTCTGAAGATTCAGTCCGTGGAAGAGGATGGCCGCGCCGTCGAATACCTCCAGAATCCTGCGGTCGAGGGCACACAGCTCGCTCGCAGCGGAAATGACCAGGTCGCCGTGATTCTGTCGGAGCCGGCGCGAAAAGGACAAAAGATCAGTCTGCGCTTCGTCTATGGCGGAGAAGTTTTGGCGGAAGCTGGTAACGGCTTGCTGTATGTTGGCGAGCGTGGCAATTGGTATCCCAACCGGGGCCTCGCCATGTCCGATTATGACCTCACCTTCCACTATCCTCCGGAGTGGACCCTTGTCGCGACCGGCAAGCCTTCCGAACTCCCGAAGACGGCACCCAATACGCAATTCTCCAGGCAAATTGCCAACGGCGATCAAATAGGCCGCTGGGTTTCGGAGCGTCCCATCCCAATTGCCGGATTCGATCTGGGCAAATATGTTCGCGCCTCTGCGCAGGCCGGCAATGTTCACGTGGATACCTACGCTACCGTCGGAGTGGAACGGGGATTCCCTAATGCGTCGATACAAATCGAACCTCAACCCGTTCCATCAACTCGGGAATCGCCTCTGCCATTACCCACTGCTCCGCTTCCATTATCCCCCGCTCGGAACGCGGCTGCAGTGGCCGAGTCCACGGCCCGGGCCATTCGTTACTATGCTGATCGCTTCGGTCCGTTCCCTTACAGCAATCTGGCGCTCACCCAACTTCCCGGCCGCGAGAGTCAGGGGTGGCCTGGACTGATTTTCCTGTCTTCCTACGCGTTCCTCACTCCAGAAGAGCGCCGGGAAATCCACATGAATCCGTCACAGGAATTAATCGATCAGCAGATTCCGGCTCACGAAACCGCTCACCAGTGGTGGGGAGATCTGATCACCTGGCGCAGCTACCGTGATCAGTGGTTTTCCGAAGGACTGGCAAACTACTGCGCATTGATGATTCTGCGTGAGAGAAACCCCGCAGGTTTTCGCCAGGTCATGGAAAAATATCGGCAGGATTTGTTCGCCAAGAATAAGGAAGGCAACTTTCGCAAAGATGCAGGACCAGTCACCCTGGGAAGCCGCCTGTTATCGTCGAATTTCCCGGAAGGCTACGAGGCGATAAGCTACGGACGGGGCACATGGCTCTTTTACATGCTGGACTCCATGTTGCAGGATGCCACTGCGGAGATGCATCGAAAGTCGCCCAGGCACGAGAGCGGACAAGATCCCTTTGTGCAGGCGCTGCGGAAAATTCGCGAACGTTACCAGGGGAAAGCTATCACCACCCGCCAACTGCTGGATGTTTTCGCCGAAGGCCTGCCACCGTCCTTGCGATACGAAGGCAAATCTTCCTTGGACTGGTTCCTGGATGGATGGATTAATGGTACCTCGTTGCCGAAACTGGAGTTGCGCGCCGTTAAGTTCACGTCGAAGGGGACGGGGATAATCGCAAGTGGGTTGATTCAGCAGAAGGATTCGCCAGACACCCTGGTCACCTGCGTTCCAATCTACGCGTCGATATCCGGCAGACCGCCGGTACTCCTCGGTCACGTATTTGCCGACGGGCCGCAAACCTCATTTCACTTGTCCGCTCCCGTAGGCACCCACAAGCTCTTGCTTGACCCTTACGAAACCATTCTCACCAGCTCAAGCAAGCCTGGCATCCTCCACGAAACTAGCCAGTGATAAATTCCACAAATCGGATCTCGTTTGGCCCGAACTCCCAAAACGGTCTACCGATTTGGGAAAAACTCCCGTGAAGGCATGTCATTGTTTGCCTCTAAGTGATTCCGATTCCCTACGTCAAGTGCATTGCGTCCCAAGAGAGTATGGCAGCCAATCTGCTGCTCGTGAATCGTGGATAAAGATAGAGATCAAAATAAAGGCGGGCGCTTTAATTCTCGGGCCCGGTTCGAGGATTCTACCGCCGAGGACGCGGCGAATCTTCTGGAAATCGCTCCTTTCACTTCGTTCGAAGCGAATATCGGCGTTGGGACCGCCGAGACTTGCCAGTGGGTCGGTAGTGAGACAATTCTCCTGGTCGAAGATGACGTCTTAGTAAGGAGGGCAATTCAAGAAGCTTTGCGGGCAGCCGGTTACCGCGTGATCATGGCTCACAACGCAGCTCACGCATTAGCCGCCTATCGTGAATGCACCGTACCGGTCGACCTGCTTCTCTCTGATGTTGTCATGCCGGGAATCAGCGGGCACGAACTAGCGCAGTCATTGTTCGCTTTGTGCCCTCATATGCGGATCATGCTCATGAGCGGCTATGTCGGGCAGTTGTCGCCACACGAACTGTCCACTTTTCGCAAGGAATATCTGGCCAAGCCTTTTTCCATCTCGACATTGCTAAAGAGAATTCGCGAAGCGCTGGATCGCGATCCGATCGATCTCGCGGCATCCGCTTAACTCACACTTGCCCTGCGGTAATGCATAGCGCGCAGAATCTCGTGAGGAATCTCGGTGAGCGGCACCACGCGATGCAGAATTCTCAATTCCGCACAGGCTCGAGGCATTCCGTAAACTGTACAACTCAGCTCGTCCTGGCCAACGGTAAACCCGCCCTCCCGATGGATCGCCTTCATTCCTTGCGCTCCATCCGATCCCATCCCTGTCAGGATGATTCCCATCGCGAGCGAGCGAAACGCGGAAGCTACCGAATGCATCATCACGTCGACGGAGGGAATATGGAGCTGATTCTTTGGTTTGTCGGAGAGACGGAGCGTAGTTCGCGAACTGCCACGGTCCACCGTCAGATGCGTTCCCGCCGGAGCAATGTAGACCATGCCGGGTTCGATAGTCTCGCCGTGCTTCGCCTCACAAACCGATACCGAGCACAGACTGTCCAGTCTCTTGGCAAAGGGTTCGGTAAATCCCGAGGGCATATGCTGCACCACCAGGATCGGAACCGGCAGATCCGCCGGAAGCACTGGCAGAATCTCCTGCAGGGCTTTCGGGCCCCCGGTTGAAACGCCGATCGCAACGATGGCGGGCGGGGAAAGCGAAGCTTCGCGCGTCGCAATCGTTACTGTGCTGGTCGGCTTCCGTGGAATCACCAGAGCATCGCGCTGCAGCCCCGAATCTGCCGCGGCCTTAATCTTCGCGATCAGATCATTCTGCAGATGAAGAATATCCAGTGACGTCGAGGAAAGCTCCTTGGGAACATAGTCGAAAGCCCCCGCCGCCAGAGCACTGAACGTCGTTTCCGCGTCTTTCAATGTAAGTGCACTGACGATGATGACCGGCCGGGGAAACTCATCCATGATGCGGCTGAGAGTTTGTAACCCATCCAAACCCGGCATCTGCACGTCGAGCGTAATCACATCCGGATTGAGCGACGGAATTTTCTGCAGTGCCTCCATACCGCTAGCGGCGGTGCCCACGATGAAAATATTAGGATCGGAGGCGATCATCCGGGAAATCGCAGTGCGCATAAAGGCGCTGTCATCCACAATGAGTACGCGTATCGGCGAGTTGGCCCTTTGCTGGTTCACGTTCGGTAAATCGCGCGCACCAGATTGTGGACTTCGTCCATGTAGGAATCGAGTTCAAGGGTCAGGCGGGCCCAATCGAAATCTTTTAACTTCGTGGAATGTTGACCAAGCAGTCCAAACCCGGACTCTTCCGCCAGGTTTACCTGCCGCTCTTCCACATAGCCGTAGTTCAAGCCGCTCATGCGGCAAAGTAGATCGGCCAGTTGCACTAATGCCACCAGCCCGGCGTGATCTGATGATTTTTCCGGAGCGTGATGACAACTCACTACTTCAATCAATTCGGGAGCAAGTTGCCAGCGTTCAGCCAGCAGTCGTCCGCTATCGCAGTGGGTGAATCCTATGGCCTTTTGCTCCGCCTCATGCAGAGGAATCCCCTCCGCTTTTCCGATCTCCCAGGCAGTGCGGAATTCTTTCGGCAGGACCCACAGGTTGACGATGATTCCCAAGTCATGCAGCAAGCCCGCGAGGTACGCTTTCCCGGGATCAGAGAAATTGATTTTGCGCGCGATATGCCGCGAGACTAACGCGCAGCCTAGGGAATGTTCCCAGAACACCACTGGATCCAGGCTGCTTACCTCGGTCGGCAGCATGTTCAACACACCGCACGACATGGCAATGTCGCTGACATGATGGAACCCCAGGCTCACCACCGCTGCCCGCAGCGACTGAACGTTTTGCGCGCGCCCGAAGAGCGGTGAATTTGCCATTTGCAGACACTGCGCCGCCAGCGATTTGTCTTGGGAAATAAGATCGGTAACTTTTTGTACGTCGAGTTGCTCCAGCGGCTGTTGCAAGTAGCGAAGCAATGGCGCGAGCACTGCGGGAATCGTCGGGATTTGATGCAGCCCTTCGAGCCGCTGCAGTAATGCCTGTTTGCTTGCGATTGCAGCGGTCATCAAGATTTACCTCCGGAAGGCACGCGTTCCCCTTTCACATAAGCCGTGGCTCCAGGCAAGTGCACCAGCCGAAAGTCATCATTCACGCCAAAAAGTGATTCCGAATGGCCCAGAAACAAATATCCGTGAGGCAAAAGGTTATTAAAAAAGTGCTGGATCACTCGTCGTTTGGACGCCAGGTCGAAATAGATGAGCACGTTGCAGCAAAAAATGGCATCCATGCTCTTCATGAATGTCATATGCGAATCATCCGACAAATTAAGCCGGCTGAAGTTGATGCTGGAGCGGGCCATAGCGTTCACTTGCAGCTTGTCGCCTTGCGGAAGAAAGTATTTGTCACGATAGGCGGGCGTCAGATTGCGTGTGCTGTAGCTGCCGTAAATCCCCGCTTGGGCGTGGGCCAGTGAGCGCTCGTTAAGGTCAGTCGCGAGAATCTCAGTGGACCAGTCTTTCAGCAGGCCATTTGCCTCTCCCAGCGCGACCATCCGAAGAGTGTAAGGCTCTTCTCCGGTAGAGCAGCCCGCACTCCAGATGCGCAAGCGACGCAGCGGAAGATTGGATTTCGCCGCAAGAATTTTGGGAATGACAATACGGCGCAAAGCGTCCAGCTGGGGCTGATTGCGAAAGAAGGAGGTCTCTCCAATAGTGATCTCATTCAGTAGCGCTACTAATTCCGCTTGCCGGTTGGGACGGGTGGTCAGGCACTCGGAGTAGTCGCGTAAATTTTGTACTCCGAGTTCTTTCATGCGCCGGCCGCATCGATCCAGCAGCAAACGCAGCTTATTATCGGGGTGGAAAATTCCCGCAGTCTGATAAATCATGTCGCGGATGCGCATCAGTTCAGGCTCCGGCTGATCATCGGTGGTGGGAATAGCGCGCAGCGATGGCGCGGTGCTCACGCGGAAGCCCTTTGGACCAGAGGCACGTTAGATCGTAAATTCGCCAGCAGTCCTGCCGGGTCGAGGACCAGACGAACCTGCCCGTCCCCGCTAATAGTGGCGCCAGCCAGACTTGAGCACCCATGCAGGAACACCCCTAAAGGTTTGACCACGGTTGACTCCTGCCCCAGCAATTGGTCGACGAGCAGCGCGAACCTTTTGTCCCCAACTCCAAGAATCACAATCTTCTGGCTATCGTGGCTTCTCCCCTGCAGCGCGCCGCTGGCGGGCGTTTGCTTTCTGGAATTCGCGCCCGCCGGGAAAAGCTGATCCAGTCGCAATAGAGGCAGAGTCTCACCCCGCAGGCACAGCACTTCGCTACCTTCCACTTGATGCACATTCTTGGGATTGATCTGCGCCGTCTCCGCCACCGAGCGCAGCGGCAGAGCGTAAATATCTTTCTCTACCTGCACCAGCAGTACCGGCAGAATCGCCAGCGTGAGTGGCAAACGCAGTTTTACGGTTGTGCCTTGTCCGAGATGGCTGTCGATCTCAACCGTGCCATTCAATTTCTTGAGATTGGTGCGAACCACATCCATGCCCACCCCGCGCCCGGAAAGATCTGTGGTCTTTTCGACGGTGCTGAAGCCAGGAAGAAAAACGAAGTCGAGAATTTCCCGCGGACTCAGCCCGCGCAGCCGCTCGGCAGTCACCAGTCCCTTTTCGATAGCTTTCCGCCCAATTCGCCCCGGATCCATGCCCCCGCCATCATCGCGAATGCTGATCGCAATCTGATCGCCTTCCTGGCGAGCCTCCAGATGAATGCTTCCCCGGCGTGGCTTCCCCGCCTGTTCGCGGACCGCCGGCATTTCGATGCCATGATCGAGTGAATTGCGTACTAAATGCACCAGCGGATCGCCCACCAGTTCCACCATGGTCTTGTCCAGTTCCGTATCTTGCCCGTGCAGATACAGCTCCACTTCTTTCTGCAGGCTGCCCGAAATGTCACGCACCAGACGCGGGAAGCGGCGGAACACGGTTTCGATGGGCACCATGCGGGTCTTCAAACCTGCCGACTGCAACTCTTCCGTAATAAAACTCAAGCGCGCCGACGATTGACCTAGCGATGAACTCAATTCATTCATGGCCACCTTGCCCGAAGAGGAATCCTTACTGAGCTGCAATAAACGGTTGCGCTCCAGCACCAGTTCGCCAATCAGGTTGATCAGATCGTCTAACTTGGCGGCATCCACGCGCATCGTGGGCACAGCGGCATGTTGCTGAGCAATTTCTTTCTGCCGTACCAGCGCATCGCCCACGGCCGCCGGCGATGCCAAACCTTTTTCCACCAGCATCTGGCCAAGCTTGCGCGGCTCCGCCGACGAGGACTGTTCCGCCAATACGGCATCGAGCGCCGCCGACGTGATCACATCCTGTTTGACCAGCAATTGCCCCAGAGAAGGCGACGCCTGACCGACAGTCTGAGCAGCTTCAAGATTCTTAAGCAGAGCCCCGAGTTCATACTCCTTCAAACCGCCCTCCCGAATATCCTGCAACATCTTGCCCAGGTAATCGCGCGCCGAAAGCAGCGCGTCCATCATGGGATGGGTAAGCTGAACTTCACCTTTTCGCAAAGAGTTCAGCACGTCTTCCGCGCGATGACTCAAACGCACAAGGGGCTCGAAGCCGAGAAAACCCGAAGTTCCCTTAATGGTATGCAGCGCGCGGAAAATGCGATTGAGTAACTCCCCATCATTGGGAGTGGCTTCCAGGGCAACCATGTCCTGGTCCATCCGCTGCAGAAACTCCTCTGATTCCGCCAGGAATTCCTGAATCAGCGAAGGATCATGTAAGAGGTCATCGCTCACGCAGATTTTGCTCCTCGTCCTCTACGACGTGCCGTAACTTACGCTTGCGCCGCGGCAGTGCCAATCACTTCCTGTTCAGCGCCACTCATCAGCCGGTCAGCGTCGAGCAGAATTAGCAATCGGTCACCCACCTTGCCTACTCCTGCGACGTATTCGCGGTCCACCAAGCTGATGCGCGGAGGCGGTTCCACCGCGCCCGCCGGAATGCGGAGCACTTCAGAGACTGCATCCACGACGAAGCCGAGCACGGCTCCCTGGATTTCGACTACTACAATTCGGTTCTGCTTATCCGGTGACGCTTCTTCCAGACCAAAACGTTTTCTTAGGCCGATCACGGGAATAATCTTTCCGCGCAGATTCATCACCCCTTCCATGCAATCCGGCGAGTTTGGCACCCGCGTCAATTGCTGGGTGCGAATGATCTCCTGCACCCGCAAAATATCGATCACGAATTCTTCGCCCCCAACGTGGAAGCCAACCAACTGCAGCAATTCCTCATGCGCCGCCGTCGCCTCGCGCGTAGACCCTTTCGGCTTATTGCCTTGCAAATCCATCTCGTGTCAGCCTCGCGATTCGTCCTCGCCGTCCAAAAAAGGCAGTTCAGTGCCCGGGGCTCAAGACAGCATGGTTCGCCACTCTGAAATCATCGGCATGAAGCATCTGGACTTTAGCTGGAACTTCCGCCATCGGGCGGAGGCTCTTTATCGCAGCGCCGGAGAAGGTTTTCCACTTTGCTCGTGCTGGCTTGCCGCAATTTCCGAAATGCCATGATCGCTCAAGACCACGATGTCTACGCGGCGGTTCTGCGCCCGCCCTTGCGCCGTGAGATTGCTGGCAATGGGGTGATACTCGGCATAACCGGCTGCCGAAAGTCTTGCGGGATCGAAACGGTAGCCCACAATAAGGAGGCGAATCAGTTCCGTCGCCCGAGCCGTCGAGAGTTCCCAATTCGAGTTCATTTGGGCCGTATGAATTGGGATATTATCGGTGTGGCCTTCGATGCTCAGCCGGCAAGTGCGCTTTGCCAGGATCGAAGCAATGCGATCCAAAGCTGGCAAGGCTTGTGATTTAATCCTTGCCGACCCGCTGTCGAAAAAACCAAATTCCCGCAGGCTTATCACCAGGCCTTCTCGATCGCGGTGCAGCGACACCTGGCGCAGCGCAATCTCTCCATGTAGCGCCTGCTCCAGTTCAACGCGCAAAGTGGCCAGATCCGTCTCATCGGAAGAGTCCGCCAAAGAATCGGTGGGCGCAGATGCAATCCGTCCAACCTCGGCGGTTCTTTCCACGTTTTGAATGGCCTGCACCGTGCTGAATGGCATGGGATCATTCATGTCGAGCGGTATCTGGGTGGTCGACGCCGGGAACACACCCAACTCCTGAAATGCCACCTGAATGGCCAGAGAAAGTTTTCCCACCTTTCTCTTATCCACCTGTGAGGACGCATAATTGATGTAAACATCCACCACATTGGTCGTCGAATCGAAGGTAAGGTTCCAGACGTGTTCGATGATCATGGCGCGGGAGACCTGGCGGCCGGCGTTGCGCATCAGATATTCCAGCAGAGAGAATTCTTTGGAGGTTAACTCGATGCGGCGGCCGGCGCGCTCGGCGCGGTGTTCCACGCGATCCAGTTTCAAATCTTCCACCACCATCACCGATTCCGATGGCAAGTGACTGCGGCGCAGCAGCGCGCGAATGCGGGCGGAGAGTTCGCTGAAGGAAAATGGTTTCGGCAAATAATCATCCGCGCCGGTATCGAGACACTGCACGCGGTCTTCGACCCGGCTGCGCAGCGTGAGCACCAGCACCGGCAGCGTGGGACGCTTCAGGCGCAAATGGCGCAAAACCGCGACACCATCAACGCGCGGCAGATTCAAATCCAGAATCACCAGATCGTAATCCGTCTCGCTGCCCATGGCGCGCGCCTGCTCGCCATCCGCGGCCACATCCACGGTGTAGTGTTCCGCTTGCAATCCCTGGCGCACAAAACTGGCGAGAGCCGCATCGTCTTCGGCAATCAGAATTCTCATAAGCCGGACCTTAATTACACGGTGATTCTAATTAGAAGACGCTCAAGCGCAACGCAAAGCGCGCCGCACGAAAGTGTGTGCTTGTAGAAATGGATCACGGTTTCAAAACAGGAATATTCAAGGACCGAGCCGCAGAACAGATTTTTGTGCCGTGAAGCGGACTGGGATTCCTTCGGCCGACAAAAAGCGCGGACCTCTGGATGACAAATATTTCTAAAATGTTTGGCCTTCTCCGATAACCCGTGTAAGCTTCGCGACGGAGAAGACCACATGTGTTTCTCAGCCACAGCAAATTTTGTCGGCAGCGGAGTTCTCGGCGCCATCGGCCTCGTTACAGTGACGAAGGTAAAGCACCGGCGCGAGGTGCTGTTCGCGTCGCTGCCGGTTCTGTTTGCCATTCACCAATTTATCGAGGGATTCGTCTGGCTCGGGCTGGATGGGATTCTTTCCCCCAAGGTGACCCACGACATGGGTGCGGCTTTCATGTTGTATGCGCAAGGGCTGCTGCCTTTTCTGCTGCCGCTCAGCGTGCTGCTGTTCGAGCCGGACGCGACCAGCCGCAAACGCATGCGGCCGTTTCTCGGCATCGGTACAGCGACCGCGCTCTACATACTGTGGGCGTTGACGGCCTACCCGACGGAGGTCTATGTAAAGGGAAACAGCATTGTGTATATGAATCAGGCGACCAACAACACGGCGGTTGCGGTCTTCTATGTGATCGCAACCTGCGGAACGTTATTTTTCTCGAAGATCAGAATGATGATAATTTTTGGCGCGGCGAACCTTATCATTCTGCTTGTCGTGATGGAGTTCAAACGCTACGCATTTACCTCTCTGTGGTGCGCCTATGCTGCCATCGCGAGCGTGATCATCCTGGTTTATTTCTGGCGAAGCATGGAAGAGCGGCCATTTCGCTACACTCTGCCGATTTAGTTCTACCAATTTATTTCAGAAGGACCTACGCGCGCGGCGGCGGGCGGCGCATTCGATTCCAGGCTTCACGATAGAGTTCGTAATGATAGAGATCGCGCTTGGGCTGGCGTACGGGGCAGAGCATAAGGTCGTGACTTTTAGTTTTCAGCACGACGCACGAAGGAATGACGTACCAGGCATTTTGCGGGATTACGTAGGCCGCGAAGAAGTCGACCATTTTTGTTGTATAGCGCGTACCTCTTCGATTGGGTTTGAATCCACAGAGATAGCCGTTGCCGACGCGATAGCTGGTGGATTTCACTTGAATCCGAAAAAACTGCCTCCCGTGTTCCACGCCGATGTCGTAGGCGGACGAATCTCCCCAGGGCTTTAATAC
>JBAWBG010000396.1:0-7109 GCA_049589695.1 Candidatus Sulfotelmatobacter sp. | reverse complement strand
TACCCGCGCATCGCTACGGCATTGAGATCGACGCGAATCGAGCCCAACAGGCACTAGCTTTGGGAATCGAAACTTTGCAGGCGAATGCCATGGATGTCCGGTGCCCGCCGGAAGCTGTGTCCCTGCTCTACCTAAATCCTCCGTACGATTGGGAATCCGGGGAGAGCAACAACCAGAGGTTGGAATTGGTCTTTCTAGAGCACAGCTATCGCTGGCTCAAGGCTGATGGTGTGCTGGCATTCGTCATCCCGCAACTGCGGTTGGCGAAATGTGCAAGATTGCTAAGCGAACATTTCACCGACTTGCGTGTGTTCCGACTCACCGAGCCGGCTTGCCTCGAATACAAACAGATCGTAGTGCTCGGAACACGCCGCAAACGGCATTCCAAGGTTTCCGATACAGCCTTGTTGGATGGAGTGCGCTACCTCGAAACCTTGGCAACGAAGACTGAGCTTGAGCCACTGGGCGACAATCCTGAAGTTCAGTACGAGGTTCCCGCTTCCGAGCCGGTTGTCCTGACCCATGTGGGTATTCCCTTGGATGAGGTGGAAGACTTGTTGCTGGAATCGGCCGCTTACCGACAGGTGGGACGTGTGCTTCTACCCAAGATGAATGACGTCAAAGGCCGGCCGCTCACACCGCTGCACGGCGGACATGTCGGATTGCTCTGCACCGCCGGAATGCTCAATGGGGTATTTGGCGAAGGAGAAGATCGTCACATCGCTCACTGGCGCTCGGTGAAATTCACCGACCATTGGGAAGAAGAGGAAGAAGACGGAACCAAAATCCTGCATGACCGGGAACGGTTCTCGCATGAGCTGACGCTGGTTTTTGCCAACGGAAAGACCCAGGTTCTCACTCACGAAAAGAAGGAGCCAGAATGAAAAATGCCCACCTTCGATTCGGCTGGCTGACCTACGTGAAGAGCACGGAGAAGACGACCACCAGCATCAAGCTGCGGCTCGACCGCTTCATCGGCGAAGTATTGCCCGATCCGCCCCGGCAGGCCAAAGCCCATCTCATTTCTGTGATTGGCGGGGACACACAGGTTGCGGCCGTTAGTGCGGCCATTTCGTTAAGCGACCGATTCATGGTAGAAGGGCCGGGCGTCCAGCCCATTCGAGTCTGTCTCGAACGAAACGCACAATGTTTCAAAGGCTCGGGGCAGCTTGCCGGGCGCAAGAAGCCCCGGCGCCACTTGATTGCTTTGTCCGAAGAGCTCGCTGCGAGCAGCGTATCGGCGAGTTCGGGCCGAACTCTGCTGGCAAGCTCGGAAAACGGATTCATCTGGGCCTCGATCGCCCATATTCATGGAATCCCCGGCATGCCAGACTGGGCCGACTGGTTCGCGGGCGAACTGAAAACGCATCGGGCGATCATGCCCGCGCTCGGTATCGGATGTGAGCCAGTGATTGTCAAAGGGCAAAAAGAACAGTTTCTCGACTGGCTTAGCTGGGGAGTCGAAAGTGAAGCGATCAATTTTCCGGGGGAAACTGGTTCAATCCGCTGGCCGGGCTTCAATCTCGAAAGCCTCTTCCTGCCCGCGAAGTAACTCTTAGCTCTGGGTGGTGCACGCCGTTACTAGATACAAGCCGACTTTCCGTTACTGATTGATGCGACCCTGCGGCTGCACGTTCAGTTAAGCGGATCTGCGAAGTCCATATCGAGGTGCAGGTACGGAATGGCCAAACCGCTGCGAGAGTGCGAGGCGCGCTGCCTCGAAGCGCGTCCATTCATCTCCATCCTGGAGTGGTGGAATCGTAACCAGTTCGCCTTGGTCGAGCCCGGTAAGTGCTGCATCGACTAGGTCTTCCGTCGGCATCACGATCTCGGGCGGCAGATTTGAGTAATGAAGACCAGCAATCTCCCAGGCATCAGTTGCGGTGGCCGACGGAAGCACCGCCTGGATGCGGATGCCCTTGCCAGCGAGTTCATGCTGTAAAGAATGGGTAAGTGCAAGCACATAGGCTTTGGTGGCACCATAGACGCCATTCAGCACCTCAGGTGAGATCCCCACGACCGACCCGATATTGATGATGGTCCCGGTGCCACGCGCAACGAATGCCGGCGCTACAGCGTAGATCAGGCGAGTAAATGCGGTAACGTTGAGGGCGATCATTTCTTCCATCTTGTCGATGTCGGCGTCCAAGAGCGGCTTGACGGCGGCGACGCCGGCGTTGTTCACGAAGACATTGATGCTCGGGTCACCCCGAAGCGTGGCTTCAACCTTGATGAGATCCGCTTTTTTGATAAGGTCTGCGCACAACACCGTGACAGATCTTCGGGTTTCGCTCTTCAATCGGGCGGATAGCGCCGTTAGCTTCTCTTCGTTGCGTGCCACGAGAATGAGGTCGTAGCCGCGCCTTGCGAGACGGTCAGCGTAAACGGAACCAATACCGGTGGAGGCTCCCGTGATAAGGGCAGTGCCATTCGACTGGGATTTTCTCATGTGCTTCTCCTTTTTTGAATACCCGCGCGCGAAATACGGCATAACTAATTTCGTCCCTTGCGTGCGATCTACATCGATTTTGCTTCCGAACCTTAATCCACTGAAGTTGCGACGGACTTGGATCGTTACGAGGGGAAACGGTCACCAAACATGGGAAGCTTGCTCTTGGATTCCTCCTTGGTTGCTTCGGGCTGGATCACGTCCCAATGCTCCGCGAACACACCCTCCTTGAAACGCATAATGTCGACAGTTGTGCGATTGATGATGAGAAGCCGACTTCTCATTACTGATCGCTGAATCTGGAATTCACCTTGTTTTTCAAGCTATGTCTGGCATCTCAAGGACACTGAATAATGAATGGGCAGCGCGAAATCCCAACTATTGAAAGCGGTGCAGCACAGTGACCGGAACGGAGCCGTCGGGTCTCGGCGCAACCTTCCAGGAAAGCTCGCTTCCGCTCAGCTCATAAGGGCGCACCTGTGTGGTGTCATCCTGATTGGGAAAGGAAGAACGATCAACGTGGAAGGTGATCGTATGTTTGACAGGATCCAGGCTGTATGTTCCGAAGTGGACGCTCGTACTAAGAGAGGCTTCTTTGTACTCTTCAGCAGTTCCCTTGAATTTGTCTCCAGAGGAAAACTTCAGACGCTCTGCACGATAGATTTGAACAGAGTAATGGCCATCGGAAGTAAAGATAACGAGACCGTGCGGATTATCTCCGTAATCAGAAGCGCGCGTACCATCTGGAAGTATCTTGTACGCTCCGGTCAGAACCCACGTGCCAACAATGGAAGAAGATTGTGCAGTAGCGGCGAGAGTCGTCATGCAGAAAAAAGCGAGAAGCGAGAAATATCTGATCTTCATGCGGCCAATGTAGCAATCAACCAAGAGCCGCACAATTTGATTCTTCTCAACGTATCGTTGAGCGCAATTTACGTTTCCCCGCCTGGCTGGCGGAAATGTCGATGACACTGTTGTTCTTATGCACACGTGTCTTCACATTGGGATGGGATGCCAGAGCCAACTTAAGCGATTGTGAGAGTAGTTCGGCCATGCGATCAATAGCCTTGCTGTCAGAATGTGCCCTTCGCTGCAAGGTAACAGGCAACTGTCCAAGTTCAGGCAGACCATAAAGCGAACCAGATGCAATGAGGCCGTCAGGAAGATTCAGCGCAGTACGCGCCGTGACACCAAGGCCACCAAGTAATGAAACCCAAAGACCATCGAGGCTTGGGCTATTGGCAGCAATGCGGTACTGTATCTCCCTTTCATCGAGATGCTTGATCACGCGCCTGCGGAAAATACACTGCGGGCCAAGTGCAGCTAAGGGCAAGGGCTGATCTTGTGGTAGAGCAAAGCTCGATGCGGCAATCCACACAAGATCAAGATGACCTACGGTCTGTGCTGCGGAACGGCCTTCATGGCCGATGACAACTGCAAGATCAATCTGTGACACCTCAACTGCGTCGGCAAGAGCAGCGTTGCCTTCAATGCGAAGCTCTATCTGCATCCGTGGATAGAGTAAGGAAAACTGCGATAGAACCGACGGTAGAATCGAGGCGAAATCCTGCGTACATCCAAGGCGAATATTGCCCGCAATGCTCGCTCCCTGCATGGTGTCCAGCAACTCATCGTGGAGCGTAAGAATACGACGCGCATAATCGAGCACAACCACCCCAGCTTCCGTCAGAGCTAGATTACGCCCATGTCTGCGGAAGAGGACAATGCCAAGATCATCCTGAAGGCGCTTCATTTGGAGACTAATCGCTGAGGGCGTGCGGCCAAGTTGCTCTGCAGCCTGCGTCAGACTTCCACGTTCCCGGGCTACAGAAAGCGTGCGGAGAGTGTCGAGATCGAGGTTGGTTCGCACGGACATAGGGTGTGCGCAGTATAAATGATCGATTCCTTAAAGGCGGCTGTTGGCCATCGCGAGATGGAAATGTCTTCCCCTAGTTCTCGATTGCTGCTCACAGGGCAATGCACTCATTGAGACCGTAGCAGCTACGCTGCCTCGACCGGATTGGTAACGACAAACGCGCTTGTGTCCACGTGTAGGCCCCGGTTGGTCGGCTTCTCGGTAGCGATCGGTTGCTGAGGAAACTGTTTTTGCCATCGGTTCTCCACCTGTTCGAGGCTGGCTACCGTTTTGTGAGTTTCATCTGCTTTGCGAATTCGGCGTCGAGCATCCTCGCAGGAACAAGTCTGGGCAGAGTCCAGTTCTTGAAACGTTGCGGAATGACCGCGTAGCGTGCCTTCGGTTTCGCCGTGCTGAGTGCCACGTGGACGGCTTCGCCCAAACGCTCAGGGGATAAGCCATTGCTACGTGCTTCGGTGACGATGAATTTCTGGAAGTTCTGCACTGCCTCCCAATACTCGGTCTGCCTGAACTCACTCAGATCTTCTTTTTCGCCCTTGTCATACATCGCCGTGTTCACGGTGCCCGGTTCAATGATCACGACGTCGATGCCAAATAACATCAGTTCTCGCCGCAGCGCGTCCGACATGCCTTCAAGACCAAATTTGGAAGCGCTATAGGCACCGAGAAGCGGGATAGCAACTTTTGCCACGCTGGAGGTGATGTTCACAATGCGCCCTGCGGGACCCTGCCTCTTCTTATCCGTCCCCAACAGAGGCGCGAAGGCTTGGATTACGACAAGTGGGGAGACCATGTTGATCTCCAACTGCCGCCTGTACTCGCTGGGCCTCAGATAAAGCAGCGGCCCGCTCACTACAATTCCTGCATTGTTCACCAGGCCGACCATGTTCCTGTTGCCTATCATGGAGCTGACCTTCTGGGCAGCTTGATGTACAGCGTCTGCGTCCGTAATGTCCATCATGAGAGGCACGAAGCCGTTACCGAACTCTCTTTGCAAACGATCGGCGTCAGCCTGCTTGCGTACAGAGCCGAACACGCGAAATCCCTTTGAAACAAGCACCTTTGTGGCTCCCCAACCGATTCCGGTGGAGACCCCCGTGACCACGACATCTTTGCTGTTCGCCATTGCATTTCTCCTAAGATGACTACTGTCCATCTTCACTGTGTACAGCGTACATCTTGGCGCACGACATGTCAAGGTGTACAGTGTTCTGTATGCCGTATCCGTCGAAAACAGACCGCGCAACCATCCTTTCCGCTGCGGTGAAGGAACTTGTTCACGGGGGTATCCGCGACTTATCGCTACGGAATATCGCTGCTTCCCTCGACCTCGCGCCCAACGCGATCTACCGTTACTTTTCCGATCGCCGAGCACTCGAAGCTGCCCTGGCAAACGAAGCTGCGCGGCAACTGGAGCTGGCGCTGAGGAAGGCAGCCGACGGGTGCGAGCCGGTCCCCGCAATCCGCGAGATGTCATCTGCTTACATCAAGTTCGCAAGGGACAATCCTCACCTCTACGAGGCGATGATGAGTCTCCACGCGCCAGGGCACGATGCGACCTCACACCTAAGCCTCTGGGCGTTCACTGTCGAGCAGGTGCAACGAATTGGCGGGACCGACCGAGCTGCGCAGGCATCCGTCGCTCTTTGGGCGTTTCTGCATGGAGCCGCGACTCTAGAAGCCGCTCAAGTGTTAGGCGAGATCAAACCGGCAAGCGGGCTCGAATTTGGCTTTGAGGCGTGGTTGATGGCTGCTTCTACGCGGCCGGAACCCATAGATGCACTCCGAATCAAGCCCACGAAAAAGAGGGCAAACAAGAAGGTGTCTGCACGTGAAAGGTCGGTGCGAAGCCGCAAGTGAGGATTCAGGCTGGTGTCATTGATAAGGGCCTGCGTTCCGGTCAGGACCTATTAGTTAACATTTGGAACGTGGGGCTTTCCGACTGAAGAATGCGTCATTGTATTACTCTCGAATGACGGGCAAGCCAGAAGTAATCCCAAGACAAGGTTAGCCGACTAGTCGATACACTCCTCGATCTGGTCAAACCATATCGAGTGGACTCATCCTTGGGTGGACGCGCCGAATGGATCGGTAATCGAATCCTAACTTTTGCAGCGGTCTATTTGATTGGGCGCGAACCCGTGATGAGGATGTCCACGAGTCTCCTGGCGCTTTGCTGCCAGTCAGGGCCGGACGCCACATGAGAGACGCCGATCAGCGCCCGAAGGAGATCGAATGGCTCCAGATCTTGACGAATGTCGCGGCTCTTGATGGCGCGCTTCACCAACGAATCAATCGCTCCCTGGATTTGACTGCGTGAATTTTCAAACAGCTTCGATGGCCCTCCTACGACTGAGTTCAGTGCCGGGGCGATGATCTGCTTCGTTGCGATGTAATCGACGAACAAAAGCATGCAGGCTCGCAAAGCCTCGATGGGAGGAAGGCTTTCGGAAAACTTCTTCTCGGCTGATGCCATCTTTTCCACTTCAGTCCGATAGACCGCTTCGATCAATGCATCACGGGTAGGAAAGTGGCGATACAAAGTCCCCGCTCCAACACCCGCCTCTTTAGCAATGTCGTCGAGGCTGGCATTTGAACCAGACCGGGTGAACGCCTCTTTCGCCACCTCCAGAATGCGCTCGCGGTTCCGCTGCGCGTCGGTGCGCGGTTTTCGCGGGGCAATCTTCTGATTCTTGGCGGGCATAAAAAAAGTTGCAACCGGAGAGTATCTCCGGTTATCTTATCTACTGATTCGGAGACACTCTCCGTTTTATTAGGAACGCG
>JBAWBG010000395.1:0-26248 GCA_049589695.1 Candidatus Sulfotelmatobacter sp. | reverse complement strand
ACTCCGTTCTGGCGCAGAAATTGTCGCAGGTGCCAGGCGTCGGCACAGTGTTTGTTGGTGGCTCTGCCCAGCCAGCGGTGCGCGCGGAAGTGAATCCGATGCTGTTGAACAAGCTTGGCGTTGGCTTGGACACGGTTCGAAACGCCCTCAATCTCGCCAATGACAATCAGGCCAAAGGACAATTATCGAGCGGATCGATTTCTCAGACGCTTGACGCCAACGATCAGCTCTTTACCGCGGATCAGTACCGGCCACTAATCGTTGCCTATCGGAACGGCGCCCCGGTGCGGCTGGGCGATGTAGCCGATGTCGAAGATTCAGTCTCGGATACCCGCAACATTGGACTGCTGGGCAACGCGGAGAGCATCAAGCAGGGAGTTGGCGGAAAGCCGAGCGTTCTGATTATCATCTTCCGCCAACCCGGCGCAAACGTCATCGAGACCGTGGACCGCGTTGTGGGCTTGATGCCGTATCTGCAGTCCTCGATCTCCCCCGCGATCAAGCTCACCATAGCCATGGATCGCACCGTCACGGTTCGTGCCTCGGTAAAAGATATCGAAGCCACGCTGATTATTTCGATCATTCTTGTGATCCTCGTGGTTTTCGCATTTTTGCGCACTGTGCGGGCGACGATTATTCCCAGCATCGCGGTGCCGCTTTCGCTCGTGGGCACGTTCGGAGGCATGTACCTGCTGGGTTATAGCCTGGACAATCTGTCGCTCATGGCGCTGGCAATTTCCACGGGATTCGTGGTGGATGACGCCATCGTAGTGCTGGAAAACATCACCCGCTACGTTGAGCGTGGCATGGATGCGGTGCAGGCGGCCTTCAAGGGAGCAGCCGAGATTGGATTCACCGTGATTTCCATGAGCACCTCGCTGGTCGCGGTGTTCATCCCGTTGTTGCTGATGGGCGGAATTGTCGGACGCCTGTTTCGCGAGTTCGCGGTCACATTGAGCATTGCAATCGGAGTCTCGTTGCTGGTTTCTCTCACTACGACTCCGACCATGTGCGCCAAGTTTCTGCGTCCGGCGAAAGAGGAGCGCCACAATCTCTTTTATCGCATCAGCGAATGGTTTTTCGACACGACACTTTCGACCTACCGGCATGCGCTGAAAGTAGTGTTGCAGTACCAGTTTGTCACGCTTGTCGTGACCATCCTGGTGGCGTGCCTGACCGTATATCTCTACATCATCGTGCCAAAGGGCTTCTTTCCACAGCAGGATACGGGGCGGATCGGAGGCTCCGTACAAGCGGCGCAGGATATTTCCTTCCAGGCCATGCGCGACAAGATGGAACGCTACGTCAGGATTGTGCTGACCGATCCGGCTGTGAACACCGTAGTCGGTTTTGCGGGAGGCAACACAGTTTCAAATCAAGGCCGGTTCTTCATCATGTTGAAGCCGCTGGCAGAGCGCGCCACGTGTCCCGCGCATCATTTCTGGCAGTCCTGCCCCAACGTTACCGCCGACGATGTGATCAACCGCCTTCGTGGCAAACTGGCGGTGGTGCCAGGCGCCACACTCTATCTGCAATCCTATCAAGACCTAACCATTGGCGGACGCTACGGAAATGCACAGTACCAGTACACGCTACAGGGCGAAGACTTAAACGAGCTCAACACCTGGGCGCCGCTGTTGTTGACGAAAATGCGTCCCCTGCCGGAACTGCGTGATGTAAACACAGACCAGCAGGATAAGGGATTACAAGCCAAACTGGTGATCGATCGTGATACCGCCAGCCGTTTGGGAGTAGCTGCGCAGGATATTGATAATGCGCTCTACGACGCCTTCGGCCAGCGTCAGGTCTCCACCATGTATCGTCCGCTCAACCAATACCACGTGGTCATGGAAGTGGCGCCGCAGTTCCAGCAAACCACCGAGGCTCTGCAAAATATTTACCTGCGGTCCAGCGGCGGCGCACCCATACCCTTGGCGGCATTCACTCATTTTCAGCCTTCGAACATACCTTTGGCAGTGAATCACCAGGGCCAGTTTCCCTCAGTCACGATTTCATTTAACCTGGCTCCCGGAATTTCTCTGGGACAGGCCACACAAGCCATCCAAAAAGCCCAAAGTTCCATTGGATTTCCGGCGACGATTCAAGCAAGTTTCCAGGGTACCGCGGCCGCTTTTCAAGACGTGAAATCGAGTGAGCCGATCCTGATTCTGACCGCCCTGATCGCGGTTTACATCGTGCTGGGCATGCTGTACGAGAGCTATATTCACCCCATCACGATTCTCTCGACAATTCCGTCGGCGGGTCTGGGCGCACTGCTGGCACTGCTGCTGACGCACAACGAACTCAACGTGATCGGCACAATCGGAATTATTCTTCTGATCGGACTGGTGAAAAAGAATGCCATTATGATGATCGACGTGGCACTGGAAGTGGAGCGCACGCAAGGGAAAAAGCCCGTCGAAGCGATCTATGACGCTTGCCTCCTGCGCTTCCGCCCTATCATGATGACCACCATGGCCGCTTTGTTGGGCGGCTTGCCGCTGGCGTTGGGCACCGGAACTGGCTCCGAACTGCATCGCCCATTGGGCATCACGATTGTCGGCGGCCTTATCGTCAGTCAGGCGCTGACGCTGTTCACAACTCCCGTCGTGTATGTTTATCTTGATCGCCTGCGGCTGTTCTTGCGCGGCGGAGAACATTTATCCTTAGCAGGAACTCCGCGGCCAAGCCCGGCTCACTCGGCCGATTAGCCGCTAAGGCCCTGGACGGTAACAGAACAAGCTGGAGTAAGGTGACCGCTGGCACGCTGACTTCACCGGATTTCGCTTTCAGCTGCCGGCCACAAGTATGGAATGGTTCCACAGGATCTCAAAATCACATTTCCCGCCGAAAGTGCATCAAAGCTGTATATCCAGGTGTAGACCTATTTCTTACCGCCGACCTTATGATAGAAATATAGCGCTCAGTGCCGACTTCCCGGCAACCCGGTATTATTGTTAATCGCTTTCAAATTATCTCAGGAGTCATGGATGCTTCGGAAGGCACTCGTTCTGTTATTTGTTTTTACGAGCATGGCCGCTTTTGTCAGCTGTGGCAAAACGGGAAGTCACTTCATCTACGCGACCATCCCTGCCGCCAATCAGCTTGCCGTATTCCGCGAAGACCCCTTTTCTGGAATTCTCACCCAGCTCGCCGAAAGTCCATATACGGTGGGATTCGGACCTGAGTCCGTTGTCATCCATCCTTCTGGAAAATTCTTGTACGTGGTGAATGCCGGCCAGAACGAAAACGATGTATCTCTTTTCGACATCAATAGCGATGGCACTGTCACCGAGGTGACGCCGAGGACCGCAACGGGCACGCTGCCTTTCGTGATGGCAATGGATCCGGCAGGAAAATATTTGTATGTCGCCAACGTAGCATCCAACAATCTTTCGGTCTACTCGATCAATACCAAGACCAATACTTCAGTGAATCCTCTGGGCCAGTTGACGCCGATCACGGGCTCTCCGTTTTCAATCAACCTGTCCCCGAAAAATATGCAGGTGTCTCCGTCGGGAAAGTTTCTCTATGTCAGCGCTCCGAGCCAACCGGCTGGGCTGGTCGCAGTTTTCAGCTTGAACGCCGGAGTGCCTACTCTGGTGAGCTCCAGTCCCACTCCGGATAACGATCCTTCCGGCCTGGCAATCGATCCCAAAGGCTTGTATCTTTACACCGCAAACGCGACCGCCAGTTCAATTTCCATCTACTCCATCGCCGCATCGGGCGCTCTAACTCAAGTTCCGCAATCTCCGCTCGCCGACAACGAGCAACATCCAGTGGCACTGATCGTGGATCCATCCGGAGGTTTTCTTTACGTGGCAAATCAGGGATCCGGCAACATCTCAAGCTACTCGATCACCTCGGGTACTGGTTTTCCTGTCGCAGTCACCGACTCGCCCTTCGGCTCAGAGGCGCAGCCCAGTTTCCTGGCGATAGATCCAAACGGAAAATATCTATTTGTCGGCAATCAGGCGAGCAGCGCCGGGATCGAGGCGTTTGGCGTCAGCAGCGGAAGTTTGAATACCATCAATACTTATTCGGTAGGCAACAGCGCGACATCGATCGCAGTATTGCAGTAAGTCAACACCAACGATGTACGTACGTGCAGACGATGGGACGGGCGACGTAGTATGCGCGATCTGAGGACGATCGGTTGTTTTCTTTACTAGCTTATGACAACCAGAAATCTTCAACTCTGCGACAATATCTATGCTGCTATCGGACATCACGTTGCAACCGGCAGGGACTCCTCGGCCATCGAAATCGGGAGCAAGCTTCCCAGATTCGGTCGGCTTGGGCGGGTTCCGCGTCGAGACCAAGGTCAGGACCCATAACCCATGAAGATCGCAAGCGCCGCGAGCGCATTCCCGAAGCATTACTACACACAGAAAGTTCTCTTGGAGCGTCTGCAGGATTACTGGGGTCCTCAATTGAAGAACCCTCTGCTGCTGGCGCGATTGCACCGGAATGTAACCGTGGATGGCCGCTATCTCGCCGTTCCCGCTGAGCAATATGTCGACATCAAAACCTGGGGCCAAGCCAATGACATTTGGATCAAGGTGGCGCAGGAGTTGGGCGAGCGCGCCCTATGCCTCGCGCTTCACAATGCCGGCTTAAAGACCGACGATCTGGGCTGCCTGTTATTCACCACTGTCACCGGGGTTGCCAGCCCCTCCATCGACGGAATGCTGATCAACCGGATGGGCCTGCCGGCAAAGATTCGCCGCACGCCAATCTTCGGCCTGGGTTGCGTCGCCGGAGCCGCCGGAATTGCTCGCGCCTCAGATTATGTTCGCGCTTATCCTTCACAAGCGGCAGCGCTGGTTTCGGTCGAACTTTGTTCGCTCACGTTGCAGCGTGAAGATTTGTCGGTCGCAAACCTGATCTCGTCAGGACTTTTCGCCGACGGTTCAGCTGCAGTGATTGTAACCGGGGACGAGTTCGAATCGTCGCAGCTGCAAAACTTCGGAACCAGGATCTCCGGTCCCACGATTCTTGCCACTCGCTCAGTCTTCTATCCCGACACCGAAGATATGATGGGCTGGAATATCTCCGAGAAGGGTTTTCGCATCATACTTTCAACAGAGGTTCCGAATCTCATCCGGCAGAATCTGGGACGCGATGTGGATTCTTTCCTCGCCGACAACGGCCATCAGCGCAGCGATCTCAAGAGCTTCGTTCTGCACACCGGCGGACCCAAGGTGCTGGATGCATCCGCCGATGCTCTGGGATTGCACAACGGCGAACTGGATGCCTCGTGGGATTGTTTGCGCAAAGTAGGAAATCTTTCTTCGGCTTCCGTGCTTTGCGTGCTGGAAGATGTGATGAAAAACCGGCGTCCCGAGCCCGGAACGCTCGGACTGCTTGCCGCGATGGGTCCGGGTTTCTGTTCCGAGCTTTTACTTTTGCAATGGTGAGGTCAGAGTAGTTGTCGAACGAAACCGATGTCTTCGTGATCGGCGGCGGCCCCGCGGGTCTTGCTGCGGCCATCGCCGCCCGCCAGCGAGGCCTTCGTGTGCTGGTTGCCGACGGAGCTAAGCCGCCGATCGATAAGGCTTGCGGCGAAGTCCTCATGCCGGATGCGATCACGGCGCTGGCCAGGCTAGGAGTTTTTATCCCCGCCGCTGACCGCTCTATGTTGCGCGGCGTTCGTTTCGTAGGCTCCGGAGTATCCGCAGAGGCGGTTTTCCCTTCCGATACTGCAGCAGTATCGATCCGCCGCACCGTGTTGCATCGCATCATGGCCGAACGCGCGGCCACGCTGGGCGTCGGTCTGTTGTGGCAAACCGTGGTTACAGGTATTCGCGGGGAAGAAGTTCGAGTGGGGAAGCGGAGCATCCGAACCTCGTGGATCATCGGAGCCGATGGCGTCAACTCCCGCGTGCGCCGTTGGGCCGGTCTTGATGCTTATTCGCACTCCAGGTTTCGCTATGCCTTTCGCCGCCACTATCGTGTAGCGCCCTGGAGCGATCGCATGGAAATACACTGGGGAAAACGCTGCCAGGGATACGCCACCGCAGTGAGCAATGACCAAGTCTGTGTCGCAATAGCGTCTTCCAATCCTGACCTTCGCCTGGAATCTGCTCTTGCGGAATTTCCTGAACTGGGTGCGCGGCTGCGCGGGGCTGAGTCTGCTTCCGTCGAAAGGGGCGGGGTCTCTGCCAATCGTTCGCTGCGCCGCGTCTGGGAAAAAAATGTCGCGCTCATCGGCGATGCTTCAGGTACCGTCGATGCCATCACCGGCGAGGGCCTCGGTTTGGCTTTCAGCCAGGCCTTGGCGCTCGCGAATTGTCTCAAAACCAACACTCTCATCGGTTATCAGGCCGCGCACCGGCGTCTGGCGCTACGTCCGTCCCTGATGGCCCGGTTGATGCTCACGCTCGATGGCCGTCCGACTGTTCAACGACGCACTCTCCAGGTCTTTCATAAACATCCTGAGATTTTCCGGCGCTTGCTGGCTTTGCACGTGGGAGCCCTCTCGCCGATTCACCTTGCCGCCGACGGGCTAACGCTTGGATGGGGACTGCTCACTGCGTAGCCGATGAGAGAAACCGCTCACGCCTTTCGCCGACGTGACGTGTTGCGGTTGCTTCTGGCCGCGATTGTTTATTTTGCACTCACGCCATTTGAAGCTGAGGCACAGGATTCAACTCTTCACCTTGATCCCCAGCGCACAACCATTAATTTCACATTAGGCGATGTGCTTCACACCGTTCACGGAACATTTCATCTGAAGGGAGGTACGCTGCGCCTGGCTGCCGCTGCAAGCAAACTTAGCGGCGAAATCGTAGTCGACGCAAGGAGCGGCGAGAGCGGGAACGGTATGCGCGACCGCAAAATGCATAAAGAAGTTCTGGAGAGTGACCGCTATCCCGACATTACATTCCGTCCCGATCGAGTCGAAGGAGACGTAGTGTCTCAGGGAAAATCGTCTGTGCGCGTGCACGGGATTTTCACGATCCACGGCTCCGACCATGAACTCACGGTGCCCGCTGAAGTCCAAATGGCTCCGGGATATTGGACGGCAACCCTCCATTTCGCCGTGCCCTACGCCAAGTGGGGAATGAAGAATCCCAGCACAATGTTTTTGCGCGTCAGCGAATCGGTAGATATCGACCTCACCACGTCGGGAATAACAAGCACGCCCTAAATCACCGCTACAAACGATGGCGCGCTGAATCAGTATCCATCTTGCGGAGAGATGCCCTTACCCTCAGTGCATTCATAGCATCGCCCCGCCGCCAGGTTGGTGAACTCTTCCGTTCTTCCACTGGGCCACGCGATAATCACTCGTTCCACCCGGTCGCGTTTCTCCAAACCGAACGTGAGCGGCAGTTCCGATTGCGAGAGATAACTGGAACCGCTCTTCACCATCCTCGACTGGCTCAAGCCCCCGCTGACGATCCGCACCGTCGCGCCAATTCCATCACGGTTCGACTTGGTGCCAATCAGGCGAAACCGAATGCTGCGGTTTCCGCTGAGTTTGTCGTTCCGGTAAAGGTATGCCGGACCGTTGTTCGTCGTCAGCAACAGATCAAGATCGCCATCGCGATCGAAATCGCCATACGCTAGTCCGCGTCCAACTTTCGGCTGATCGAATCCGGCGCCCATTTCCGCAGCAGCGTCGCGAAACTTCCCGCGGCCATCGTTCAGAAATAGCATTGGCGGTTGCGCGTATCCAACATTGCCCCGAATGTTTCTCACCGTCTCATCGATATGGCCGTTCGCCACTCCAAGGTCGAGCCAGCCGTCGAGATTCGCGTCCAGAAAGGCACATCCGAATCCCAAGCTGTTCTTGGAGGCCAATCCAACTCCCGCCGGCGCCGCAACATCTTCATAAGTCTTTCCCGAAAGCTCGTAGAGCCCCGTCATTTCATTATCGAAATTCGTGATTGCCACGCCCGGCCTACCCGAGTTCATGAAATCGCCCACGTCTACGCCCATCCCGGCTCGGGCTTTGCCTTCGCTGCTGAATGCCAATCCAACCTCAACTGCAGCATCTTTGAAAGTTCCATTGTGCTGGTTGCGATAGAGCTTGTTGGGTTGGGTATCATTCGCCACCAGCAAGTCGGGCCATCCGTCCGCATTGTCGTCCAGCATGGCCACGCCCAGAGATTTCGAGCTGCTATCAAAAATTCCGCTGGATGCAGTGACGTCTTCGAATGTCCCATTCCCTCGATTATGAAACAGCCAGCAGGTTTCTCCGCGATAAGCCTCTGGCGTGCAATAGGATTTATGCTTGCCGTCAAGGCTGCAAAATACGTCGCGCTCCGGCGACCACTTCACGTAGTTGCAAACAAATAGATCGAGCAGGCCATCGCGGTCATAATCGAACCAAAGAGCTGACGTGCTGAAAGCCTGGCGCTTTCCCAGACCGCTAGTGTTAGTGACATCGATGAAGTGGCCTTTGCCCGTATTGTGGAACAGCCGATTCTGCCCCACACACGTAATAAGAATGTCGGGAAAGCCATCATTGTTGTAATCCCCAACAGCTACGCCCATGCCATACATTTCAATATCAAGCCCGGCCCGCGTAGTGACGTCAGTAAATGTTCCATTCCGGTTGTTGCGATAGAGCCGCAGGGTCGATCGCCGCTGATTGTGGCCGGGCCAATCCGTCCCGTTGATCAGGATAATGTCCTGCCAGCCATCGCAGTCGTAATCGAGGAAAGCGCACCCGGAGCCAAGAGTTTCAGGCAATAACTTCCCTCCGAAAGCGCCGCTGTTGTGTTGAAACTGAATGTCTGCATTAGCGGTAACATCGACCAGTCGAAATCCGGGAGAAGCTGCCGAGCCAGTTGCAGCGCCCAGCGCCCGCAACAACGGCAACTGGGAGATCGACGCCAGCCCGACCATATTCTGCAGAAACGATCTGCGATTCACGGAACGCTCACCAGCCCGGCGCGAATCGCGTACGTGACAAGCTCGGCCGTTTTGTGAATGCCAAGCGCGTTCATGATGTTGGCTCGATGAACTGCGATCGTGTTGGCACTGAGATCCAGCTCCGATGCGATTTCCTTGTTCGATTTACCATCCACAATCATCCGCAAAACTTCAAGCTCACGCGGAGTGAGACCGCTGCTGCGTTCGCCTTTGAGAGGCGATTGTTGCTCGATTTGCGGATCAAAAATCGTTTCTCCCTGAGCGACTCGCCTTACGGCGGGACCGAGTTCCAGATTCATCGCGTTCTTTAAAATATATCCCTTGGCTCCCGCGTCGATGGCCTGCCGCACCCAGGTATTCTCAGAATGCATGCTGAGCATCAGTACCGCGGTTTCCGGCAGGTCTTCCAGAATCTGCCGCGTAGCGTCAAGCCCATTCATCCCAGGCAATGCGCAATCCATGACTACAACTTTCGGCTGCAACTGGCGCGCCAACTTGATCGCCTCTTCGCCATCTCCGGCTTCGCCAACAACGGTCATGTCGGGTTCGTCTTCCAGCATCCGCCGAAACCCGCGCCGCACCAGACCGTGGTCATCCACCAGCAATACCGTAATTTTTTTTGTCATATCGTATTCAATCTTTTTTATCTTAATCTGCGGTCTGCATCAGCGTCAGTTCGAATCCTTCTCCCGCGACTCTACTCTTTCCCGCGGCACCTTCAGATGCAACACCGTACCGCCATCACCGGGAGTGGAAAAGATAATGCGTCCTCCCATCAACTCCGAACGTTCGCGCATCGCTACCACCCCAATTCCATGGTTCGCCGGTTGCCCATTGAAACCTGCGCCGTGATCTTCTACTTCCAGCTCCAGAACCGTCGGCATAAAGCGCAATCGCACCCAAACCTGTTTTGCTCCGGAGTGTCGCGCCACGTTGTTCAGCGCCTCCTGCAAAATGCGGTAGATTTGTACCGCAGCCCTACCCTCCACCGCAAAAGGTTCGCCCAGTTTTTCATAGGATATGGCAATTCCAGTCTGGCGCTGTACTGTGGGAATGTACCAGTCGAGTGTGCTCTCGAGGCCGGCTTCGTCAAGCATAACTGGATGCAATGCCTGCGATAAACTTCTCACCCGGTCCAGCGTCTCCTGAGCGATCTGCCGAACTTCCTGCAAGTCGCTGCGCAGAGACGACCCTTCAGGGGCATGAGCCCCAGCGCGGCCAAGCATCGCTCCCATGGCCGTAAGAATCTGGCCGAACTCATCATGTAACTCGCGCGAAATATAGCGCAACGTCGACTCCTGCGTGGCAATGAGTTTCTGTGCGAGCTCGCTGCGGCGCTCAGAGAGTTCTGCCATGCGCGCAAACAGCCGCCGGTTCCAGCGGATCATCGAAAATCCAGTCAACAAAATGGCCACCAACGTCGCCGCCAAAAATACAAACACTTGCCGCTGCACTCGGCCGTAAATCCGAATGACACGCTGCGCCGCTTGCTCCTCGTTTTCACTGTTCTGCACCAGCAGCCGAGCCACAGTTGTACTTAGCGCCTCCTGGCGCGCTTGCAGAGAGAGTTGTATCTGCTCTCTCGCGTCTTTATCTTTTCCCGAGCCAGCCAGGCTAAATACCCGGTCGACCGCATCCCAGAACTGTGTCAAAGAGCTGTTGAGAGAAATGCTTTGCTCAGGCGTGCGACTCGTAGAAGCTAAACTGGCTTCGAGGTGCATGGCATCATTTAGATCAGTGCGAATCCGCTGGAATTGCGCTTGCCACGCGGTAAGCGGGTACGGTTCATCATTGTCGATCATGTCGCGCATGGCGACTGCAAGCACATTCAGGTCGTTCTGGATGCGCAACAACTGCAGCGAATCCTTGCGATTGCGGTCAATCAGTTCCGATTGAAGCTTCCGCAAACCCGCGATCTGCCACGTGATGTATGCCGAGTAGGCGACCACCGCGGCCAGCGTGATGATCAACCCTACCAACAGACCCGCAGTTGGAGAATGCTCCGGAGAAGTCGGACGTGCCACGCCCCGAGCATACAACGACGGCCCAGAACGTGTCACAATGCAGTAATAATGAAGCGAAACGATGCTTGGCGGAGTCCAACAATAGATTGAGTACAGACCCCACACCACTCCAAAAAGTCCCTAAGGTTGAGAGACTCCGCGCGATCCTGCCGGAAGTCTGGATGCTGATGCGTCCCCGGCGGGGCTTGCTCGCACTCGGTTTCGCTTTGATGGTAATTAATCGCGTCGCGGCGCTGGTGCTGCCCTATTCCACGCGATTCTTTATCGACACCGTCATTAATAAACACCATATGGACAAGTTGCGGCCGCTGGTTCTGTTCGTTCTCGGAGCCACTCTGGTGCAGGGCGTCACCTCTTTTTCGCTAACGCAATCATTATCAAAGGCGGCGCAGCGTCTTATCACCGAATTGCGCCAACAGGTGCAGGCTCATATCTCGCGCCTGCCCGTAGCTTTTTATGACACCAACAAAACCGGCGCGCTGGTCTCCCGCATCATGAGCGACGTGGAGGGCGTGCGCAATCTCCTCGGTACAGGCCTGGTCGATTTTGCCGGTGGCCTCGTTACATCAGGAATTGCGCTGATTTTGTTGCTCCGCACCAGCCCGCAGATGACGCTAATCGCCGCTGGCTCGTTCGTCTGTTTCGGCGTTGCCCTCAACAAAGCCTTTGCGACCATCCGGCCAATCTTCCGCGAACGCGGCAAGATTACTGCCGAGGTCACGGGCCGGCTCACCGAGTCGCTCGGCGGAGTCCGCGTGATCAAGGGCTATCACGCCGAACGGCGCGAAGAAGCAGTCTTTTCCGCGGGAGTTCACCGTCTGCTCGACAACGTGATGCGTACCCTCACCGCTACCTCGGTGATGAGTCTTTCCGCCAGTGTGCTTCTGGGATTGGTGGGCGCGGTCACGATGTACGTCGGCGCGCACCAGATCGCTTCCGGCACTCTAACAGTCGGCGGATTTGTTTCTTACACATTGCTCTTAGGTTTTCTAGTCGCGCCGATCATGCAGATCGTTTCCATTGGAACTCAACTCACCGAAGCGTTGGCGGGACTCGAGCGAACGCAGGAAATCATGCGCGAACGGCCGGAGGATCAGGACCCTCAGCGTTCCGTCCTGTTGACTGACATTGTTGGCCTTATCGAGTTCGAGAATGTAAGTTTCACTTACGATGGAATCCACGACGTGCTGCGTAATATTTCTTTTCGTGCCGATCCCGGTACGGTGACCGCACTCGTCGGCTCTTCGGGTTCAGGCAAATCTACAACCATCGGATTGATCTCTGCTTTTTACACGCCCACAAAGGGAACGATTCTGGTCGACGACACGGACCTCAGCACCGTGCGCCTCGACTCCTACCGCACTCGCCTCGGAGTTGTGCTGCAGGAATCCTTCCTCTTCGATGGAACTATTCGAGAGAACGTTTCGTTTTCGCGGCCCGATGCCAGCGAAGCAGATATTCTGCGCGCTTGCCGTATCGCGCGCGTGGATGAGTTTGCCGAAGCCTTCGCCGACAAATACGACACAATTGTCGGCGAGCGCGGCGTGAAGCTTTCCGGCGGACAACGGCAGCGGATTTCGATTGCCCGCGCCATTCTCGCCGAGCCCCGCATTCTGATTCTCGATGAGGCAACCTCAAGTCTCGACTCCGAATCCGAGCAAATGATCCAGCAGGGACTTTCTTATCTGATGAAGGGCCGCACCACATTTGTGATTGCGCACCGGCTTTCGACTATTCGGCGCGCCGATCAGATTCTTGTGATGGAGCAGGGACAAATCGTGGAACGTGGCACCCACGAGCAACTCTACGCTGCACACGGCCGCTATTACGATCTATATACCAGACAGCATGGCATCGAAGACAACTTATTTCTCGCACCCGGCGAGGGAGATTCGGCTGACCTGGACGCTGCCGGAAACGGTGATTCCCCTGCCTCACGCAACGGCGGCGCGCCGGCGGATGCGCTCGGTGTACTGAAGGGACAGGTGCGTTAGCGCATGCCTGAGAGCAGATCGCAACCAGACGGCGCTGCCGCAATTCGAGTCGAAAATCTTTGCCGGCACTATCGTATGGGCGAGTCCGTGATCCGCGCCGTCGATGGCGTCTCTCTCGAAGTTCGCTCTGGAGAATTCGTGGCTCTCCTCGGCAGTTCCGGCTCGGGCAAGTCATCAGTATTGAACCTGATTGCAGGCTTGGACCGTCCCACCTCAGGCAGCGTGATCGTTCATGGCAAGGATCTCGCGCAACTATCCCGCGAAGCGCTGGCGCACTATCGCCTGCATACCGTTGGGATGGTGTTTCAATCCTTCAATCTAATTGCCAGCATGACCCTCGCGGAAAACGTGGAATTGCCCATGCGTTTTGCCGAGATCGAACGCGCAAAACGCGACGGCCTGGGCTGGGAGGCGCTGGCGCGAGTCGGCTTGCAATCGCGCATGAATCATCGTCCCAGCGAACTCTCAGGCGGAGAGCAGCAGCGTGCCGCACTTGCTCGCGCGCTCATCAACCGACCGCAGCTCCTGCTCGCCGATGAGCCTACTGGCAATCTCGACAGCCGTACTGGAACCGAGATCATGAACATGGTCCGCCAGTTCAACCAGCAATTAGGCATGACGGTTGTGATGGTCACGCACGAGCGTGCCTTGGCGGAACGTTACGCGCAGCGCCTCATCTTCTTGGCAGATGGAAAACTGGTTGCCGAAGAAATTCCAGTTGTATCGGCCGAGGCGCGCACATGAAATTGCCCGATCTCGCCGACCTGGCCCTGCGCAACTTGCGGGAATCCGTTCTGCGAAACTCGCTGACCACCATCGGCATTTCCGTAGGAGTGGCGTCTCTAGTCGCGATGCTGTCTCTGGGCATCGGTCTGCAGCAACTAGCATCGCGTCGTCTCATGAAGTCCGGCTTGTTCGATACGGTTGTCGTTACATCCAGACGCGACCTGCGCAACTTTGGACACAACGAAGATCGTGGCGGACCTGCGCCCGGTGAAAGTCGCATCCTGGACGAACCCACACGCCTCGAAATCGAGCACCTGCCGAATGTTCTCGAAGCTTATCCTGACATTCGCTTCATCACGGAACTGCGCTACGAAGACAAGCCGCACCTGACAATGATCGCCGCTCTGCCTTCTTCCGCAAAATCCAATGATGCTTTCGACGCTCTGCAGGGCCGCTTCTTTTCATCAGACATGGCGTCCGAAGCAGTCATTCAAAAAGCATTCGCCGAGGAGTTATTAGGCAAAACGCCCAAGACTGGCGTAGACGAAACTAACGTGGCGCAACTGGCTGCTCCGCTTCTGGGCAAAGAATTGACCATGCGCTACGCGCAGCGGGAGACGACTCCGAGTGCCGCTTCAACCTCACCAGACAAGAAAGTTACCGTCGATCAGCCCACCTCCGATGCCAGCTATTCCGTTGTTTCCCGAGAACTGCAACTCAAAATAGTCGGCGTCGCTGATCTTGATCCCGAAAGCATGCGCGGTCCAACTCGCGCCCGGGTTTTTATCCCGCTCAAACTTGCCGAGAGTCTACATGTGATGCAGCCTACGGATTTGCGAGAAGTTTCGCGTGCCGCGGAAAACCAGCCGTCCTACTCTTCCGTCAACGTACGCGTAAAAAATCCTGGGCAGATACGAGATGTCGAGGCCGCAATCAAGAAGATGGGATTCAACACCTTCTCCATCCTCGACGCAACCCGAAGTCTGCAGCAATTTTTCGCTGTGCTCGACGTGTTCCTGGGAATTTTCGGCAGCCTCGCCCTTGCCGTTGCTTCCATCGGAATCGTAAACACATTGGTGATGGCCATCCTGGAGCGGCGCCGCGAGATTGGAATTATGAAAGCCATCGGCGCCAGCGACGGCGACGTGAAGAAACTGTTCTTTGCGGAAGCCGGTGCTATGGGCATTCTCGGCGGCATTGTCGGGGTCGTCCTGGGCTGGGCCATCGGACAAGTCATCAACCTGGGCACCAATGTCTATCTCAAGCGTCAGTCTCTTCCGCCCGAACATTTCTGGGCGGTGCCCTGGTGGCTGGTTGCATTTGCCCTCGTGTTTGCGTTCGCCGTAAGTCTCATCTCTGGCCTGTATCCGGCCGCCCGTGCCGCACGCCTGGACCCCGTGCAAGCGCTGCGCTACGAGTAAACTGAATCGATGCGCAGCAGTCTTCGAATCTTTCTTGTTTTCATAACCTTCATCGCTTCATTATCAGTTCACGCTGAGAGCCGCATCGAATGCGACGTTATCAACAGCCGGATTCTCAAATACGCAGTCCATTACTGCGTCTACCTACCGGCCAGCTACGACTCCGCCGCAAACAAGAACCCTCCACAACACTATCCAGTGCTCTACTTCCTTCACGGCCTGGGCGATAACGAGAAAACGCTTTTCAACAACGGTGGTTGGACGATGCTCGACGATCTTCGCCAGCAGCATAAGCTCGGCGATTTTCTTATCGTCGCTCCCGAAGGCAGAAGAAGCTTCTACATCAACTCCGCCGACGGTTCTGTTCGCTACAGCGATTTTTTCCTGCAGGAGTTCATCCCGCTCATCGAAAGGAAATACCGCATCGCCAAAGGCCGCAGCAATCGAGCAATCACCGGAATCTCCATGGGCGGATACGGTGCGCTGCGTTTCGCCTTCAGCCATCCCGAAATGTTTTCAGCCGTTAGCGCGCAAAGCGCCGCGCTGATTACCGAGTCGCCCCGGGAACTTGATCTCGCCGCCCGTTCCGGCGCTCCCCTGGGAAAAGTGCTGGCGGATGTCTTCGGAGATCCGATCGCCGTTGCTCACTGGAACGCCAACAACCCGTTTCTCCTCGCCCGGAAGAACGCCGCTGCCCTGAAGAAACTTGCTATCTATTTCAACTGCGGCCAGGATGACAACTACGGTTTCGAAAAGGGTGCCGCTGCTCTGCACGAAGAGCTGCTGAAGCTGGGTGTGAAACATGAATACCATCCGTACCCCGGCGACCACAGCTTTACTTATTTCCTGTCCCATTTCACCGAGGTCATGGAGTTTCATTCCCGCGCCTTCGGCCTGATTCACTAGCCTCGCCGCCTGATTCGCGCGGTTAGCATGGCAAAATGGTCGGTGTAAACTAGACCAGCAGTATCCGGAGAGGTGGCCGAGTGGTTGATGGCTCCGGTCTTGAAAACCGGCATACCCGAAAGGGTATCGGGGGTTCGAATCCCTCCCTCTCCGCCATTACCTTGTTTTGTCCCTAAAAATCTAGATTTCTAGAGCTTTTTACCATCGATTTTACTATCCGCTAGTTTCGCGGCTTACGCTCATTGAGGGTTTTGAGTGTAATCGCCTTCCATGAGAAGGCCGGTCGGAGTCAAGTCGATTCTTGTCGGGCTTCATCGGACACGATTGTTTCTCCCGCCGAGTAGCCACTGTCGCCATGCTTCCATTCGCACTCTCGAGGAGCGATTGGCTTCGCTCCGTGCACATTGGGCGTTCCATCTGTTAACGACAACAATCACTCCTACTCGCGGCCGCACTAGAGAGTAGGCTTCAAAGCTGCCCGTGCCGCTCCAGCTGCTTATAAAAAACCAGCGAATACACGACGGGAACAAGCGCCCCGGCCATCAGAGCGACAAATGTCGGCCAACCATCCAGTCCGGCTGCCGTAAGCGCCAAGCCCGCGAGGCCACCTGCGACAAACGTCTTCGCCGCAAAGCGATGAGTGGCATTCCAAACTCGCTCGTTTGCTAGTGCCCACGGAGTCCTAACGCCGATATAGAAGTTTCGACGTATCTTCCCCATAACGTTCCCCAGCAATGCAAATAGCAGGCACACTCCGCCAACGATCGCCCGACCCACATTTAACGGGTGGCCGACACCAGCCCAAAGGATTACAGCATAGAAATAAGCCAGCAGGCTGACCAGAATCAGCATGATCCGAAGATAGGTAGGCCGAAAGCTGTCCACCTCGAAGTGTTTCGGCGAGAGCCAAGGCAGGAAATACATGAGAAGGATCGTTCCGGCCATGAGTCCGGGACCGATGAGATAAAGTGCCCATTTCGGACTGTAGCCGTTGGGCTGATTGTGTATGTCCCAATGCGTGGCAAGCGAAGGTGGGAGGTGGGGGTACGCCACGAGGGTTGCCACCAGTACTGCTGCGGTTAGCAACATTCCAACGAGATAGTATTTGCCAGTCATTGTTGTTTACCTCGGCTCTTCTTGCCGTCGGCAATTAGGTGCATGGTCCATGTCATGAGGTCCTGCACCACAGTTGTATTCAGTCCGTACCAAATCTGTTGCCCTTCGCGACGGCTGGTAAGGAGGTCTGCGTCCTTCAATACCGCGAAGTGATGCGACATCGAAGGCTTGGTCATATCAAACTTTTCAGCCAGAGCCCCGGCCGTCATTTCACCGTGGCGGAGGAGGCCTAGGATTTCTCGACGGGTTGGGTCAGCCAGCGCCCGGAATGTTTTGTTGCTGCTCACAGAATGGTTAGATGTCTATGTAATTAGACATCCATCTAATTATATCCGGTGCGAGTGCGTTGTCAAGACACAAATCGGAGCACTTAGCATTCGCAGTGGAACACCGCTCTTGCGTTCCACGTAAAGCATACGTCAGCCGGATACAATTTTAAGAAGTTCGCTCCTTTGTTTCGGTCTGCGGAAAAACAACTGGCATTGGCGCGACGGCGTTCCTCATAAATGCCGCAGATCACGTTTTACTGTTTTTACTAAGACGTGGTGATTTGCGCGCTCCCGAGGACTACCGGGGACTACCGAACGCTACCGTGACGAATGCCGCACCAGTCGCGGATTATGAGGGTCAGGTGCCTGTTTTACCAGTATCGGTGGGTAAACGGAAAACGTGAGGGTTTTTATCCCTCCCTCTCCGCCATTCCTTTAGTCTCAATCCCTTAGAATCGGCTACCGAAAAACGGTGACCGGAATCCCTGATCCTCAATTCGACCCGCGTATTGGTCCTTTGAGTTTGTGAGCAGCAATATGCGGCGGAGCGAGTTTTGCCAGAGTCGAGGCCTGAGCTTTCAGCTCTCTTTGGCGATTGCGTGACGAAACGTTCTTTTTTGGTGCCTTAATCGGATAACCCGACACGCCGTACGAATTGTCCAAATCGCGGATCCTTACGCAACGGCTCGAATCTGCGGCCCGCTTTGAGGTAAGTAAGTTGAGGGTCTCTTTCCTCGTAAGCCTTTTCCAGCCACGCGAAAGCCTCACTCGTTTCACCCAACGCGCCATATAGAATTGCGACTGAAGCGGACGGAGCGAGGCCTTGTTGGTGCATCTGCTCCAGTTTCACCAGTATTCTTCTTGCTTCCTCCCGCTGCCCCGACACGGCACAGGCAAAACCCAGGTCCAGCTGAATATCCGTATCCTCCGCTCCGGAGAGTTCCAGAGCATGTTGAAACTCTCGAATGGCTTCCTTCTGTTTTCCGCTATGCAGGTATATCCAGCCCAGAGTCTGGTGAGCCGGGGCAAAGTGGTCATCCAGTTCCAAGGTTCGCTGCACTTGCCCGAGCGCCTCGTCATAACGTCCTCCCGCCAGCAATCTCCCCGCCAAAGCGTTATTCAGAGGCAGGGACAAAGGGTCGAGTTCCCGCGCACGCATAGCCTCAGCGATTCCCTCATTGAATCGTCCTGTGTAGGTGAGGTAACCGGCATACCAGTTGTGAGCTTGGGCGTAACTCGGATTCAATTCCAAAGCCTGCTGGTACTCCCTCTCGGCGCCGGGCCAGTCCCAATCATAGGTCTCCGCGATGAACGCTAGAGAGGCATGCGGCTCCGCCAATGAGTCGTCCAGTTCGATCGCTTTCAGAGCTGCCTTCTTGGCACCCGAGAGAGCATCTTTGGATGGCAGACCACCGCGGAATCCGAGCATGGCGTAGGCCTCCGCCAGCCCGCTATAGGCCGGAGCATAGCCGGGGTCGCTCGTGACCGCCTGCTGGAACGACGCGATGCTTTTGTGGAGGGCATCCTCGGTTCGCTGGTTGAAGTAGTAACGGCCCTTCAGGTAATTTTCGTAAGCTTGAGGATCGACCGGACGCCCTGAGACCAGACGCGTCCGTTCTTCAGGGCTGAGATTCAGTTCGATCTGCTCAAGGATACTCCGAGCGACTTCCCCCTGGACTTCGAGAATACTTTTGTAGTTGCGTTGGTATTCCCCCGCCCAAATATGCTCATCCGTCGCGGCACGAATCAATTGGGCGTGCACACGGATCTGCTGTCCTTCTCGCACCAGCGACCCTTCAACAATCGCATCGACCGCAAGCATCCTGGCAATTTCTGGCAATGCAAGCTGCGTGTTCTTGAAGTGCATACTCGAAGTACGGGAGATAACCCGTAATCCGTGAATTCTGGAAAGTCGCCCGATGAGTTCCTCGGTCATACCGTCGGCGATGAAATCCTGCGATGGATCTCCACTCAAGTTCTGCAAGGGAAGGACTGCCAAAGATCTAATTTTGGGCCGGCCTGCATCCCCTCCGCGGCTCCGTGTAGCGACGTAGGCAAGCGTAAGGAGTGTGGCGAGTATCACCACCGCAGCGCTAAGAACAAACCAGCGACGTCCTCCCGGAACAGTCGTTTGCTGGCCATCCAAATCCGCCGGTGCTTCCTGGGCTGGCGCCTGTACCTCGTCCAAACGAAGTTTGCGGCTTTGGCGCCAGGCGTCGAGCTCGGAACCCAAGGCGTAGACGGAACCTCGCTTATGATGCAGGTGCCGGTGGACAGGCATCCCCTCCTGCTTCTCCCAGCGCTGGACGGTCGTCACGTCCCGGTGCAGGTAGAGGGCAATCTCCTTCCAGGAATCAAGACGACTCTCGGACGGGATCTCGGACGGCGATTTGTCGAGGGTCGGTTCGGCCATTTGGTTCTCCTGGGAACAGTCAGGAGGCGAGCGCACCGATTGTAACGCCCCGGATGGTAACGGCAAAACAAGGTATTTGACCGCAAACGGCCCGTTCCGTTCATTGCTGCTTGCTCAATGTCCTTCGATCGCTCAGTGTGTGCGTGGCGTGTCGGGCTACGGCTCGCCGGAATGCAAGTGCGCCGCCCAGCCAGCCTTTTAGTCTCGGGTGGAGGCTTTCCGCGCGGCGCGACTGATTCGCTTAACAAGAGCAGTATTCCAAAAAAATTCTGGAGGCGACTATGCACAGCAAAACTTTCTTCTGGTCGGTAGGGGCGTGGGTTCTCGTGCTCGCGCTTGCGGCAAGTGCAGCGGCGCAAGATTGGCCGCGCACGCACTCGCGCACGCACTACAGTGGTGTGATCAATGACTATCCACTGTCAGCCAACCCGACAGCCGGTCCGTGGGAACTTCGCGGCCCGTGGTCCTTGAGGCTTCAACCGTTCGGAAGGGCAGATTTTTCGGCGTCTCTGACGATGGAGTTTTCCGATTTAGGATCCGGCTCTGGGATCAGCACCGACTCCCGACACCAGCACACGCACCACATAATAATGAAGGGCGCGACGCTAGTTTGGAACCCCCCTCAAACCGATTGCCCAACCGGCATCACTCCCTTCCCTACCTACACCTGGATTCTGGAGATGAACGGAATGGCAGATGTAACGGGAAATGGAGGATCTCCCTTTAGCGGGCCAGTGCCGCTACAGGTCTGCCTCGGCGGCGGCCCGGACCTCGAGATTTCGAACATCACGCTGATGTTTACGAATCTCTCGACTGGCCCATCAGAGGCAACAAATCATTTCGGACCGCAGCCGATCCACGGGGTCGTCCGGCTTCCCAAGGAACCTGAATAGTGTGAGGAAGACCGGGACTGAAGTGGACAGCCGGGCACGGGCAGTAATAAGGGTGCAGCGGCGGTGAAGTATTGCGCCCTCGAATGGAGCAGATAAAAGCCATGTAAGTGATACGCCGCAAGAGCTTCTTGGGCACTATTCTGCTGACCGGTGTGGCTTCGTTTTCGCTAAAAAGCCTTCGGATGTTTTTGCGAGAGCAACTACACGTGCCTCACGCAACTGTGGGAACATTTGTCATTCCAGCCGTGCCGAACACGCGCCGGTAACGTTCGACTTCCGCCGCCGGACCGAGCGCCTTAGCGTAATTATCGGAGAGCTTCACTGCCGGCCGTCCTTCCACGTCGGACACTTTGCAGATCAGGCTGATCGGGTCAAATTCGCTGCCGCCTCTTGGATCGCAGCCGCGAAAATCGTTGGTCAGTAGAGTCCCCCAACCGGCGCTGAATCGAATGCGGCGGCCCGGGCTCCACTTTCCCCGATCTTCAAAGTCCGCAGCTGCGCGGAATTCCTGGGCGGTCGCACCCCCCTTCAACGTTCCGCCGAAATAAGCGTGCAGACCGATGATCTCATCGACGTCGAGAGCGTCCGAGGCAATGATTATCTTGTCACGTGGGTCCCGGCCTCGTCCTTTCAGCCATTCGATATATTCGTCACCCGCCACGTAAGGATCTTTGCTGTCCATGCGCTGGCCGGTCCAGTTTGCCGTCCACTCCGGCGCGTTCTTCAGGAATTGAGTTGTTCCAAACGTGTCGGGGAGCATGATCCGCAACGCGCCCTCGTAGGTGCGCTGCCACAAATCGAGCACATGGTATTGAGAAGCTTTCAGGGCTTCGTCATCGTTTGCCAGCGCGGCCAGCACCATCGGGATTTCATGTGCATTCGTTCCAATCGCTTCAAGGTCGTGCTTATGGGCGAGAAAAGCGTTCGAGGTTCCAACAAAGCCGCCGCCCAGATTGGAAGCCATCGCCTTGACCACGTACTCCTGCCACAGAAAGCTGTGTCGGCGGCGGGTTCCAAAATCCGCCACGCTCAGGCCGGGCACACCGCGCAGGCGCTCAATTTTGCTCCAGAGTTTCGTCTTCGCCCGAGCATATAAAATATCAAGCCCGAACTCGCCCAGCTTTTTCATGTTGGCTCTCGTCCTCAATTCATCCAGGACAGAGAGCGCATACAGTTCCCACATGGTGGTTTCAGGCCAATCACCTTCGAAGGACAACTGGAACTGGCCATCGTTAACGGACAACTCATAGTCTGACAGTTTGAAGTCCTGCTCCAGCCATTCCAGGAATGCCGGTTCAAAAATTCCGCGTCGTCCATAAAACGTGTTACCGGCCAGCCAAACCAGTTCGGATTTTCGAAATTGTAGTTTCCGGACGTGCTCCAGTTGGTGGGTAATCTCCTCGACCGCGAACATGTCGCCCAGCCGCACCGAAGAGGTTCGATTAAACAGGGCGAACGACGCCCGCGTTTTCCGGTAATGTTTCCAGATGAACTGCAACATCAGGAGCTTGTAGAAATCGGTATCCAGGAGGGATCGGACAACTGGGTCCAGTTCCCAGTTGTGGTTGTGTGCCCGCTCGGCGAAGTTGACGATCATCTCTTAGGAGGACTGACTGCGCACACTTATTCTACCTGCGCTGTACGATTCTCCCTATCCGGGCCGCCGGAACTGGAATCCATCCACAATCGCATCGCGGCTGTCGTCGACGCATTGAGGTCCAAACAGAAGAAGTACGGCATCGCTTTACGCCCGTCGCGCAACACAATGCCGCAAGCGATTAGGCGGGCAGAGCAACACGGTCCCTCGCATCCGAAGACAAAGATGGGCAGCCGCGGAGCTCATGTTCGCCCATACGGGTTCCATCAGCCCGGAGAGTTTGTCTTATAGGTTTCCGTCCCTGCTCAAGCCGACGGATTCTTCAGAACGTCCGCCAGTGCATGCATCCGCGCTGCGTCGGCCGGAGTCTTCGCGGTTTCCGCACTCTTTTCGAGTGAAGGCGCCATACCCTGTAATTTCGCCACCTGCTTCTTTCGCATATTCGACTTCTCTGCGCTTTGAATCGCTTTCTGCAAAACAGCGATTCGGCGCGCGGGGAGAGCCTGCGACCTCGACAGCTGATCCAGGTACGCTTTCGCCACGACCAGCTTTGCCGGCCACTCGATTCTTTGTTGGTTCTGTACATTCAGGTCAGCCAGCTGAACCGTCTTGGCCGCATCGATTTCGTTCTGCGTAAGAAACCTGGTCGGCGTCAGTTGAAATACATCCAGGCCGCGCGCAATCTCGGAACCATAAATGTAGCCGTTGTACCAGTACGCCGACCAATCGCCGCCCAGTACCAGCGTTTTTGCGTCAATCGGACCACGATCGAAATAAGCAATCTCGAAGGGTTTCGCCGGATCGGTAAAGTCCATCACTGAGACTCCGCCCTGGTACCACGCCTGCACTTCAATATCCCGGCCCGGAACCGGAATCAGAGAACCGTTGTGCGCCACGCAGTTTTCCGTATCGCCCTGCGCAGCTGGCAATTTGTAGTAGTTCGCGAAACTCAGCTTGTCGTCCTTCAGACGAAAGATCGCATCCGCGCCCCACTTGTTCGGGTCGTTCGCCCGGCAGCGCGCCCCTAGGCCGCCGCCCCACTCGTCGGTGAATACAACTTTACTGCCATCATTCGAGAACGAAGCCGAATGCCAGTAGGAATAGTTCGGATCATTCACGGCATCCACACGCTTCGGATGTACCGGATCCTTGATGTCAAGCAGAATTCCGTTTCCCGAGCACGCGCCCGCTGCCAGCCCGATCGCCGAGTATGCGGTGATGTCATGGCACTGGTCGGTGTCCGATGGCTTCTCCGCACCCTTCTTCCCATGCGTGCCGCCATTATTCAGGCCGTTGAGCGCGCCTGTACGCGCATCGATAAATACTCGCGGACTCGATACGATCTTCGCCTCCTGCGGCGCAGCCACTGGAACTTTGATCACATCGATGCGAAACAGCGCTGTATTCGGATCTTTGTCCGGTTTTTCGCCGGAGCACCCGGCCAGTTCTTCCGGCTGGCGCACGAACGAAGTCCCAGAGACGTAGATGTAAACATTGTCCTTATCGTTCGGATCGAGTACCAGGGTATGCGTGTGGGATCCGCGGCACGTCTGCACGGCTGCAACCTGCTTCGGATTCTTGATGTCGGAAATGTCGAAGATCCTTACGCCGCGGAAACGATCCTTTTGCGCTACCGGGATGGGGTGCTTCTTTTCTTTGTCTTTATCGTCTTTATCTTTGTCGTTTGTATCTTGATCTTTATTGCTGACGTTATCTTTGTCTTTATCTTTGTCTTCGTCCGCAGCAGGAGGTTCCGGTGGAAATCCCTCAACGCCGCAATCCAGGCGTCCATTCGGCATCTCGACCGACATGAACAACAGATTTTTATAAACCGACACATCCCCCTGCCCGCCGGGACAGACCATCGACGTTAGCAGTTGCGTATTCGCCGGTTGCGAGATGTCGTAGATACTCACGCCATAAAAATTTCCCAGGAAAAGGTGGTTGCCCTCGAAGGCGAGGTCCGAGTTGGCAAAAGCGAGTTGCGCGATCAGCAAGTGCGCCGACTTTGGGATCTTCTTGTTGTTTCCCATACCGAGCCGTCCAACGATCGTCTCCACCTTCGGATCGTTGGGATCTGTGGCTCCCAGTTGAAACGCATCCGGCTTCTTCAGCAGCAGAAGGTGCTCCATGCCCATTGAAGTTTCACCCGCGTTATACATTCCCGGGGTCAGTTCGGCGCGCGGATCGTTCGCATCCGATCCCACCATGCCCGGTGGCAATGTTGGGGCAGGCTGTGGAGCGAATGGATTGTCTCCTTCGCCCTCAGCATCCTTATCGGCTGCAGGCGTCGCCGGCTTCTGCGCCTCTGTTTGTGCCGGAGCCGCGGGCGAAGCCGCCTGTGCCTGCGTTCGGTTTACCACGAAACAATTAATAAGAGCGATCCCCACCACCCCCAGGGCAAGACTGCGCAATCGGTTCATCGTTTCTCCTGTAATGTCTCTTTCTTCAACATCGTCTCCATGATTCGTATCTCAGCTCGTTGCGTATTATCCGCATCGGTCGCAAAGTCGAACAGCTCGGCGTCCTGTCCTGCCCCGGCAGTATCGAATAGATCTTTTACCATGGTCAACGCGCCGTTATGATGTTGAATCATTCCTACCAAAAATAAATGATCAAACTCCGCACCCTTTGCCTTCCGTAGCGCTTCCATTTGCTGCCGCGTAAGCATTCCCGGCATCAGTGGCATTCCTTCGTACGATGTTTCATGAGATGTTTCGTGGGACGACTCGTGAGATGTTCCCTGAGAACTCTCGTGCGACATGTTCATCCCTGGCATTTTCGCCATCCCCGTCGAAACCGGTTCGCCCCGCGCCGCAAGCCAGCGTTTCATGAACTTGATTTCATCCGACTGCGAACTGCTGATGCGCGCGCCCAGGGAACGCAGGTCTTCGTTCTGCGTATGCGATGGAATCATCGCCGTCATCTCGACCGCTTGTGCATGATGCTGGATCATTCCCTGCATGAAGTCGACGTCCGCTCTCGACAGTGCCGGTAGGGTTGCTCGCGTCGATGGCGGCAGGGTTTTGCTCGGCGCACCCGGCGCACCCGGCTGCACCACCACAGGCTTCGCCGGATCAGTTTGCTGTGCGCGCGCAGTAGGGGAGAAGAACACCGAGGGGATGCTTGCAGCGAGCAAAGCACATACCGCAAGTTTCTCGGAGCTAGGCCGGAGCTTGTGTCCGCGCCAAGAACGAACCGGTTTCCAATTGTTTGTAAGAGCGAAGATCCTCATTTGGACGAACCTGTAATCTTTTCACGAAATCGGAAATTTTCAAAGCGCGAAAGATGCACGAGGGCCGAATTGTGCGGGTTCCCGGAAGAACGCTCAACATAACACGTCCCCGTCTTGCGCTTTGGCAACGCGTCTCCGGTGCTGATGGCCGGCCATGGTACCTGCTCTCCGAGTGGACGTTCGTAATTTGAAAGTGTGTTCTTTCCATAGTCAAATCAGTTTGCCGCTGCTTCGTCAGGCAACTTTTTCCAGCAATGGACTAGAGCTCGCCTCCGTAAAACACCAACCTGGCCAATCTAGAAGTTGCGAGAATCAGCATGGCTCGGCGGAAAGCGACAATTCTCTGCATCGACGACCACTGGAACGGGCTCATCGGCCGCAAATGCTTGCTGGAAAATGATGGCTATAGAGTCATGCAGGCAACCAGCGGAGACGATGGCCTGAAACTGTTCGCCTCGCATACCGTGGACGCCGTGGTCCTCGATTACCAGATGCCCGGCATGAACGGTGACGTGGTCGCCGCAAAGATGAAGAGCATCAAGTCTCACGTCCCCATCATGATGTTATCCGCTTACGGACCGTTGCCCCAGGCCAAGTTAAAGGCAGTGGACACCTTCCTCTCCAAATCCCAACCGCCGAAGCTTCTCTTGTCTACGCTTCAGCATCTGCTGGATATTCGACCCAGACTATTCTTCGACCATTGGCTTGATACCTGGAGAAGCCGTAATGAAGGGGTGAAGTAATGAATTTCTTGAAGTGGATTTTAGG
>JBAWBG010000394.1:0-2197 GCA_049589695.1 Candidatus Sulfotelmatobacter sp. | reverse complement strand
GATTGGAACAGCGGCTTTAGCCGCCAGACTTTAAGCCCCAGCCTCCGAACCGCACGGCTCCGCCGCAGCAAACTCCCCGTCCTCTGAATCAACAATCTCGTCTTCCGACGAACGATTTTCCCCACGGCTCTTCCGGTAAAGCGGCGCCAGAATACTGTTCTCGAGCACCCGCGACTCCGCTTCCACCCAGTCTTGCAGCGCAAGACCTTCCTCCTGCCCGCGCTGATCATAAAGATGCTGCGCGTGCAGCCGGATCTTTCTTTCAATCAATTCGGTCATCAATTCCTGTTGCTTTTTTCTACGTGTATCGCTATCCAAAACTACTCCTCGGGTCTAAATAGGTGTTTCCTAACAGTCCTAATGATACGGGAAAGCTGTTAACGGAAGGTTACATTCGGGAGGGCTGAGGGGTTACTAAAGTATAAGTATAACACAGCCTCGTATCGTGGTAAGGAAAGTGTGATAAAGTAAGGATAGAGCAGATATGCAAAAGCAGGCCACCATTACCAGCAAAGGACAGATTACCGTTCCACTTGAGGTGCGCCGGATGCTCGGCGTCCGCACCGGCGATAAGCTTATATTTGAGGACGACGAAGGCGGCATTCGCGTGCGTCCGGTTCGTAGCCGAAGCGCATTTTCCAAGTATCGTGGGATCGGCAATCCCGGCATCGGTTTGGGCAGGAAAGGGATCTCCCGCTGGCTCCGGGAAATGCGCGGCGACGAATGACCGGGCAAGAGTGACCACGGCCATCGACACCAACGTGATCATTGCCTTGTGGCACGACGATCCCGCCCTCAGTCAGTCTGCTGAAACAGCCCTCGATGCGGCCTTCAATCGCGGCGCCCTGGTAATCGCAGCGCCGGTTTTCGCCGAACTCATCGCCGCACCCGGGCGCAGCGAAGCCTTTGTGAGTTCGTTCATGGAGGAGAATGGAATCGCGATCGATTGGAACCTGGACGAAGCAATCTGGCGAACGGCTGGTCGAGCCTTCCAGGGATACGCCGAGCGGCGGCGCAAGCAGCGTGATCAAGGCACACGACGCCTCCTCGCTGACTTCTTGATCGGCGCTCACGCCCAGATTCGCGGCTATCGGCTGCTCTCGCTCGATGAACGGCTCTACCGCGCAGCATTTCCGACCCTCAAAATACAAACCGTCTAGCTTGGCGCCGAATACCTAATCAAAAATCAACACCGCCGAAGCAATCACCGTCGTCCACAACCCCCGCTTATCCCCCACTGCCGATTGCGTCACGTTCGCCGTGCGCACGATCTTGTTCGAGAGCCGGTAAATCTGCTTTTTCTCATCCCATGACCGGTCAGGATCAAACTCGACATTCAGCGTCGTCGCCAGCATCTCCGCCGCGAGTTCTTCCGCATATTCCCCGGCGGCATCTTCCGTCTCGCCAAAAGAGTGGTGCTCGCTGAGATATCCGTAAGTGTTCTTGTCCGCCGGAATCGCCACGCCGATCGACGAAGCCAGCAGCCGGTGCGCCTCATGTGTGGAATTTTCCGCCACCACGGCAAACACAACTTCGCCCGGACTCAGGTATTTCACGCCCTCTTTACGCGCCAGCATTTTGCAATTGGGTGGAAAGATGGAAGAGACTCGCACCAGATTTTGGGCAGCTATACCGGCGTCGCGTAACGCCAACTCGAACGATGTTAACCGCTCACGGTGCTTTCCGACTCCCTTGGTAAAGAACATCTTCTTGGGAACCATGTCTTTGCCCAACGCTCTAGCCTCCGGCATGTAGATTTATGAGAGTGAGAATGCACAATTTAACACAATGGTTTGTAAAGAACGTGTGAATTTGCGGCAATCACAAAAAAATGGGAACCCGCTGGCGCAGGTTCCCACTTGTGCCCGGTCCTGATTGGGGGAGGGCCTCGGGCAAAACGCGACATAATGTAACACGCCGCGGGGAAATTTCAACAAAAGAGTTTTAAATTTCGGTTTTCCGAACAGGGCGCTTTACCAATCCCCGAAACACGATCCAATTTGAAACTACTGCGGCGCCTTCGCCGTGTATTGCAAATCCACATCGACCGTCCTGTCTCGAGCCATGGCCGTCACATGAGGAGTGACTTCCCAGTCCATGCTGGCCGGCAATAATTTTCTCGCTTGAACCAGAAATCCTTTGAGGTACGTAGCATCGTAAACGTCGCCCGGACGAATCCTCCAAGCCTCGCGCAGCC
>JBAWBG010000393.1:0-58223 GCA_049589695.1 Candidatus Sulfotelmatobacter sp. | reverse complement strand
CTTCCTCGGTGGTCGCCAGCGAACTGTGGCCAAGGAATTTCTGCACGTCGCGGATATCCACGCCAGCTTTGAGGAGTTCGACGGCGGCAGTGTCGCGGAAGCGATGCGCGTGGCCATCCGCGATCTCGGCCTTGACGAACACCTTCTGGAGTTGGTTGGTGAATTTCCCGGCGATCGTCTTTTCACTACCCTTGCCAGTCCAGAAGAAGTACTTTGGATTAGAGTTCGTCAGCGCAAGCAACTCGGTTGCAACCTCGGTCGGAAGCGGATTGGTGACGAGGATGCCCGTTTTCAATCGCCGCCGCATGACCGCATATTCATCCTTGCCGGTCTGCTGTAATTCTTCCCTGGCCAGCGAGGCTGCGTCAATGATAGACAGCCCGCTGTGCCGCATCAGCAGCGCAAGTGCACGAACACGGCGCGATGCGTAGTCTGTAAGTCCGCTGTCGGGTATCGCAGCAACGATCGCTTTCATTTCTTCGGGTTCAAACGGTTTGGTCTGCTCGCGATCTCCCTTAATGGACGACAACTGCGCTGCCGGATTTTTCGGCGTGAAATCGTGCGCGTGAGCCCAGCGGAAGAAAGACTTCAGACGCGTCTGTTCGTTCTTGCGCGATTCCGTAGCTTCGTACCATTCCCAAGTGGCCCGATAAGCAATCAAGTGTTCCGACGTAACCATCGTCAGCAAGTTAATGCCTTGCCGATCGCAGAATTCTACGAGACGATCCACGGTGCGTTTGTTCTTGCTAATCGTGCCCACATCCAGGCCCTGTTGCTTTTTATCGGCGATGTAGAGAGCTGCCGCTTCCGCCACTGTCATCTTCGCCCGAGGCGCAGGCTTGCCCATCGCTTCCTCTTCCCAGGTATGCAGCTTGGCCTGTTTCGCCCGTTCTGCCCCGGCCCACGTCCGCTCCTTCGTCGCCTTCCAGTGCAGTCTGCCATTCTCGAACCAGCGTAGATGCTTCCAACAATCGCAGCGTTGGTACTGTTCATTGCCACGGCGCGAGCATGTTGCGCTATGCCGGGTTACGATTGTGATGATGGGAACGGCCATGGTGGTGTCCTTTTGAAAATGTCGAGCTGATGAAGTGTCAGATTAACAGTCAAAAACTTGATACCAATTCTGATACCAACCCCGCCTAAACCTGCCTACTTGTGACCACCAAACACATTGGGAACTCGTTGAAACCATTAGTTGTCAATGTTTGATGTTCGAACAGTAGGTTGTAGGTTCGATTCCTACCGCGCTCACCACTTCTTTTCAAGGAGTTGCACTGATCTGCCATCCATTCTCTTCGCTTTACTTACTTGTAACTGTGGCTGTTTTTTTGGCTGTTGCTACATCACGTACTTCTGCTGATTCAGCCGATCGATGACAACTTTGATCTCTGCCGTTTCCGGATGCAGATAACCCATCGTCGTCGTGAGACTCTGCTCATTCGGTTTCGCATTCTCGCCTTTGAGTCACCACTTAGTCCTTTCGGTCGACCAAATATGGGAGGTCACGCGATTTTATGCGCGCCTTCTGGCACGAAAGTTGCGAACTGACGTTCGAGGGCTTTGAGTGGACCCGAGCGCCAGGCATCTGCAATGGATCGGGACGCGGGATCAGGAAAGATTTCCTCTTCGCCTTTTTCCAAGCCGTCGAAGATGCCTTGGGCTGCGGACTTGGGCGAGGCCTTCGGGATGTCGAACCCGCGATTCATGTCGGTGTCGACTGGGCCCAGGACGACAGCATGGACACTTACGTCTTCGCTGGCCAAAAGCGCTCTGAGCGACTGTGTCATATTGAACGCTGCTGCCTTCGAAATGGAGTAGCTGGGTATTATCGGCAAGGCTGCGAGACCGGCTAAAGACAGGTTGTTAACGATCGCCCCTTTGGATTTCTTCAGAAGCGGCAGAAAGGCGTTTGTCACTTTGAGCAGCCCTAGAAAGTTGACGGCCAGATGCTTCTCGAGCACATCGAGATTGCTGAGGTCATCGTAAATGGCGATGCCGGCATTGTTGAAGAGGACATCCAGGCTGCCGATCTCGGCGACTGCCCGCTGAATCTGCAAAACGTTGGTTACGTCGAGTGTCAAGGGCGTTACTCGTTCATCGGCAACTTGGAACGCGCCACGAGTACCCGCATAAATCCTCTTCGCTCCCCGTCTAAGCGCCTCATGGACGAGTGCGCGGCCAATACCGCGGTTGGCACCAGTAATCAAGAGCGTCTTATTTGCGATGTTCATAACTTTTCTCCTTTGTGTGCTTGCGCCAGTTCGGTGGTTTGGCCTATCGCCCGGGCTAGAGACGACAGGCCACAATCGGATAGGACTTGCGACATCAGGACTGAAGCAATACCGCGGGCCAGTATGGCCGGTCGGCATCCGCTAGGTAGCCGTCGTCATAGCGATCATGATGACGAATCCATGCCATGGTGAACGGCAAGCCATCTTCATCACGGCCTTTGGGAACGAAGTCGAGATAGTTGTAAGTGTTGATCGTGGTCTCGCTGCCGCGAGCGTACGCGGAATAGGTGTGGAAGATGGTCCCATCTTTGTCCTTGTAGAAAACGCTAATGCCGGGCCCTTCTGCACTGGGAAACTCCATGAGATCGAAGTTGTATTCGATTTTGCCCTTGGCGATTTGTTCAGGTGTGAACGAGGCATGGTAGTCGTAGTTGAAGTCGCTGCCGTAGGACGAGACCCAATTGAACTTCCAGCCCATCCGCTTCTTGAAAGTTTCGATTTTGGACATGGGCGCTCGCGAGACAGCTGTAAAGGAAACGTCGCGCTGCGCAAGGTGCGCCAGTGCTCCGTCGGTGTGATCCATGTTGAAGGAGCAACTGGGGCAGCCTTCTTTCCACTCGGGGCCGAACATGAAGTGATAGATGATGAGCTGGCTTCGTCCGTCGAAGAGATCAGCGAGAGTTCTCTTGCCGCCCGAGGAATCGAACACATAATTCTTTTCGACTTTGACCCAAGGAAGCTGGCGGCGTTCGGTGGCAATTGCGTCGCGGTCGCGCGTAAGTTGCTTCTCTTTCGTAAGCAGCTTCTTGCGAGCGACGAGCCACTCTTCGCGCGTGACTGTTTTCGGGTTATCAACTGTGCGTGTTGACATTTTCAGCGCTCCTTTTCTTTTGTGTTGTGAGTGAGTTCTGTCGAACTCTTCTTTTTGCGAGATATTTTGACGGCGAGTGCCGCCAGGCCGCCAGTAGAGACCGTGCCGGCCACGATTAGTCCCATGGTTGCGAAACAGAATGGGCACATGATTCACCTCTAGCCAGCGAAGCTCTTAATCGCTAAGCCGTTTCTATGAAGGTGACGGGTGACCTGAGGCGACTTCTACAGGAGTGGCAGAAAAAATCAGCCGCGTTTTTTGAGTAGGAAGGCTCTTATTGCAGGATCTTCAGCGAGGCCGATCGCCCGGTCGTAAGCGTGCTGAGACTCGGTGTGATTGCCGAGAAGCTGAAGGAGATGGGCGCGAACCGCCCAATAGGGCTGATAGGCAGAGACTGCGGCCTGGTCGATTGCATCCAGAACTACCAGTCCACGTTGAGCTGCATTTGCCTCTGCCAGCGCCGCGGCATATCCAGTTCGCATGCCGATTGTGGGCGATATGTGGCTCAGCTGTTGGTAGAAGCCGACGATGGCTTTCCACTCAATTCGGCCGCTGCGCAGGCGCTCGGCATGGACTGACTGAATCGCGGCTTCCAGCTGAAACCGTCCAGGACGTGCGTATTTGGACGCCTCTGCCAGATGGCGTTCCGCCTCCTCTATTAAGGGAAGAGACCACAGCTTGGGGTTCTGCTCAGAGAGGGAAACGTAGCGACCATCGGGATCGCGACGGGCAGCGCGTCGGGCTTCACAATGGACCATCAGGGCCAAGAGTCCATGAACTTCTGCTTCTCCAGGTATGAGTTGAAGAAGCACTCGCACGAGCCAGATGGATTCTTCGGCGAGGCCGCGTCCGCGCTGATCGGCGCCGGCCATATCGTCCCAGCCAATACCGAAGGCGGCGTAAATCGCTTCCAGGACCGCATCCAGCCGCTGCGACAATTGATGGCGTTCAGGGACTTCGAAATGTATCCCGCCGTCTCGGATCTTGGTCTTGGCACGCACCAGACGCTGGCCCATGGTTTTAGGTGAAACCAGGAAAGCGCTGGCGATGCGGGCCGCATCAATACCCAGGACCGTTTGCAGCATGAGCGGGGTGTGCATCGCCGGATCGATGGCTGGGTGTGCGCAGACGAAGAGCAACTTGAGTCGCTCGTCTGGGAAGTCGCTTTCCAAAGTCGCCTCCGCTAAGTTCTGCGTAAGGAGCAGCAGGTTCGGTTCGCTGGCTGACACCACTCGCTGATGGCGGAAGAAATCGATGAGCGCGTAGCGCGCTGTTGTGAGCAACCAAGCCTCGGGATTTTGAGGCACCCCGTCTCGCGGCCAGACCATCAGTGCCTTGAGTAAAGCTTCGCTCAGCGCATCTTCGGCGCCCGCCAAGTCCTTCGTGTGAACGGAAAGGTACGCGACTAGACGACCATAGGACTCGCGCGCTACTCGCTCGACTGTGCGATGAACCTGCGCTTCATCCGTTCCGCTCATCCAGTGACCCTGCGCTTGGTTTCCGCAGCGAGCACGCGCACCTCGACAGCGCCATATGAGGCAGCGGGGCAGCGCGCCGCCCATTCCAGGGCTTCGTCAAGCGAGGACAGTTCGAGTATGGTGAAGCCTCCGAGCTGTTCTTTAGTATCCGCGTACGGACCGTCCTGCACGCCACGCTTTCCTTCTTTAATTCTTACGGTAGTTCCAGTTTCCGGCGCTTCCAGCGGATCACCGCCAACAAACACGCCTGCCTCGACAAGAGCCTTGTGGTAGGCGCGCCATGCGCTCGTATAGGAGTTGGCCCCATCGCCTTTTCGTGTGGCGAATGCCTCCGGCGATTCGTAAATCAACAGTGCAAATTGCATTTTCTTTCTCCTTGGAAAACAGTTTTTATATGTCTCTGAACGTATGACGTCCGGAAAGCCGGCCTTTCGACAGGCATGTCCGGCAATCTTAAAGGAAAGAACGGGGAAGTTGATCAAAGGCTTACGGCATCACGAAAAATTGTCCCAGGCGTGTTTGCGCCGTGTTCACCAAACGCTCGAAGTCGTTCTCGCTCATCGACTGCATCTCGGTCGGTATAGATCGACGCCTCCGCCTCGGCGCCATGGACGAAACTTTTTGGGACTATTGGTCGATCTTGAATCCCCGCCAGTGCACCGTAGCGACAGAGAGATAGCACTAGAACAAGGTCGAGCTTGGTGGCTTTTATTTGCGAAGAAAAGGTGCCAACCTCTCAGGGTTCGTGATCTGGACTTTCTGCCGATCGGCAGAATTTTTGCAGGCCGATTCCTTTGCCACAACACAAGGCTACGACCGATAATCAATATCATAGGCGACGTAAATCTCTGGCCATGACTCAACCATCATACGGACCCACAATCGACGAATATCTTCGCAAGCGACTGATGCCGGTCGAAGGCGCGATCCCGCAACTGGCGGGCATCGATATGTACGGCGACTCCATTCCCGCGGGGACGGTTGGCGGCGACCTCTTCGAGTACATCAACTTTCAGCAGCGCTACAACATCGATGGCCGCATCGCCCGGGCGCTCAAACTTGCGAAGCTTTATCTTGATCCTTTGCCGGCTGGGCAAACGGCGCGCAATATGGTGGATGACCATGTTTGCTGGCTGGAAAATCGGCTGAACCACGATCCATCAACAGCTCTCGAATACAGAAAAGCGAAAAGCTCCGAGCAGGCGCGTATCGCGGAAGATCTTCCAGAGTTGAAAACCACGGCCGGCGTGCTGCTGGTGGATGCGCAGGGGCACGGCCTCATCTCGGCAAAAATTGCATCGACCGTCCACGATACCTTTCATGCTTTAATGCTGGTGGAGCTTGATCGCTATGGAAAAACTACGCCAGGGTTTTTTGAAAAAATCAATCTGCGGCTGGCGCAGTCCGTCACTGCGCGCAACGCGCTCGGACGCAATCCCAAAGACAGCGCGCGCGAAATCGCTACCATGCTCTATGGCGAAATGCGTCCCGAAGGACTTTTTCGTTTCGTTAATTTTGGGCATCCGCCGCCGCTGGTTTTCTCAAACGAGTTCGGCAAGTTTATGGAGATCGGCCAGGCTCGAATGGTGCGGTTTCCTCCACTAGGCCTGGAAATTCCCGAAGATCATCCAGACCGGAACAAATATTTCTCGATCAGCCTGCGAAAACGGCAGGTGAACTCCTCCGATGTGGCGGAGATCACGCTGATGAGCTCCGGCGACATACTCTTCCTCTATACCGACGGAGTCTACGACGGAAATGATGACGAGGAACGATCCCAGCTCGCGCGCGTGATGCGGGATCACAAAGACCAGCCAGCCCGCGAAATTTGTAACGCGTTGCTTGACTATGCCGTCAAGCGCGATGAACGCTTACAGCAAATCGGTGAAAATGATGTCATTGACGACAAGACGGTATTCATCATCAAGCGCAGGTAGCGAAGCGCCGCGATTTGGCGGACTTCTTCGATCCTATCCCACAGGTTAATCTGCTCGCTCTGCTTGTCCAGACGATACTCTTGTCGAGTGCTCACCCGTCCGGCGATAGGCGTCATGCTCGTGTGCGGTCAGCCACGTCCTCGCTCTCCGCTTGCAAGTTTTCTTCGAGCGTGCGGAGCCGAGGTTTCCAGCCACAACGCGATGCGTTTGCAAATCTTGAGCAGGCTGCCGGATTGGTAAAGGGCACAACATCCGATCATGGCAATTGCGGTGGTCCAGCCGGCGATCATTAATTTCACAAAGGGAGACATAATCCACTCCTTCTTCTTCCTCTTCTTCTGAGACAAGTCCAATGGCAACTGCCTCTAGCTAATAAAGGTAAGCACCGGGCAAGCGTGTCATCGATCCAGGAAATTTTCTTTCAGGAGCCCACAGCCCGATCTCCTGCCATATGGTGCGAGACCACATGAAAACGTTTCACATTTGGAGCAGGTGCGCGAAATATGGCCCAGCCGATCCTCGCCTTTACGGTAGGCCGCCCACCTTGCTCGTCTCTGCTGTGAATATCGGAATCGGAACCGAAAAGACGACACATGACCGGAAAGAATATGGATAGGAGATCATGGGCGGACGATCTCAATGAGATGCAACTGAAGCGCACATCTCATCACAGTGGGCTTTTAGATGGGCGACAACCTCGAAGCTAGATGCAGATGCGATCAAAGAGGCAAATTCTGATGCCGCCGTGCAATGGTATATGGACGACGGAGTCCGGCCTGCCGGCCTATATTGCCACTGACACCACCACCAGGCTGCAGTTCTTTTTAACCGCGACGCAAGCAGCCATCATGACCCTCGGTTATGACCCTGATGATCCGCTCGCGACTTTTTTTGCCTGGGCAAGACCTCGTCCTGTTGCCGTAAGCGCAAAGAAGAAAGTCGCGCCTTTGTCCACTTCACTTTTCGCCCAGATCTCTCCACCATGTTTCCTGATAATGCGTTGCACGGTGGAAAGTCCCACGCCAGTACCCTCAAACTCCTCGGCCCGGTGGAGACGCTGGAATACGCCGAATAACTTGTCCGCGTATCGTTGGTCAAAGCCCGCGCCATTATCTCGAACGAAGATCACAGGCGCACCATTTTCCTCGACCTGGCCCACTTCAATAACGGCGACGTCCCGCCGCCGGGTGTATTTGACGGCGTTCGAAATCAGGTTAGCGAATACTTGTTTCAGGAGGCCGGCATCGCACTCCGCAGCAGACAGATCCCCCATATGCCAATCGATTCGACGGCCCTCGAACTCGGGCTGCAGATCCGCGACCACGACTTTCAGCAGCGAGTTCAGGTCTGTGGTTACACGCATCAGTTCTTTGCGTCCGATCTGGGCCATGTGGAGTAAGTCGTCGATAAGCCGGCTCATATTCCTTACCCCGGTCAGGATTCGGTTCAGGTGCTTCAGGGCATCAGGCTCCATCTTCGAACCATATTCCTCACTCAGGATCTGAGAAAAAGCGCCGATGTGGCGCAAAGGAGTGCGCAAGTCGTGGGAAACGGAATACGAGAAAGCTTCGAGATCCGCATTCGCGGCATTAAGCTGTGCGGTGCGTTCCTGCACTTGTTGCTCCAGATGATCGCGGGCTTCTCCCAGAGCTGCGTCCCGTTCTTGAATCTGCGCCAACATTTCGTTGAACGATGTGATCAGAACCGCGATCTCATTGCGGCCCGCGTTGGCAGGCGCCCGGACCGAATAATTCTTCTCCCGCAATACAATTTGGGCGGTCTCCGCCAGACGCACGATGGGCTCGGCAATGGACCGGCGTGTAGACGATGACATCCACATCGCCGCCAGCAACGCCATCAGGTACACCGTGGCAACAATGATCGCGAAGGTTTTTTCTCGGTCGTGCATGGCTCCCAAGTCTGAGCGCATATACACCATGGCGACCGGCTTGCCATGAAAAATAATTAACCGGACTAATGCGACCCGGCCATTCTGGAACCGGTAGGCCTCAGTTTGACCGGCTGGGATCGTGGGCGGAGCCGGAGGAGATTCCTTTCGATCCCGCCAGTACCCCGCGAATGCGGAGCCGTCCAGCGTATAGATTTCCGCCGACATGACGTGAGGTGCGGCTTGCAAGGCGGAGAGCGTTGTCTCGGCAGAATGAGGATCGTCAAATAACACAGCAGAGATCGAATTTGATCCGATAATCTGGGCTTGGACTCCGAGGTCCCGCGCCGTCCCGACTCGGAAGCTATACAGATCGTAGACAAACAATCCCGCTCCCGCCAACAAAAGTGCGGTGCCGCTGACCAGCATGTTCATCCAGGTCAGCTTCCTGGGGATCGAATAATCCCGAACGGTGAACATTCTCAGTCAGTCTCCGAGCTGCGTGCTTCTTCTTACGTTGACTGCCACTTTTAGCAGTTCGGAACTCAGAGTCAGTCCAGCCCGCTCAGCGGTGGACGAATTCACCTCGAAACGTACTTTGTTGCCTTCCAAAATGAACTGCACCATGCCTCCGCGTTGCGCGAAGTTGGGCAGATCGCTGACCGTCAGCACACTTGCCGTACCGAGGCTGGTGAGAATCTCCTTCAACCGTTTGTCCTCCGACGAACTTATGAATAGAACGCGGCAACTTATCGCATCTTGTGGCGCTGGAACTTGTTTGGCCACTACACTTTTTCCGGAGATGGTTTCCTGCGCGACCGTGGCTTTGAGGGCCGGGCCGAACGGGTTGTCGCCCAACACACAAATCGCGAAGGAGTCGCTTTGGGCTTGCAGGGGCTCAGCCGGCCACTCGACGAATCTGCTGAAGTTATAAAGATAAGTGGCCTTCACCTCGTATTCGGTGGGCTTTGCATGTTGCCCCTGTATGCTCGGCGGTCCGATCAGAAGTCCAATGAGCACCCATGCCACGGAGACCGTCGTAAGCCAAGGCCGCGGATGACCATGTCGGCATCCATGATCCTTCGCCTTTCCTCGCAAAGCGTCCGGGCTCCGAGGTGGCCTGATGAAACTCAATTTTCAGCCTGCTTCCACGTTATCTGCGCGTAGGCGTTCCTCTTGATTCCCACCAGCCCCTCGGGATCGCCTCCGAACTCCGGGTGCCGCGGCTGCAGCAGATTCTGTCCAACCAGCGAAAATTCCATCTGCCGGGAGGAGAACCAGCTGAAGCGCGCGTCGGCCGTGCCGTAGCTGTTGACCGCTTGCGCCCCCAGAGCGCTGACGTAGCGATAGGTCTGGTCAAACTCGAATTTCCTGGGCAAATTGAATTGCGACTCGAAGGTGACCTGATTGTGCGGGCTTGAGCCCTCGTCTGAACTCACGTATCCGCCACCGTCTACTATGCCCGGCTCACTCTCCACATGCAGGTTCAGATATGAATATGTAGCCTTCAACTGCCACCAGGATGTGAGCTTCCAATCCGGAGCGATCTCGAAGCCGTCGCTATTCCCTTTGAGTCCGTTGACGTAGGGGATGCTAACGGTGAAGTGGGGCGGAGCGGGAGTGGTAACGATGGCCAACACCGGCGCTCCCAGGCTGATGAGGTCGTCATGCTTATTGTGGAATATTGCAATATCTACATATAGCTTCGGAGTCACCAACGTCCGGTACCCAACCTCAAAACCAATCAAGCTTTCGGACTTCAGTCGATGGTTACCGTCGACCACTAGGTAGGCCAGCGGGTTGGCCAGTGCGAAATCGGTAAGTTGAAAGTCTTCCTCGATGCGGGAGGGCGTGCGGACAGCTCGTGTGACCGCCGCCCAAAATGTCTGCCGCGAAGATATCATCCACAGCGCACGTAAGCTCGGCTCGATCTCGAACCCGGTGTAATTGTTGTGCTCAAGCTTTGAGCCAACCGTCAGCGAAAACTTGCTGGGCGCAATGGCGATTTCATCCTGCAGGAATCCGCTGTACACATTATTCGCGATGTCATGGGGAACGAAATCGAGCGTGGGAACCGTCTGCACGAACTCGCTGGGACTCAGACGGGCGCCGCTTCCCCAGATGAAATTTTGTCGCCAGGGCAATGTCACATGGTGAATGAAGTCGATGTCGAACGTGTTGCGAGTTTCTCCATAGTGGGGTGCGAGGGTATAAGTCCGGTCATAGTATGTCTGCACCTGAATGTCAGAGCCTTGACGGAGGTCGTGCTGCCAATGCGCCAGCAGGTTGCCTCCCGATACAGCCACAGCTTGGTTCTCGATAAGTTGAGTGGGCGGAGAGAACGATCCAACTCCCACACTTTCGCCCACACCGCCCTTATAGGTGTCTCCTTGTATGGTTAAGTGGTCGCGGTCATTTGCGATCCAATCCGTCCTGAATCCGACCTGTCCGAATCGCCATTCGTCATACGAGGCGCCGTCAGGATCGTATTCGGCTCCGCGGCTGAATCCCTTCCCGTATACCCGGTAGTCGAAATTTTTGCCATTTCCACCTCCGTAACGGAACCCGCTAATGGCATGGTCAACGCTTCCGCCGCCGGCAGAGGCAAGCTCGCTGTGCGTATCCTTCGCATTCTTGGTGATGATGTTGATCACGCCGTTGACAGCGTTAGTACCCCATATCGTGCCCCCGGGTCCGCGGATGACTTCGATGCGCTCCACATCCTCCAGCATGATTCCATCCTGGAGCGCCCAATAGACGCCGGCGAACAGCGGCGTATAAAGGCTGCGCCCATCGATCAGCACCAGCAGCGACTTGGAGAATTGATCGGCAAATCCTCGGATCCCTACAGCCCAATGATCCTCATTGATTCGGCTCACCTGAACGCCGGGAATCAGCCTTAAAGCTTCCGGGATGCTCGTGGCTCCGGAACGTCGAATGTCATCCTGGGTGAGGACGTAGATCGCGGCCGGTGTTCGCCAGACCTGTTCGGGTTCTTTGGAAGCGCTCGTTACCTCGACGTCGCCAAGTTGCTCCAGGCTCAAATGTTTGAGGGTCGCGTCGCCGCCCTGGTCATTTTCCGGGCCTTCCGCCCAGCTCATGCTGACCAATCCCGTGGTCAACAACAACCACGACATTCCTCTTAGGAGATTTCTAATGACGGCGCAATGGTGTGGCTTGTTCATAAGTAGTGTTTCGACCTTGCGGCGGTCTTTGTCTCTGTCTCTTTGCGTGTCATCGGCAAGAAAGCATGATCTCTCCAGTCGGGTCTTGACTCTGAGATTCCGGAATTGGCACCGCGGTCCAAAACAGAAAATACACGCTCTGGGTTGAGTCTGAGAGAAACTCGTCAAAGATTTCAGCCGTTTTTGCGGTTTTGCGCAGAAAAGAATGAGCCAGTCACATTGAAGCGGCTGACGAGCCCTGCTGTGCGAGGGTGAATCAAGAAACGCAATGAGTCGAAGGATAAGAGGTTCTGTAGTCTTACTTTGCGGTGTAGCCGCAAACTGCGGGCGGCGGTGGCTCTATGGGTTCCTTCTTCATGCGGGCTGCTCCATATTGATTCGAGCTGGTGCTACGATCCGATTATGAAAAGAATCAGCGCCTTTCGGGCGATTCAAGCGTCCATCGCTTTGCTAGTGCTGTCGTCACTGGTGCATCCATCGCGGGCCTTCGCGGCGGATCCTGATCTGGAGACAGTTCTGACTGGTTCCCGGCAGCGTATTGAGAAATTGGATTACCGCTTGACTGGGCGACTCACACGGATAGAGGGCAACGAGAAGCGCACGAGCTACAAGTTTGCCGCCAAGGCCCACTGGTTTCCCGATGGTCTGCGTCTCTTATGCGAGATCTCGGGGCCGGGCTCAGAGAAGACCCGCCTTCTTCTGCAAATGAGCGTGAGTGGGCACCTGACCATCGAGAAAATACTTCCGGGTGAGAAGGCCGCCAGCGTGTTGCCATTCGAACACTGGAAAGACCCAATCGTGGGAACCGACTTCTCCTATGAAGATATGGTAGAGAACCAGTTCTTCTGGAAGAATCAGAAACTCCTGGCGCCGGAAAAGTATGGCGCGAGGGATTGCTTCGTCCTTAAGAGCATGTCTGGCACTCAGGATCGGTCTCACTATGATTCGGTAACGTCGTGGATTGACCGCAACATCTTGTACCCTGTGCATGTGGTTAAGACGCTCCACGGGACGGGGCAGCAGAAGGAATTTATTTACTACGGGCTGCGGCAGGTCAGCGGCGTTTGGTCTGCATCGCAGATAGAGGCAAAGCTCCAAGGCCAGCCCGGTTCCTCGATTCTTGTAATCGAGGCGGGCTCACCAAAGGCACATCTTGGACGCAAGGACTTTGAGCTCAGCCAGCCGAGCGCTCAAGAAGAGAAAGTGAAATAGATCTGATCGCTTAGGACCGTTGCGAGGAACTGCGCTCTCGCTGAAGTATCCCCAGTGCCCGCCGTTATGGGACAAGTTCTTTTCCGGACGTTGCCGTGGCCCCATGCAAGCCAAAGGGCCACCAATTCCAATCTCCGGCAAGTTGCAAGAGTGCCGGCCCAACCACCATCCGCACCACTGTAGCGTCAATGAACACCGCCACGGCGAGCGTAAAGCCCAGCATCTGGACGACCAGAAAGCTTCCCAGGGTGAATGCGGTGAAGACGGCAATCATAATTGCCGCGGCACTCGTGATGAGCCCGGCCGTCCGTGCCAGGCCCTCGATCACAGCAGATTTCTCGGATAGACCGCGCCGCCGTTCTTCGAGGACTCGGGTGACGAGGAAAACCTCATAGTCCATGCTCAATCCGAAGACGATGGCAAAAGCGAGAATCGGCACGATCGGATATACGGAACCGGTCGGTCCGTCGAGCCCAAAGACTTGGCTGCCATGGCCCTGCTGAAAAACTACAACCAACGCACCGAATGCAGCGCCAACGGAGAGCAGATTGAGCAGAATTGCTTTGACAGCCGCAAATAGACAACGCAATCCGATCAGGAGCGCCAGCAAGCTACCCAATATGACGCCAAGGACGACCTTGGGCAACCGCTCTTTTACTACCGAATCATAGTCTGCTTCGAGTGCGGGAACGCCACCGACGCGCAGCACAGCGCCCTGCACGCCGGTCATCGCCGCGACATCGGAAGAGCGCACGTCTCGAACCCATTGGACCTGTTGGTTGGGCAAAAGAGCGGCAGTGGGGAGCAACTCAATCAAGGTAGCCTGGCCATCCCCGCTAAGAAAACTCTTGCGGATTGGTTCTGGCAAATCGTTAACGGCATCCGCAGTGTCAGACATTCCAGTGAGCGTCGGAAGAGATAAGACCTCCTCTGCTCTGGGATCGCTCTGGAAGTGTTTCGTCAGGCGACTGATCGCTAGCCAACCACCTGGCGAGAGCGGCGGAGATTGCGGGGGCAACTCCAGGACCACTCGGAGACCCTGCACGACGCCAGACCGCCCCATGCCCCGAAGCGTGTGCAGTGCTCGCACCGACTCGGCTGCGGCCGGGAGCGAGTCATGATCAGGAATGCCGGGCGAGATCCTCCGTGCTTCAGACGCAAGGAGCAGTAGCGGAATCCCGGCGACAAGCAAAGCTGTCCAGGGGCGCCGGGTTACGATGCAGCCCCACCGCACCCACCGCTCACTCGCCGCGCATGGGTCCCGCGTTTCGAATGTTCCATCTGGAATACGCACTCGAGCGACATTGATGCGATGCCCTAGCAGACTAAGCGCCCAAGGCAGAATGGTTGTACACAACATGACACTCAAAACGGTGACCAGCAGGCCAGCTATCCCGATGGAGCGCAGTTCGCTAATGGGCACAATCAGCAGCGCTGAAAATCCGATTGCAACTGTCGTGGCCGAGATGATCAGCGTACGCCCCGCTTGCCTGGCAGCAATATCGGCAGCGGGGCCGGGATCATATCCTTCGGCCAGGGCTTCACGAAACCGACTCACCATCAGCAAGGCATAGTCGATGCCCAAGCCAAGGCCGAGCATCGTCGCCAGATTCTGTACCAGAATCGATAGCTGCAGATAATGCGCGAGTAGCGCCGCCGCACCCAACGCCATCGAGATGGAAAGGAGTCCAACTCCCAGCGGCAATAGCGCGGCCACAAGGCTGCCGAAGGCCAGCACCAGCAGCACCAGAGTGACCGGCATCGCTCGCTCCTCGGCATGGGTAACATCATCGGCGCTGACCTTGCGAAGATCGAAGTTCAGTGGCGTTTCGCCGGTGATCTGCAATTTGATGTTGGGATATTGTGATCTAAGCTGGCCTTCCATCCAGTCTGCTTTTGCGCGTAGTTTAGGAACCAACGCCTCGACACTTTCATTGTGCGGGTCCAAGCCGACAATGATTAAGGTCCCGCCATTGTTCCCGGTGAACAGAGGATCCGGCCAATCCACACTTGAGAGGGCGCCCGACACTCCTGGCACACCGCGCAATGAACTCGTTAAGAAGCCCAGCGCATCTGCGCCTTTGGCGGAATCCGCATCGGGAATACCGGTGATCACCAGAATCAGGCGGTGGGCAAACGGAGACTGGAAACGCTGCGCCAGTTCCCGGTCAACTTTTTCGGATTCTCCGCCCTTGATGTGAACAACCGTCTCCAAGTGACGTTCGACTTTATAGGAAAAGGGCAGCAGCGCCAGAGCCATGACAAACCCCGACATCGCCAACCAGAACCGGCGGCGAGCGGCATCATGACCAGTCTTCAAGCTTGGCTCGAGCTGAACGATGACCTGGGTCATTGGTATGCGCTAAACCAAAAAACCTCACTCCAGTTGAAAACCTCTGGTGACGGACTTACCCCGCACGGTCAGTTAAACGGCACGGGCGGCAGTCCAGCAACTTTCACTTGTGCGAGTCACCGATCTTGCCTCGGAACCAGCGCCTCGGGTGGTTCAAACGTCTCTCCTGCTCTAGCGCCAAGCAGCTAATTCGCAATCAGCTCCTCGCCGCGCTCGCTGTGTACGCGAGCAAGGGTTGGCTCGCGCTCAGCAACATCACTTTGATAGCGGCGGGCAACTGGGGGTTGTCGGAGTTCGACATCGTTCCGCTCACTGAAAATGTTGCTTGAGCCCAATGTACAACCAAAACAGCCGCAGGGCTAAAAGTGAGTCCAAGAATGACTGCGGTCATGAATTGAACGCGCATTTTAATTTCCGTAGATGGATGAGTATTATACGTTTCGAAACAGCTTCAAAGTTACTGTAGTCGAAGGCCCATTGACAGAAAATTATGAAACCGAATCGTCAAGGGAGTCGAGGTCCACGTAAGAATTGGTTGCACAGTGGCAGCGCACAAGCGGGACCGAAAATCGCGGCGATTCTCTCGATCGTGGAAAAGCTGCCGCCGGATGCAAGTCCCGGCTGACGTTGAGACCGCAAGATTTCACGAATCGCCCCAGCAGTGGGAACTCCGCCATTCGGACAGCGTGCCGAATGATCGCCATGCTGGTTGACGCGGACAGGTCTGCAAGAAAACGACTGAAAGCAAATCGGGCAAGAAAGAATCGCCAGCAGTCTAAAACGCCGTGCCAATAGTGATTGCGGGTGCTTTGGGTGACTATTTTTCGTACGAGTTGAGATCAGGCCGCGGCTGAGTGCCGGCGCCGTTCGCCGGTGCGCTTGCCCGGTCCTTTCGGTGCCACGGCCAAGATCTTCTCGATTTCGTCCCGCAGCCACCGATTTGCGGGATCATTCTCCACACTCTCGTGCCAGTACAGGTGGGCTTCCAAACGAGGCGCGTGGAGGGGGAAAAGATGCAACTGGTTCATCACGCCCTGGCTTACCAAACCCAGGTTCAGCAGCTGCGCGTGCCGTTCGGGCAGAGTAAGCAGCATGTCTGTCTTACTTACCACCATGCAGGCCGCGAAGGTGTGCTGGCTGCGCAGAAACACCTGTCGCCGCAGGCCTCGTCGGCTCAGTTCGACATCGATGAAGCTGGGACCTTGGCGCCGGGATGAAACCTGAATGTGGCGTTGCTTCAAATACGTATCCAGATCGAGTTTGCCCGCGATTGCCGAATGTCCCTGCCTCGCCATAACCACGTAGGGTTCGTTCAAAAGCCACTTCTGCCGAATGCGATCGCTTGTGGTCATCGGAATTTCAATGGCCAGATCGAGCGAACCGCTTGCCAGTTCAGTCTCGAGGTCTCTCCGCTTGACTCGCGATGTTGTAATCGACATCCCCGGAGCAGCACGGGCGAGGCGCCCCAGCAAAGGCGGGAGAATCAGAGTCTCCAGATATTCCCATAAAGACAGATGAAAATTCCTTCGCGCATGTTCGGGGTCGAAACTGTGACTCTGGCCGAGGTTCATCTCAAGGATTTGCAGTGCTTGCCGCACTTCCTCGATCATGTTTCGCGTGAACGGCGTCGGCATCATGTGCGCTCCCCGCCGGACAAAAAGCGGGTCCTGCAGAAGGTCGCGCAGTCTCTTCAGGGCATGGCTGATGGCAGGCTGGGTGAGGTTCAACTGCTGGCCGGCACGAGTAATGTTGCCCTCGCGATAAATCGCTTCCAGAACGACGAAGAGGTTGAGGTCGACCTGGCTTAAATGCACGTCGCATATATTACAAGATTCACAAGATTCATTAGGAGAATTCTGCAGCAATCATTAGGCTAGGAGGCCTGCGGGGTGGATCGCTGCGAATGGATTTTGCTGTCTCATCGAAAGTCCAGGGTTACGTTCAGCGCCTTTCGGCGTTCATGCAGGAACATCTCTTGCCGGCAGAGCCGGAGTATGTCGTGCAATTGCAAAGCCTTACGGACTGGCGCAGCTGGAAGCAGCCTCCAGTCATGGAGCGTCTGAAGGCCAAGGCGCGGGCCGCCGGGCTGTGGAACCTGTTTCTCCCCGACCGCGAGTATGGTGCTGGTCTCAGCAATGTGGAATATGCTCCTCTGGCGGAAATCACTGGCCGCTCTTCGATTGCCCCGGAAGTCTTCAACTGCAACGCTCCTGACACGGGCAACATGGAAGTGCTCGTGAAATATGGTTCGGAAGCGCAAAAGCACCGTTGGCTCAAGCCGCTGCTCGATGGCGAGATTCGTTCCGCGTTCTGCATGACGGAACCAGAGGTGGCCTCTTCGGATGCCACGAACATGCAAGCGACGGCCCTGATTCAGGGAGACAAGATTGTCCTCAACGGTCGTAAATGGTGGAGTTCCGGAGTTGGCCACCCTCATTGCCGGCTGCTGATTTTCATGGGCTTGACCAATCGCTCGGCCTCAAAATATGAGCGGCATTCGATGGTTTTGGTGCCGATCGAGACGTCCGGCGTGAAGATCGAGCGCATAGTGCCAGTGTTCGGATCGTATGACCCACCCTTCGGCCACGGCGAGGTTACGTTCACGAATGTCCACTTGCCGGTCGACTCCATAATTGCCGGGCCGGGTCGCGGTTTCGAGATCGCGCAGGGCCGGCTGGGTCCGGGCCGCATCCATCACTGCATGCGCACGCTGGGAGCGGCCGAACGGGCGCTTGAGCTATTATGCAGGCGCTCGCTGCATCGTGTGGCCTTCGGCAAGCCGCTGGCTGAATTGGGTGGTAACGCCGATATCATAGCCAACGCGCGAATTATGCTGGAGCAAGCTCGCCTGTTGACTCTCAAGGCCGCGTGGATGCTCGACGAAGTTGGAACCAAAGGCGCCCGCAGCGAAATTTCCCAGATCAAAGTTGCAGTTCCTAACATTGCCTTGAACATCATCGACCAGGCGATTCAAATGCACGGAGGAGCGGGTGTTTCTAACGATTTTCCTTTGGCTGAGATGTTTGCCACGATTCGCACCCTGCGGATCGCCGATGGGCCTGACGAAGTGCATCGTGCATTGATTGCCAAGCTGGAACTGAAGAAATACAAACCTCGCAGTGTAGATCCGGCCTGAGCGCTGGCGCTTCTCAACAGCCAAGCTTCCGGTTCTCGAGATCGACTAACAAGAAGTCAGCTGACTAAAATGAGAGTCGCACTCCTAGTTGGACCTGCCGCGTTGGAAACGCAGAAGTGAAAGCGAGCGGAGTGCTTGACGTCGCGGTCCCGCCACCCGCCAGAGCTGAACCCGGCCGAATCCCATGGACGTTAAAAGTGGTGAATCCCGGCGTTAAGCCAAAAAGAGGGCTTACTTCGTTATTCACGCTGGCGAAGTTTTCACGATTCGCGATGTTGAATCCCTCCGCCGTAAAAAGAACGGTGGCCTTTTCGCCCAGGTTGTGTTTCCAGGTTAAGCGCATGTCGAAGTCGATGTAGCCGGGACCCAAGCCTGTGTCGCGGGGCGCTCCGATGGGGCGTTCATTCGTAGTGTGGTTGTCGCCGTTCACCTCTCCGCCCGCCAGCAAATTAAAGGGATGTCCGCCGTGCACGGAGAAGATTGGAGACAGCTCGAAACCCGACAGAACCTTCGCTTTCCATGGACTGTCAATCACGCCTGCAATCACTGCCTTTTGCCGCTGATCGAACTCGGAAAGGGCACGGTCTAAATTCAGATTTGTCGGATCTTGCGGACCGTAGTCGGAGTTGTAATCGGTGGACGTATCGAAGCCTTTACTGTAGGTGTAATTCCCGAACAAAGTGAAGTGGTCGCTGAAGCGCTTCTTCACTTCGACGATGCCGCCCTCGTAAAGAGCGTATCCCTCGGAGCTATATTGGTTGTTCTGAACAACCAGCGGATTCACAAAACACTGGGTGGCGGAAACCACCGGATTGTCGCAGGGCAGGCCCCCGGGCTCTGTGCCTCCCAGCGGGTCGGCGCCTGCAGCAGTCGTATTCCAGTTGCGATAGGAAACGGTCTGGCCATTGGCCAGAGTTAACGTGGTGAACGGCGCCGGCAGCAGATTGGTATCGATCGCGACTGGAATTCTCTGCGTATGCGAATAAATCCCGCTGAGAGAAACTGAGAACCCGGGTGCAACCTCACGCTCGATTGCAAACGAGGCCTGTTGCGCGATTGGAGGGCGGTAGTTCGGCTGGTTGACGAACACAACCTGCAGTGGACCGATGGGACCGCTGTTTGTAACGTTGATGCCAAATGGGGCCACGGCAGTCGGAGTGATGCACGCAGCGCTGCCCGGCGTCGGCGTGGTGCATTGAATCAGTCCCTGCTTAAAGAGTGTCTGGAAAACAGTTGGCGCGCCGGCTAACCCCAAAGCCGGAACTCCGGCGATGGGATCCACATAAATAGAAATCTCCCGGTTGCAAGGGCTCGCGCCCGTGCCAGGGATGATTGGTACCCCGAACTGCGAGATGCCGCAGATCGAGCTTAGGTTGGCGACCTGGCCGTTTCCGGGTTCGTTCTCCACCGCCGATTTATTGCGGTTCACAACGCCCAGGCTCAGGTCGACGTCGGGAATCTGGACATCGACGGGTCCATAGAAAATTCCGTATCCGCCGCGCACCACCGTTTTGTGATCCCCAAACGGATCCCACGCGAAGGAAACCCGGGGAGCAAAATCCTTCTTATACGTGCTCAAAGGTGCGAACTGCGTATCCAGTTCATAGCGCAAACCATAGTTCAAAGTAAAGTTTGGCCGTATCTTCCAGGAGTCTTGTGCGTAAAACGCAGTCAGCGGCCGGGTGTAATAGGGGTATGTCGGATTTCCGAACCCCTGCTGGTAAACCTGCGGCAGCCCAAAGGACGCCGATTGCAACGGGTTGACAGTGGTACTCGCGAGCTGCGGACTGATCAAAAAGCCGGGGAGCGATCCGAACACAAAGCGGCCGGGGAAAAATGTGTGCGATTCAGTGTGGTTGCCGCGGAGCAACTCGTAAGCGCCGAACTTAAGAGAGTGATTGCCGTGGAGCTTGGTGAAATTGTCCGCGAATTCGTAGCGGCGCAGAATCGTAATGTTGGGAATGAAAATGTTTGTCCCCAGATTATTGATGAAACCTGGAATCTGAAGTCCCACTTGTCCCGGCTCGTTAGGAATCACGTTAAAGCTGTTGTAATCCCACTGCACCCGGGCTTCGTTCTGCGTTGTCGGATTGATCTGGCGGTACCATGTGGCTTGCAGATTGTTATCGTAGGTGTGAATAGAACTTCCTGCCGAAAAAGCTGTCAGTGACTGCACATCCGGCGACTCTTCCAAATCGTGCCCATAGCGATAAGTAACAGAAACCTCGTTGTTCTGATTAAAACGGTGATCAAGATGGGTCGATGCCAGGTATTCCCGCGTATCGTAAGGAAACAGTCCGCCCTCAGTTTCAAACTGGTTTATGAGGAAGCTATTAATCGCTCCTTGCCCCGTCGTTATGAATGGGTTCGCACCCCCGACATTCGGGTTCACGGTCAAAATGCTCTGAAGAGCGAAGCCGCATATGCTCGGCGGTAGCGGTAAGCTCGGCAGGCAAGGCACCGGCACCGGCGAAGTGCTCGCCTCCAAGCCGCCGATGATGGCATTCTGTGCGGCCGTCGGACGAAAAATATCGGTGTTCGTCAACAGAGGCACTGCATTCTGCGCATCCTGACGCAAACCTTCGAAAGCAACGAATAGAAATGTCCTGCCTTTTTTGATCGGGAAACCCAATGTTCCGCCGAATTGCTGGCGGCTCAGCGTATCTTTAATCGGTGATCCCAACGAGTCAGGGTTGGCGGGATTGAAGGTCTGACCGGGCTGCAACGCCTGGCTAAAAGAGAACGGATTTTGGGCATCCATGGCGTCGTTGCGGAAGAAACCATAGAGGCCGCCATGCACTATATTGGTGCCGGACTTGGTCACGATGTTGATCGAAGCTCCGGTGGCCGACCCTAAGTCCGCGGCGTAATTGCTGCGATTGATCTGGAATTCCTGCACCGCGTCCTGGCTTAACGTGAGGCGCTCGCCACCACTGTCTCCGGAGGTTTCGCCGCCGTCGATGGTGATGCTGTTCCCTCTGCCATTGCTGCCGTAGAACGATAGGCCACTTTGCGGAGTTTGTTTCACTCTGAAGTCCTGGTCGCCTGCCAGGCGGGTAGCATCGGATACACCGGGCACGAGCAATGTAAACGTAAGATAATCGCGCCGGTCGATGGGCAGATCCGTGATATAGCGTTGGGTGATTGTGTTCGCCTGGCTTCCGCGTTCAGTTTCCACCACGGGAGGTTGGTCGGTGACCTGGATCACGGTTGCCACTTTGGACGGACTTAGCTTGAAATCGGAGAGAACGGTCTGGCCGACCGCGACGGTTACGCCTTTTCGAATCTCAGTCGCAAAACCGGCCATTTCCGCGCTGATGTCATAAGTGGCCGGCGAAAGCCCGGGCACGCGGAACCGGCCGATGCTATTCGTTTCGACGCTACGCTTCAGACCGGTCTGCGTATCGGCCACAGTGACCGTGGATTTGACCAAAACACCGCCCGAAGAATCGGTCACCGTTCCCGTAATCTCTCCGGAGTTACCGACGCCTTGCGCGTGAGCCAAGAGGAGCGCGAGCGCGAAGCAAACAATGACACGAGCGACTGACTTAGTCGCAGAGACGGCAACACTTTCACAGGAAAGAGCGGTGCGTAACAGCACTGTACGACGATCCGAACTACATGGTTCGAAACTCATATTCCCCTACCTTACCTGGCTCGCCCCTTCACAAAACAAGTTCCACAGCAGGAGATGACTGGGCCGCGGAGGTCAATTCAACTGCCCGCCAACTCCACTCCAGACCAGACGAATTTTCATATCCTTTTTTGAGTCAGCTAAATGAGAACGAACGATAACTTCCCCATGCTTCCTCTTCGGGAGCGGTTCCTCATGATTGGCGCGAGCGTATCTGTCTTCGCGAAATTCATCAAATGAATTGTTTTGATAGTGATATATGCCTGCGGAGAATGTTGGCAGGCGCGTTCGGAAAACAAGTTTAAGACGTTATTGCGGAATTGGTTTGTGGCGCCTTTGCGACACAAGAAATTCGAATATCACCTTACTGGCCAACTGCGTCTGGTCGGTAAGAAACAAATGACTCGCCTGATCGAGCAAGACCAATACTGCGCCCGGAATTCTCTGCGCGATTAGTCGCCCATTTCCTGCAGGGACCAATGCGTCCGACTTCCCGTGAATCACCAGCGTCGGTGCCGCGATCTGCGGGATTCGACTGTAACCTTCCCAAGCCAGGATTCCCTGCAATTGAGCGGTGTAACCCTCGAGCGAGGGGAAACATTTGCGACGCAAACGCATATCCTCCTCAATTTTCTCATCCGGCGTGGCCGCGTCATAGATATAGGGAAGGATGGCTTCTCGCGCTTGCTCCTGGGTCATGCCGCGCATCATGAGAATGTCAGCCACCTTGCGATCCGCCCGCACCGCTGTGGATCCGCCTGCGGAAGTGCACCCCAGAATTAGAGAGCGCGTCCTCGCCGGATACTGCAAAGCAAATTCTTGCGCGACCATGCCACCCATTGAGATTCCGAAAACATGGGCGCTGGGAATGCCTGCTGCATCGAGAACGGCAGCTGCGTCCGACGCCATCGTGGAAATTGAATACGGCCCGGGAGGAGCGTCGCTCGATCCCACACCTCGATTGTCGAGCGTCACGGTGCGGAAGTGATGCGAGAGCAGTGGCCGTATCCGATGCCATAAAGCAGAGGGATAGCCGAGACCCATAATCAGCAGAACCGGCTCACCTTGCCCTTGTTCGTCCCAATAGAGTTTTGCTCCCTGGTTTTCGACGAATGACATGAGAAGTCTCCGTTTTTGTGCTAGGCGACCTTCAGCATCAGTTTTCCCGACTTCTCACCCGTGAAAAGCTTGAGCAGAGTTTCCGGAAAAGTGGCGAGGCCTTCCACAACATGCTCGCGCGACTTCAACTTGCCCTCGGCCATCCAACCGGCCATTTCCGATCCGGCCTGCGCGAAGCGGTCCATATAGTCCATTACCAGCATGCCCTTCATGGAGGCACGATTCGTTAACAAAGACATGTAGTTTTTGGGGCCGGCGGCCGGGCCAGAATTGTTGTATTGAGAGATCGCCCCGCAGATAACAATTCGTGCGCCGCGCCCGAGTTGTGATAGCGCCGCTTCCAGAATCGTGCCACCCACGTTGTCGAAATAAACGCCAATGCCCTGCGGACAATGCTTCCGAAGAGACTCCTTCACATCTTCAGATTTGTAATCAATGGCTGCATCGAAGCCCAGTTCACGCACAATGTAACCGCACTTCTCAGCTCCACCTGCAATGCCCACGGCGCGGCAGTTCTTTATTTTTGCAATCTGTCCCACGATCGAGCCGACGGCACCCGCCGCCGCGGAGACTACAACAGTGTCTCCCGGCTTCGGTTGCCCCGTGTCGAGAAGTCCGAAATATGCGGTCATGCCGGTCATGCCAAGCACGCTGAGATGCTTGGGCAACGGTGAAATTTTCGGGTCGATCTTTCTCACTCCTTTGCCATTGGTCAGCGCATATTCCTGCACGCCGAACGCGCCGGAAACGTGATCGCCTGCGGCAAAGGCAGGGTTTCGCGATGCGGTCACGACCCCGATTGCCAGCGCGCGCATCAACTCTCCGATCTGAACCGGGGGAACATACGAACGCACGTCGTTGATCCAACCTCGCATCGCGGGATCGAGCGAGATGTACAACACCTGGACGAGCAGTTCGCCTTCTGCGGGCTCGCGAACCGGTTCTTCGACGAAGGTCCAGTCGCTTCGCTTCGGCATCCCAACCGGCCGCGCCGCCAGCAGAAACTTGTGATTGGTGAGCGCCATCGTGTCTCCTTGTTTGCAATCTGTTTGCAATCCACAGTTCAGACTGTATAGCGCTCGCTCGCCAGTAGCCGCAGCGCGATCTGGCGTCGCAGTTCGATTGAATTCACCGGATCGTGAGCAGCATACGTATGCAAGCGTGAAAGATTGCGCCGCAGTTCGTCGCCCTCCGCACACGCGCTCAGCACCGTCGTCGCGCACCGTTCAATCTTGGTTATGGCATCACGCAGGTAGACTACACACGCATCCGCCGCATTCGCGCCACTATTGGCCGCCGCCAGTTTCCGGCTGCGCAGCAGGCTGGACTCCATGGCAAACACTTCCATGATGATGTCGGAAATGTTCATGATGATTTCCTGCTGTTGTTCGAGCTTCGCGCCGTGCTTCTCATGTGCGACTCCAATCGTCAGCAGGGCAATCTTTTTTGCGTTGTGGACAAGGCTCAGTTCCGCGTCACCTGCAATCTCAGCGTGTTTCGGCTCAGCTTCGTGTGCGACGGCACGCGCGGCATCGAGTAGAGGCAACATTCCGCGAGCCGCGCGCTTCAACGGCATGCCCGTGATCACCAGCCGGTTGATCTCGCTGGTCCCCTCAAACAGCCGGTTAATGCGGGAATCACGATAGGCGCGTTCCACCATGTAGTCTTGGTGGTATCCGTAACCTCCGTGGATTTGGACTCCCTCGTCGACCACGTAATCGAGCATTTCACTGGCGTAGACCTTAATCATCGAGCACTCCGCGGCAAATTCCTCGATCGCTTTCAATTCTTGCGAACCGTCTGCAGATTCTGCAGATGCAGCGTGCATTTGATTCTCAATCAGTCCCGCCACACGCCAGGTCATCGACTCCGCCACAAAAATCCGGATTGCCATCTCTGCCAGCTTATGTTGGATCGCACCGAAGTCGGCAATCGGCGAGCCGAATGCTTTGCGCTGCTTGGCATACTTCAGGCAAGTCGCCAAAACATTTTTCGCTGCGCCGACACCGGCGGGGCCGAGTTTTAGCCGTCCAATGTTCAGAATGTTGAAAGCGATCACGTGGCCACGGCCAATCTCGCCCAGTACGTTTTCAACAGGTACTGGAACGTTGTCGAAATACACCGCCGTCGTGGAACTGCCCGTAATGCCCATCTTATGTTCTTCCGCGCCGCTGGTTACGCCAGGAAAATTTCGCTCGACTAAGAACGCGGTAAATTTCTCTCCGCCAACCTTAGCGAATACCGTGAATAAATCAGCCGCGCCGCCATTGGTGATCCACATCTTCTGGCCGTTTAAGATGTAGTGTTTTCCATCGGGCGCGAGGTCGGCGCGCGTCCGCGCCGCCAGAGCATCGGACCCAGCCAGTGGCTCGGTCAGCGCATAAGCGGCCAGCATCTCGACTTTCGCCAGCTTCGGCAAATATTTTCGCTTTTGCTCGGGCGTTCCGAAGTAGACGACGGGCATCGTGCCGATTCCTGTGTGAGCCGAGTGCCAGCCGGCATAAGAACCATCTCGGCCCAGGCGTTCGGCGGTAACCATCAAAGAAGGCAGGTCCATGGCCATGCCGCCATACTCCTCCGGGATAGCCATGGCAGTCAGGCCGAGATCAACTGACTTGCGCAGCACAGCCATCGCCACGCCCGGCTTCTTCTCGCGGATGGCGGGAAGATTCGGTTCAACTTCGTTGACCCAGAATTCCTCCACCATTTTGCCAACGGCGAGATGTTCCTCGCTAAGGTCCTCGGGAGTAAAAATATCCTGCGGTTCCGAGTCTTCGATCAGAAACGCTGTTCCTTTTGTAGTCTTGCGTGGGACGTCTGTTAATGTCGTCATGGAAACTCCTATGCCACCGTTTGAAATTGAGAATCTAAATTCTTTGAAACAGTTCGAAGGACGCGAATTCCACCCGACAGGCTGGTTTGTTATCACCCAGGACCGCATCCAGAAATTTGCCGATGCCACCGAGGATCGCCAGTGGATTCACTTGGATCCGCGACGCGCGCAGCGCGAATCGCCTTTCAAGGTCACCATTGCACATGGTTTTCTCACACTTTCGTTGATTAGTTATTTCTTGAAGCAGGCAGTCCGGATTCGCTCCGGCGTCGCGATGAGCATCAATTATGGGCTTAACAAAGTGCGGTTTCCGGCGCCGGTTCGCGCCGGCGCCTCGGTCCGAGCCCGGGTTACTCTGTTGTCGGCGAAGGAGTCGCCCGAATTTGTCGACGCAGCGTTTTTGCTCCAAGTCGAGAGTCAATCCGCCGCCAAACCTTGCTGCATCGCCGAGTGGCTGGTGCGGTATTATCCGCGGTGAAGGCCCCTTCATGTCGTCCCGCATTCCGCGCAATTCCACGAGGCGCGAAGTAATATTCGAATTCTTTTCGGCAGAGCCGCGAATCGCTCGTCGTGCGTTAATCCCTGTGCGTAGCGGTAATAAATCTGCTGCAGGATGACAGCGACTTTGAAGCGCGCAAACGTCAGGTAGAAGGTCATATCGGCATGATCTATTCCCATTGCCGCGGTGTAGCGTTCAACTAACTGCCTCCTGCTGAGTGTTCCCGGCAAAGTGGTGGGTGCAGAGCGAATTTCCTGAAGTTCCTCAGGATCTTGCGGATCAAACCAATACGCGAGCGCTGTCCCCAGGTCGGTCAACGGATCTCCCAGGGTACACATTTCCCAGTCCAGAACTCCGACGATCTTTGTGATATCCGCCGGATCGAGGACAAGATTGTCGTACTTGTAATCGTTGTGGATCAGAGCCGTCTGCTGACTCACAGGCATTCGTTCGATCAGCCATGCCGAAATCCATTCCACTTCTGACACGTCATGAGTTCTTGAATTGCGGTAGCGCTCAATCCATCCCCTGACCTGGCGTTCGAGGTAGCCCTGGATTTTGCCCAGATCAGCCAGACCGATTGCCGAGTAATCAACGCGGTGCAGTCGCACGAGGTTGTCGATAAACGCTTCGCTCAATTCCCGCGCGGTTTTCGACGGAAACGGCACGTCCGCAGGGGGATCGCGACGAATGATGACTCCATGAATCCGTTCCATCAAATAAAACGGAGCATTGAAAATCGACAAATCGTCGCAAAAGAGGATCGCTTTCGGAGCGGCAGGATACGCAACGTGCAGTTTTGACAGCACGCGGTACTCGCGGGCCATGTCATGCGCCGTCCGGACTTTGCTTCCGAAAGGCGGACGCCGGAGCACGACTTCCCGGCCTGCAAGACGCAACAGATAGGTCAAATTCGAATGCCCGCTTGGAAACTGTTCGACCGTGATAGGGTTACTCTGGCCGAAGTGCTCAAACAGAAACGGCTGCAGCCGGTCAAGGTTGAGTTCCTCGCCTGGCCTTGCAGTTATCGCTTGATCAGAAACCGCATTCATAGCCATCTGCATCAGCTACCCGTAGGTCAGCAACACGCTCTTTAGTAGATACGATGCCCACTGAACACAAGCGGGGCTCTTCGAACTCTTTACGCGGCCTGGGCCTGCTGCTTGTCAAAGTCGGCAAAGGTTTTTCCCGATTCCGCCAGTCGCTGCAGCAGAGGAGCTGGCGCCCAGAGTTCCCCATGCTGCTGGTGGAATTCGCAAATACGTTGGTAAACCTTGCGCAGCCCCACGGTATCGGCATGCCACATCGGACCGCCGCGATAGGCGGGAAATCCATAGCCGTTGATATAAATAATGTCGATATCGACGGCGCGCAACGCGAATCCCTCTTCAAGAATCCGCGCTCCCTCATTTACCAGCGCATAAATGCAGCGATCGACAATCTCCTCCGCCGAGATTTGCCGCTGTGGGATGCTCGCTTCTGCGCTCCACTTGCTCACGAGAGCGGCAACTTCCGGATCGAGGCTCGCGCGCCGATTCTCGTCATATCGGTACCACCCTTTCATTGTCTTCTGGCCATAGCGCCCTAGTTCGCATAGACGATCTTCCGCAAAAGCCTGGCGGATTCCGGGTTTTTCCAGATGCCGGTACTCCTTCCGAATACGCCAGCCTACGTCGAGACCCGCCAGATCACCGGTTGCGAGCGGACCCATGGCGTTACCAAAATCGACCAGCGCTTTGTCCACGGCTTCCACATCCGCTCCTTCTTCCACTAGAAATTGCGCTTCCCGGCGGTATGGCCCAAACATGCGGTTGCCGACGAAGCCGCGGCAGTTTCCCACCAGCACGCCGATTTTTCCCAGCTTCTTCGAGAGCTGCATGCACGTGGCAATTACTTCTTTGCCCGACTTCTTTCCGCGCACGATTTCCAGCAGACGCATCACATTGGCCGGACTGAAAAAGTGCGTTCCGATCACCGCTTCTGGCCGCGAAGTGCACGCGGCGATTTCATCGATATTCAGCGTCGAGGTATTGCTCGCCAGGATTGCTCCCGGCTTGCAGGTACGGTCCAATTCCGCAAAGACACTTTTCTTCAGCGCCATGCCCTCGAAGACCGCCTCCACCACCATGTCTGCATCCGAAAATTCGTCGTAGGTGAGCACCGGCCTGATCAACTGCAACCGTTCGTCCACGAATTGCTGAGAAAAACGCCCTCGCTGCACGGAGTTCGCATAGTTCTTCCGTATCTTCTCCATGCCTGCACCAAGCGCCGCCTGATCGACGTCTTTAAGCAACACGGGAATGCCGACGTTGGCAAAAACCATTGCAATGCCGCCGCCCATGGTTCCGGAGCCGACAACGGCGGCGTACTCCACAGGCAGCACCGGCGTCTCTTTCGGAATATCGGGAATCTTTCCCACTTCACGCTCTCCAAAGAAGACGTGGATGAGCGCTTTCGACTGATCGGAGAAAAGGCATTCGGTGAACAATTTCTGCTCAGCCTGGCAGCCCTCTTCGAATGACACTTTGGTCGCTGCTTCTACGGCGTCAATCGCCGCCAGCGGAGCCTTCGTCCCCCGTTGTTTCTTCCGAGCTGCATCGCGCGCGGCCGCAAAAACTGCGGCATTGTCGGTTGCATTTCCCAGCTTTGTTGTTCGTTCGCGCGTCTTGGTGATCGGCTTGTCGGCGATTGCACGCGCGAAAGCCACGGCCCCGGAGAGAAGATCTCCATCGATTAAACGATCGATCAAGCCTAAGGCAGCAGCCTCGCGGGCGGAAACCGGCTTGCCCTCGGCACACATCTCCACCGCTTTCGCAACGCCTACGAGGCGCGGCAAACGCTGCGTTCCCGCGGCTCCGGGAATGATTCCGAGCTTCACTTCCGGCTGGCCCACCTGCGCCGTGGGTGATGCGACTCGGTAATGGCCAGCCATTGCCAGTTCCAATCCCCCGCCAAAAGCCGTTCCATGAATCGCGATCACCACCGGTTTGACGCTATCTTCGACGTGAAGCAAAAACGGCAGCATCGTTCTACGGGGAGCGGCGCCCGAGGTCATCTTGCCAAATTCCTTGATGTCGGCCCCGGCTATGAAAGTACGGCCAGCGCCGATGATGACCGCAGCTCTGATCGCCGGATTGGCATTCATTTCGTCAATCGCGGCCTCGATCGCCTGCGGCACGCCTGGACTGAGAGCGTTGACCGGCGGATTATCGATAGTGATCACCGCGACATCCTCTTCTTGAGTCACTCTTACAAGATCGTTCATAGACGTCTTCGCAAAACCAATTTCCCGGACAACATTTTGTTGCCTCATTGCAGAGGCGAGTAATCCGTTCGGTATTTCTTTCGCAACTCTCTTTTCAAAACTTTACCTGTCGCAGTCCGGGGCAAGCTCTCACAGAACTCAATCGCCTGCGGACATTTGTAGTGAGCCAGCCGCGCGCGACAAAACTCGATCAATTCTGTTTCAGTGAGATTGCGTCCCGGTTTCGTTACTACCACCGCAATCGGAACCTCACCCCATTTCTCATCGGCCACCGGAATCACTGCAGCTTCGTAAACGTCAGGATGCGCCACCAGGGCCTTTTCAACTTCGAGCGACGAAATGTTTTCCCCGCCGCTCACGATAATGTCTTTCTTGCGATCGACAATCCGGATATACCCGCTCTCGGCAACCACGGCCATATCGCCGGTGTGAAACCATCCGTCTCTCAGAGCCTCGGCGGTAGCTTCCGGCTGTTGCCAGTAGCCCGCCATCACGCCATCGCTCCGGGCAATGATTTCTCCCATTGTGGCTCCATCGTGCGGCACGTCATTGTCTTCTGTGTCGACCACGCGGAGCTCATGTCCCGGATAGGCGTAACCGGTCATGGCTTGCATCGAGTGCCGCTCATCTGGCGTGCATTCCATATCTGGTTTCAGTTCGGCAGTGGCCAATGAAGGCGAACACTCCGTCAGTCCGTAGCCGGAAAAACATTTGAACCCCAATGTCGTTTCAACCTCGCGGATCAAAGTCGAAGAAGATGCTGCGCCGCCGATCACGGACCACTGCACGCTGCTGAGGTCGTATTTGGAACGCGTAGGGCAGTTCACCAGTGCGGTGGCCATAATCGGCACCAGGCTTAAAGCGCTAACGCGCTCCCGCTCCACCAAACGGAAAACTTCCTCCGGCACGAAGCGCGGAAGCATGACGTGCGTTCCGCCCACCGACGTGATCGTGTGGGCCGCTCCCCAACCATTCGCGTGAAATAAAGGGATAGTGTGCATCAGCACGTCTTCATAACGGCTGTGGTGATACACCGCGAGGTTCATGGCATGGAGGTAAACGTTACGATGCGTGAGCATCACGCCTTTCGGACTGGCGCTGGTTCCACTGGTATAAAAAATCTCGGCCACGGAATTTTCGTCAAAGCTCATTAATTCTTCGCGGAAGGGCGTAGCCGAGACCAATGCCTGCTCGTAAGTTTGATCGGAAAGCCATGCAGCCTGCGGCGTTCCATCGAGCTGATAAAACGAACGCACAGTGTGAAGTTCGCGGCGGAACGAGTCCACCAGTCCAACGAACTCCTGCTCCAGGAAAAGCATTGCAGCGCCACAATGGTTCAAAATGTAGACGAGCTCCGGAGCGGCGAGGCGGATATTCAGAGGAAGCAAAATGCCGCCTGCTTCAAGAACTCCGTAGTAGGCTTCGAGCAGCCGATGGCAGTTTAAGCTTAGAAATGCCACACGCTCTCCGGGCTTCACTCCGGCCCCGCGCAGCGCGCCCGCTAAACGGCCAACGCGATCGGCAAATTCCGCATAAGTGAAACGCTGTTGCTGGCACACGACCGCAGTCTTACGGGGAAACTGCTGTTCCGAGTAGCGGAGAAAGCGCATTGGTGTCAGCGGAAGATTCATAAAATTCTGCTCTTACCAGACCGACTGGCCTCCATCGACCACCAGCACGTGGCCCGTTACATAAGCCGAGGCTTCCGAGGCCAAAAAAACGGCTGCACCTTTCAAATCGTGATCGCCACCAAAGCGTGCAGCGGGAATCTTCGTCAGCAGCGATTCTTTGCGATGCTCGATGACCCACTCTGACATATGCGTGGGAAACCATCCCGGGGCGATCGCATTTACCTGGATGTTGTGCGGCGCCCATTTGCATGCCAGATCCTTGGTGAAAGCAATCACTCCACCTTTGCTGGCGTGGTACCCGATGGCTTGCAGTTCCGCCGACGATCCACCTAACCCTGCCACGGATGCAATGTTGATGATCTTGCCCGACCGTTGCGCCAACATGGCCTTGGCCGCCGCCTGGCAAAACAGAAATGTGCCCGTCAAATTAGTTGAGAGAACTTTGTCCCACTGCTCCAGCGTCATATCCTCAAACGGAGCCGCCCATGACACGCCCGCGCTGTTGACCAGAATGTCTATGCGGCCGAACTTTGCCAGCGTCGCGTTCACGACTTCATGAATCGCAGAACGGTCTCTCACATCGCATCCCAACGCAAGAGCCTGCACGCCTGAGCTGCGTAGTTTCTCTGCTACTTCTTCGCAGCGTTGCTGCTTGCGGGAGCAGAGCACGAGGTTCGCTCCCATTTCCGCCAGACCCTCGGCCATCTGCCGCCCGAGTCCCATGGAACCACCCGAAACTACGGCTACGCGTCCGGTCAGATCGAAAAGCTGTTTGACATTCACCGGGTATGCCTTTCCACCGGGAACTTCGCAGAAATGATAGTTAATAACATATTAAAGTTACTAACGTCAATTAGCTTCCCGCCGGGTTGTGAAACGGCAGCAGATGTGTTCGCGCGGCAATGCAACGAAAGACAATTAATCCCGCATCCAAAGCACTGCCCGTCCCCGGATTTCGCCACGGCTTAGTTCCGCTAGTACCTCACTGACCTCGGCAAGCCGGCGCGTAGACACCTGGCAGTGCAGGGTCCCGTTCGCTCCCATTGCCAAGACCTCGCGGAGATCTTCGCGCGTGCCCACGGCCGAAGCCCTGACCTGGATCTCACCAGCGGCCATCAGAATTGGGGGAAAGGAAATCTCTTGCGCGGGCAACCCCACTACAAGCAGCATCCCGCTCGGCCGCACACAAGAGAATGCCATATCGTAGGCGGCCTTGGCGGCTGAGGTGACGATCGCAACATGCACTCCGCCAGACGTCCGTAACTCCTTAACTACCTCGCTGGTGGTTACGTTCAGCGACCGAGCAGCGCCGAGCGATTTCGCCAGCGCGAGTTTTTCTTCGGCGACGTCGATCGCGACCACCTCTGCGCCCGCCGCCCGCCCGATCTGGATAGCGAGGTGGCCGAGTCCGCCCACCCCAAACACCGCCAAGCGCTGCCCAGTTCGCACTTTGGCCTGCTTCAAGGCGCGATGTACGGTGACTCCCGCACAGAGCAGCGGCGCTGCTTGTTCCGAAGCAAGGTTGTCGGGAATTTTAATAACGTGGCTGGCGGGAGCCTTCGCAAATTCCGCATATCCTCCATTTACTGTGACGCCAGTGATGCGCTGCCGCACGCACAAATTTTCGTTGCCTTCCCGGCAAAACTCACACTGCCCGCAGGTCCATTGCAACCACGGCACCCCCACCCGTTCTCCAACCTGCACACTCTGGACCGCCGACCCGCGCTCTACCACCCGGCCCACGATCTCGTGCCCCAGAATCAGCGGCTTCTTTACAATGCCGGCGAATTGCCTCCAGTCGCCGTCGGCCACGTGGAGATCGGAATGGCACACGCCGCAAACCTCCACTTCGATTAAGACTTCGTCGTCGCCCGGTTCCGGTCGAGGCACCTCCTCGATCTCTAACGGCTTCTTGAATTCGCGCAAAACAGCGGCCTTCATCATGCTCCTTGCTTATAGGCTGGATCTGAGTAATTACGGGCGGATGCCGCGCAAGAAGAACTCCACGGCGCTTCGGACACGGTCCGTGAGTTTGTGCGGACCGGTCAGATCCACAGCCCACTGCCTTACGACTGTGTTGTAGAGCCCCTCCATGAACTCCGCCAAATGCACAACCGGAAATGCGCGCGTCACATCGCCGCGTTTCTGGCCTTGCGTCAGAATCTCGCGCAGCAAGCTGGCTGCAGCCTCCTCCTGGCCCCTCAGTTCTGCGGAGCGCACCGGATCCATTGCCCCCGACAGCACCACTGCTTGCCAGAGTTCTCTGTCGTTTTCCACCTCCCGTGCCATGGTTAGGTAGAGCCGGCGGAGACGCTCGCCCGTATCTGCTTTGCTCGAGAGTTCCGAACGCAGCCGATCGCAGATGCAGGCATACCCGCGCTCTCCCACCACGCGCAGAACCGCATCCTTGCTGGGGAAATATCGGAAGAAAGTGGGTTGGCTGATCTCTAGAACTCGTACAATGTCGTCGATGCGGGTTTGCTCGTATCCGCGCTTGCGAAACAATCTAATGCTCGTATCGATAATCTGCTGCCTCAAGCGCGCCTTCTTCCGCTGCCGCAGGCCGATCTCATGTTGCTCTTCAGCTCCCGCTACGACCTTGAGTTTCATGAGCGCACTCGCCATTGGGAAACCTTCCTTTACGCACCAACCCGCTTAATAAATTGCGATAGTAACTATAACAAAATAGCCACTAACGTCAATCCTGATGGGAGTAATCCTACAATGTGGGCGTTGAGAGCCGTGCTCTCGGCGTTGGATGCTTTGGGCCGGCTGTCTCGGCAGCCGCAAAAAGCAGTCAATCTTCGAAATTCCTGCAGCGGATGGGTAGCGATCACAAACCGAATGCCTCGCGAATGCGGTGTTACTTTGGGCTAGAACGTCGGTCCGCCGCTGCAGATTTGGCAGATGTTGATAGAGACTAGCCGCAATGATGCGGTCATCGCCGCCGGAGAGACGGGACGACTCCTCCCCAAGCAGATTGTGGAAAGTTACCTGACCTTGACCAAACATGCTGCCGAAAGGGCAACATTGGCTGTGAGACTTCGTGCAAAAAAGAACGGAGCAGAATAACCCGTCCCGAATCTAAATAACCAATCTAAATAAAACGAATCTAAGTGACCAAGGAGAAATAAAAATGCCGACGAACAAAGACAAAAACACGGAACACAGCAAAGAGCACCTCGCGATGAAGACACCCCCGATCGTGTCGGAGCAGGAGTGGGAGAACGCGCGGCAGCAACTCCTGGTGAAGGAGAAGGCCTTGACCCGCTCCCGTGACGCCCTGGCCGCCGAGCGGCGGCGGATGCCGTGGATGGCAGTGGAGAAGAAGTATGAGTTTGACGGACCCAAGGGCAAGGTTAGCCTGCTCGATTTGTTCGAGGGCCGCCGTCAGATGATCCTCTATCGCGCCTTCTTTGAGCCCGGCGTATTCGGCTGGCCCGAGCATGCCTGCCGGGGTTGCTCCCTGGGCGCCGATCAGGTCTCTCACCTGGCCCATCTGAACGCCCGCGACACCACTCTCGCCTACGCTTCACGCGCGCCGCAAGCGGACATCGCGCGCCTGAAGTCGCGCATGGGCTGGGAGATGCCCTGGTACACCATGACCGACAGCTTCGATAAAGACTTTGGCGTGGACGAGTGGCATGGCCACAACGTGTTCTTCCGCGATGGCGAGCGCGTGTTCCGCACATATTTCATCAATAACCGCGGCGACGAGGCGATGGGCAGCGTCTGGAGCTATCTCGACATCACGCCGCTCGGCCGTCAGGAGACTTGGGAAGACTCGCCAGAGGGTTACCCGCAGACGCAGCCCTACAAGTGGTGGAACTGGCACGACAACTACGATGCCGCGGCATCACCCGACCCGAGGTGGGTCGATATCCTCACCGACCCTCAAGGAGCCGCAATCCGAAGGCGCGACGCGGAGGCGAAAGCGAGCTGAAGGAAGGGTGCCACTTCGCCGCCTTCGCACGGCCCGGACGGATGCCGACAACGACTTCGGCATGCGCAGGTACCCGCTAGGGTTATGTAAACAGCAAACTATTTCACAGAGCTTTTCGTTGGCGGCGGCAAGGCTTGGTCCCCTTGGGTGTCTCATCCATCGTTAAAGGGGCATATGCGCATTTCATTGGAGCGCTGTTCATTTAGGGATCGTACATCCATGCAGTAAAGCGAAAAACCGATCGCAACCTGACGAAATTGCTTGGATAATCCAGAGGCATGGTTTATGTTGGCGACATTGGAATTTGGAATCGGGGCCGGATCACAAACTCGGAAACGGCGAACGACCCAGTTTCGCGGATGAATCACACTCCCTGCTCTCCGCGACGTGCTCCTGGATGAGTTAGTTTTACCGGCTCGAAGAGGTATCCTTCCGTGAAAGTCCCTCTTTGCCTGTCCCTTCTTGTAGTCGCTCTAGTCTTTTCCTCCTTTTCTTCATCCGCGAACGCATCTGACTTTGCTCCCTCAACTGCTTCGAACTCCTCCGAAGCGGATGCAACTTCGCCTCCAGACGGAGTGGTAACGAACTCATCCGAGTTCATGATCCCGGGTCCGCTACGGTCCTTTCTGCGGATGGCCGGCATCAGTCAGAAGATTTCGCCGGAAGAAGTGCTTCCCCTACTGAGCAGAAACGTGTTTATGCAAGGTTATGAGGGATCCAGAAGAACTGAATTTCTTATTCTTCTGAACCGCTATGTCGTTCAGGCCCGCGAGTTGTCGGTGCTGGTTGCCGCCGATGGCAAGATTCACGTTACGAACTGTGACGACGCGAAACCGCTTCTGGCCGTTCTTGGCTATCGAACCCGGCCAGACTGTGGGGCCGCGGACACGTCTTTGCAGACGGCTGATTCCGAGAGGGCATTTGTGACCATCGACTCCGGATTTCCACTTGGAGAATTGGAGCGGACGCTGCAAGGGGGCAAGCCTTTCGCCAACGCCTACTCGTCTTCTCCCGTGCCGGTGCTGTTCGCGGCAGGCTCCTGGACCATGGCCAGCACGAAGAACCACAAGGAAGTCAGCAGGGATCTGATTGACACAATCGTGAACGACCCGACTTTGGCGCGTTTGTATTGGGCATTTTCCAAGCTTGATCCTGAAACCGATATGGTTTTGCAGACGTCGATTGGAATCAGGAAACTACTGCCGTATGCCGCCGTGCTCGATTTTTACGGAAGCCGTCTCTGCATTCGAGACGGACGAGTAATCGTTCCCGGAGGGCCGGAAGCGGAACATGCATGGAAGGATTTGGTGGGAGCTAGCCCGGCGTCCCCTGCAGCCTTCATCCCGAAATTGCTAGCCACCGATAAAGGGTGGTTGACCGCCTATTTTGACGTGCTCTCAAGAGTGAGCCGAAGTCGCCAGGCATATTTCACCGAACCGCATCGGCTGCGACGTTTCTACGAAGCTCTTCGGGCTCCAGATCCCTCGGGCGGCGCCACAGTCGGCGTGTTCAGGCCTGCTCCTGAACTGTTGCTTTTGGCTACACGGCTCCAGTTCGAAACTACCGGCGAACCTCTGGTTCCGGGCAATCTCGAGGTATGGAGAGATATCCTTCGACAAAAGAACGACTCGCGCACCGTGCGCCAGTGGGGCAGGCACAGCGACCACGTAACCGCTCCCGATCAGCTTGTGGAAGCAATGTTCGCTCTTTCGCGGGCGACGACCGATGACGGCCCGCTGCAGAAGTACATGATGATCAGCGCCCTTGAGAGCAGGCGAGCTGCCGATCATCGCCTGGCTCCCGCGACGGTGCGCCTGTTGGCCGACAAATTTGGCGAGTTTAGTGATCAGTACCGGATCTTCTCCGAATTTCAGGCGCTAAATGACCGCTCGATAGTCATGTTTCTGGAAACGGCTGAAGGTCTAAATAACGTTCCTAATGCCGTGCGTGGCAATGCGCTCGGTACATTTCAGGCAAATGTCGGAATCTGGCAGATTTTGGCCCGGCAGGGACAAATCCCGAATCTGCGGCTGAATGATTCGTGGCAGCAAGTTATCAAGCCGTTTGCAAAAATTCGAACCGCTCCTCAGCTGTATAACGCGGGGCGAGCTTCGCTTGAAGAACTGTTTCGATTTGTCAGTGGCCAGCCCGGAGTTTCTCAGGATGAAATCATCGAATTGCTCGCGGGGCCTCGGCAGACTACGGCCGAAGGCACCAGGATCCACAAGGAGCTTGCGATCCGAATTCGGTCTGTGCTCGACGGCCAGCGCTTGGTCTCTCTCGACACGCTGCTTGGCTTGGGCGATGCCTTAAGCGCAAAAGGTCAAGGCAAACCGATGGACGAGTTCGTGCTGCATCAGGCAGGCGAGATACGCGAATTCGAGATGCCGCGACCGATTTTCACGAATGGTGAAAGAACGGTATGGTCGGCGGGAATCTACAACAACCATCACACCGAAGTACAGATGCGAAGTGACGTGGCCAGAGTGCTCAACTCTCCCGCGCCTTCGCCCGCTCAACTGGAAGAGGCGCGCGGTCAGCTGGCTTCTTTCTTGAGAGACACTCTGGTTGGTTTGAATTACGCCTATTATGAGCCACCCGGTGCCCAGGCTCTGCATAGTAATCCGCTGCTGGTTCGCTCTCACGACTTTGACGCAGAGACGGTGAGTGGCATAAAGAGTGTCTGGCAGACTCCGCAACTGCTCGGCCAGGGATCCCCAGCCGGCGGAGGCGCTCACTTCGTTGGTTCTCTTGCCGATCTGCCGTATGTTCTTGCCGATCTCGAACAAGATTTTATTTCGCCGGAGAACGTTCAAGCTCTCGTGTGGAAGGAATTGACGCCTGTCCTGCTGACCAATGCGATTTTGCCGCGTTGGTGGAATGTGAGTCAGAATGAGCTGCACGCGGTGGCGCTGTATCAACGAGCGGGCGAGGAAATCCTAACCGCTTCTGCGAAGGATGAAGAATTGCGGGTGAAGGTGATGACGATCCTATCGGATCGCATGAATGCCCGGCGGCTGGCGCAAATCGACCACGCTCTAAGGGCTGGACACGCGTCCGAGATACTCCCACGAATGACCCCAGCTGACACATTTTATTTGACAGCGGAGTTTTACCGCAGCTATCCGGGAGAAACCGGTACTTGGGGAAGGGCGAGCGAGGAACTGCAATCTCTCTCTCGTCAAGATCCCGAAGAAGTCAACTGGAAGCGCTTGTCTCGCGATTTTGGTGTACCACATCCGACCTTGGACCAAACTTACTTTAGAGAACTGCTGAACATTGGACCTCTTCCTGCGTTCACAGGATATGCCAGCCGTTTCCTGGGTGAGTCCTGGGATTCGCCCAATCTGTACTGGGCTCGACTGGCTGATGAGACCGGGCTTCCGGCGGTAACCCTAAACCGCCTGGTACCGCAGCTGACCCGATCCATGATCGAGAAAATTTTCGCAACAGATTTGGAAGACTGGCCGGCGCTGCTTCGAGCGATGCACGAAACGGGTGAACAGTTTCGGAGCGGCAAGCTTGCGTCGCTGACAACCGTGGATGCCAGTCGGCAGTAAGGCAAAATCGCAGTTAAGTAAATCGCAGTTAAGTAAATCAATGATCCAAGCGATGGGTTCGCAGAATAGGAAGTCAAGAGCCATGGTAAGGAAATCCCTTCTATTTATTTGTTTTCTTGCGAGTCTCTTTATCTGCTATGGAACTGGGGTCGAATCTCAGGAGAGTCCCGATCTTCACGTGGTCGTCAATTTGGTACAGCTCAACGTGGCAGTAACTGACAAAAACGGGAATTACATCACCGGGCTTCGACCCGAGGATTTTGCCGTCAGTGAAGATGGGATTGCGGAGAAGATCGCGACTTTTGCGGAAGGCAATGAACCTGCTCTCAGTCTCATTGAATCGGGGAGCTCTAAAGGATCTTCAGGCGCGGGTCATCCGAGCAAGGACGCTTCGCCCGCGAACTCTTCTCCCGCGCTCAGTTCCTTAGTCACTGGAGCGAATGTCTTCCTTTTGTTTGATACCAGCAATTACATGTATCGAGGCTTTGTGTTCGCGCAAGATGCGATTGCCGAGTTTGTTCGTTCTCTGGGAAGCGCGGATAGAATTGCATTCTATTCTTACAGTCGAGATCTCTCCCGGGCTGCTGCTCTTACTGCGGACCGTGCACAAGTTTTACGAGCAGTGCGGTCTACGGTGGCTGGAGATGAGGCTGCGCTTTACAACACACTGTTGCTGACGCTCAAGGATGCGAGTCAATATCAGGGCAGGAAAGTGGTTGTAGTGTTTTCCAATGGTCCCGACAACTCCAGCGTAGTACCACCAGAGGATGTCTCCGAATTCGCCCAGTCCGCGGGCGTTTCCATCTACATGATCAGTACTCAAGAAGCCAGATTGGAACCAGTATCCACTGCCGTATTTGATCGCATGACCGCGGCGACAGGCGGCAAGGCCTACTTTGCCAAGAACTGGAGGGACGAGAAGCAGGCGTTTGCCTCCGTCCGCGACGATTTGGAGCATCTTTATTCGCTAAGCTACTACCCCAAGTACAATGCCAACTCCGGCTGGCGCACGATCACCGTAAAACTGGTGGGCGACCATCTGAAGAAACACAAGATTCGCACGCGCAGCGGATACCGCCCTGAACCGTCTCGCTTTTCCAGCGACGCCGACCCTGACCGGACACATTCGCTCTACCTGCCGCCTTCCTAATTGGGCGCGCACAGCATCGCTAAGTGTGCCTCCGGTGGTCTTTGCTCCATCCACGAAATCTTGAGATGAGTATCGCGGTATACTCTGCCGGTCAATCCTTTGTGAATCGGTGGAGGCGTTTGCTATGTCAAGGTTTTTTATACCGCAACGGCTGCCAGTATGTTTGTTGGCCCTCGTTGCGTGCGTCACTCAATCATTTGGGCAAGGACGCCTTCCTAGGAAAGTTTTCGGAGGCTACTTCGAAGAGTGGGGTATTCAGTACGCCGGCTACAACATTGCGGACTTACAAAAAAATGGCGTGGCCGACGAGTTGACGCACTTGATCTACGCTTTCGGCAATGTGACCCCCACCTCTCCGCCGGCCTGTGCCATTGCCGACCCCGTGGCCGCTTACCAGAATTCGAACCTTCCCAGTGTGAGCGGCAAGCCCTACACTGCGCCACTCTATGGAAATTTTGGCGCGATTCAACAACTCAAAGAACTTCATCCCAACCTGAAAGTGCTGATCTCTCTGGGGGGACAAGCGGGAAATGTTGCGGGTTTCGTCACCGCGGCGGGCAGTCAGTCCGGCCGCGCCGCGCTCGCCTCTTCGTGCATTGAAATGTTTGTGAAGGGCAACATCGCTGCAGGCGTTACCGCTCCGGGTTTATTTGACGGCTTCAACATTGATTGGGAGTTTCCCGGCGCGGCGGATAAACAAAACTTCACCGCTCTACTGAAAGAATTTCGCACCCAACTCGATGCTCTTTCGAAAACGACTGGCAAGAAATATGTATTGACGTTCGATTCGCCGGCCAGCCCGAAGAAATATATCAATATCGATCTTAAAGCCGCGGCTGCGCAGGTGGATTTCCTCACTATCGACGGTTACGACTACGCCGGACTGGACGAGAAGCAGACCAATCAATCATCTTCTCTATATGACACGGCCACAGATCCGGTTTATGCCGATGACCGCTACATCGATGCGACTGTGAAAGCCTACCTCAAGGCCGGCGTGCCGGCGGCGAAGTACACGATGGGGTTGCCTTTATACGCCGTCGGCTGGACAGGCGTGGCGAACGTGAATCATGGCTTGTATCAGAATGCAACCGGTCCTTCTCCAGTTCTCTTGGCTGATGGAACGGGTCTTTGCGCCAAACCGGATAAAGTCAATCCTTCGCTCGGTTGCGACACCATTTTGACTCCGGGCTTCGCTACGTACTCGACTATTGAGAACCTCACGGAAAAATTCGGGTACACCGCCTGGTACGATTCAGCCAGAGTCGGAGCGACGCTGTACAACCCCGCGACCGGAATCTTCTATACCTACGACAGTCCTGCCGCTGCTGCAACGAAGACGGCCTACATCAAGAAGAAAAAACTGGGCGGAGCCTATGTCTGGGCGCTGAACGATGACGACGCCAACGCGTCGCTGACCAAAGCGATTGCTGCCGGCCTCAAGTAAATCGAGGCCGATACCTGCGACTGAATCAGCGCAGCAGGCTGCTTGAGAACTCACCCTGCATTCGATTTTTTATCTTTGACGCGGCAATCAAAAGGGAACTATTGCCCAAATATGCTATAGAGCAGCTACATAGTGTTTTCACTCCAGGGCAGCGCATTGTCAAATATCCATCGAAGCAGGCTCGCGCCTGCAGAATAATGGCGTCACGCACCTCATCCATGCATTTTGCCAAGCCGGTCGCGAACAGCATGAACTTGAATCGCGGCTTGTCGACCCCTATGCCTGTTACCAGAAGGTCGTCCCCAGGCTGCCTCTTCGGCCACGGCCCCACTGCAGGGCAACTTTGGTGCGCTCGTACAAGTCAAGCAGCTTTATCCGACGCTCCTGATCGCCAAAATGTCCTGCTAAAAATATGGTATTGCAAGTTGCAGCTATATAGCTCTATACTCCGGCGGCTCGTACTTTCACGAATTCTGGAGGCGTTTGCCATGTCCACACGTTCCCTGCCGCGCCTGCTCCGAGTGGCTTCCCTGACTCTGCTCTCCCTCGTTGCATGCATCTCCCCGTCATTCGCGCAAAACCACAAACAAGGCAAGATTCTCGGAGGATACTTCGAAGAGTGGAGTATCTATTACGCTGGCTACAACATTGCGAACCTGCAACAGAATCGCGTGGCCGATAAACTGACGCACCTAATCTACGCCTTCGGCAATGTAACAACGACTCCTGCGCCAGCGTGCGCAATCGCCGATACCTGGGCTGACTATCAATCCCCTTATCTGCCTAGCGTGAACGGTACCGCCTACGCTGGGCCGCTCTTTGGAAATTTCGCGGCCATCCAGCAACTCAAAGCACTCCATCCCAATCTGAAAGTCCTGATGTCTTTGGGAGGAGCGTCGGCCGTCAACACTGCGGCATTCGTCAGCGCCGCCAGTACCGCCGCCGGACGCCAGGCCCTTGCTAGTTCCTGCATCGACATGTTTGTCGTCGGCAACATCGCCGCAGGCGTCACCGCTCCCGGCTTGTTTGACGGTTTCAATATCGATTGGGAATTCCCTACCGCCACAGACACGCAGAACTTTACCGCTCTGCTCGCCGAATTCCGCAGCCAGCTGAATGCTTTGAGCAGAAAGACCGGCAAGCAATACACCCTATCGTTCGATGGTCCCGCAGGCTCGCAGAACTATGTCAACATCGATCTTCGCAAAGCCGCCGAGCAGGTAGATTTCATCACCATCGATGGCTACAACTATTCGGGCTCCTGGGTCACGCAGACCAATGACGCATCGCCGCTATTTGATTCCCGCCAGGACCCGCTGTTCGGCCAGGATCTCGACATCAACGACACGGTCGACGCGTATCTTAAGGCCGGCGTACCGCCCTCCAAATATACGATGGGGTTACCTCTCTATGCCGCGGGCTGGACTGGCGTCCCCAATGTAAACCACGGCCTGTACCAGAACTCAACGGGTCCTTCTCCAGTTCTTCTGGCTAACGGGAAAGGGTTATGTCCGGACCTAAGTGGAAATACAGCCGGTTGTGACACGCTGCTAACTCCCGGACTCCTGACTTATTCAACGCTTTCTACGCTCACATCGAATGGCTACCGCAATTACTTCGATCGGCGAAGAGTTGCGGTATCGCTCTACGATCCAACTAGCGAGACCTTCTACACCTATGACGATCCTGCAACGGCGTTTCTGAAAATGATCTACATAAACCTGAAGGTTCCCGGGGGCCTCGGCGGAGCTTACGTCTGGGCACTGAAAGACGACGATGCAAACGGAACCATGGTGAAGACCATGGCCGCAGGGTTGGGTCGCTAGTCCGTAGAGAACTCTGCACTTGGAATTGAAGAACTTTGGCAGGCTGACTAATTAAGTCAGCCTGCCTTAATTTTTGCTGAGCGTAGTTATTTGGTGGGCGTTTCGGGAACCGCATTGACAAGATCGCGCAACGGCTTGATCACGGTAAACCGAACCAGGGCCTGCGGCTTCTCGGCGTCATCCAAGATGGCCAGTTGCTTAGCTTTCCAGCCCGCAACTGCGGGTACACCGGAAGAGAGACAAGATACCGCTTCGAGACCCGTCGTCCCCAGCACAGTAAGCTGCTGAACTCGCGATTCGGCCAGCGCAAGGATGGGCGAGGACGCCATCAAGTGCAGGATTCCCGGCTCTGCGGCAATCCAGGCTTTGAAGTTGGCGATAAGTTCGGTTTCTTCTTCCAAGCGGGTCGCGGGATCCTTTAGATAGGAACGGGTGAGCAGCTCCAAATTGTGGCGCGATGGTGGATCGGGCGGAAGGGCGTCAACCAATTGATTGAGAGGCGTGAGTTGATTCGGGTGTTGCATGTGGGCGCGCTCGTGAAAAGTAACAGGCTCGAGGACGGAGGCCAGAATATTCAGGGGACCAATCTGCTCGCTTCCCGCCAACTGACGAAGGCTTACTGCTTCCTGAGAGATGTGCGTAAGACCGAAAGCTTCGAGGCGCAGCGACTCAAAGGTAAGTCGGCGGTACATGTCATCGATATTATTTATGTCGCGCGGCGACCATAGCCGCTCGGCGATGGCTGCCGTGCGCGGCCAGATGCGCGAATCAATATCTCGCGAGGTCGTTTGCTCCATCCACATACAGGCTTCTCCGCCCAGGATGCGCGCCTGCTGTTCAGGGCTGAGGCCGTTCGCCTCAGGCAGCGGATCCACGATATAGTGCGTTTCGGCGGAACTCATGAGATTCAAGTAATAGCCGGCGGAGAGAATGCTGTCATATCCGTCTCTGGCTCCGGCCGCGAGTGAATCGAAACCACGCCAGCTCTGCACGACAATGTCCTTAGGCAGATCGGGGGTAAGAATTTCGTCCCAGCCGATCATGTGCTTGCCATGCTTCTCGAGAATTTTGAGCAGATGCTGGTTGAAATAATTTTGCAGCGCAGCCGTGTTCTGGAGATTGTGCTCGCGCATGAAGCTCTGGATGCGCGGATTCGCCTTCCACTCCACCCCGTTATTCTCATCGCCTCCGATGTGCATGAAGCGGTCAGGGAAGATCGTCGCCATCTCTGCGATAAAAGTATCCAGAAATTTATAGGTGCTCTCGCGCGTAGGATCCATCACCGGATCGAAGACGCCGAACTCCCGCTCGATATGGAAGGGCCCGGGAGCGCTGGCGAGATCGGGATATCCGACGAACCATGCACTGGTATGTCCCGGCATGTCGAACTCGGGCACCACACGGATGCCGCGTTCGCGCGCATAGGCAACAATTTCGCGCGCTTGCTCCTGGGTGTAGAAGAGTCCATCCGAGCCTAATCCAGTTAATTTTGGGAAAGCACCACTCTCGAGGCGAAAGCCCTGGTCCTCACTAAGATGCCAGTGGAAAACATTAAGCTTAACGGCGGCCATCCCATTAAGTGTGCGTTTAATAGCGTCGACTGGAATGAAGTGGCGGCCGCAGTCGATCATCAAGCCACGCCAGCGAAACCGTGGAGTGTCATGAATCGATACCGCGGGAACAAAATAGCCGGCTGCGTCAGCCTGCACCAGCTGTTGCAGAGTTTCGAGCCCATGCATTGCTCCCACTACGGTGGCGGCATGGAGGTGTGCCCCTGAGGCAGTAACTTCAAGAGAGTAGGATTCGTCTTCTTCGACCGACTGAATGATTTCTCCGGGCCCATCAACATTAACAACCAGAATCCCAGAGGTACTCGCGGCTGGCGCAGATGCCGGAATTGAAATTCCTGTCTGATTCCTGAGCCGATCAAGAGTACGCAAGATGGCGGCGTCGAGCCGCGCGTCCCGATAGTGGTCCGTTATCGCAGTAAAGGAAGGACTGAGAGTGAGCCGTCCCTGCTCCGCGATGATGTGTGCTGGTTGCGGCATGAGGGTGTTGACGAATCCGGCAGCGGGGGGTTGAGGCGGTATGGCCTGATTGAGGAGACCGGACGATGCAAACAGACCAGAGAGAATTATCGCGACCGTGAGATGCATGATGTTCTCTTTTTGCGCCGCTAGCTGGACTGTTTAGCGGAAGCGCCGAATAAACAGAGTGTGCCGTTCCGAGCGGTAGAAACCAACGACGTAAATCGTAGCTTTGCCCTTGGTCGAATAAATGATCTGGCGAATGCGCAGAACCGACGCGCCCTTAGGCACGCGAAGCAGCTCCGCAATCTCTGCGTCCGCGGAAGTAGCATCCACTTCTTCATCGGCGTATGCCAATTTCGTGGCATAGTCATTCTCGAGAATCGCAAACAGCGAATTTCTTCCTAGAGCGGCTGCCGCCAGATTGGGAAAATCGGCCGCGGGTAAGTAGCAGGTTTCCAGCGCGAATGGCTCTTCGCTGGTAAGCCGAAGACGTTGAATTCTTAGCACTCGGGTAGCTGCCGGCAGCCCAAGCCGGGCCGCAACCTCTGGCTCGCCGGCGATCACTTTTGCCACCAGGACTCGGGAGCGAGGAACCAAACCTCGGCTCGACATTTGCTCCGTATAACTCATTAGCTTATTAAAGTGGATCTTCGGAACGGCAACGAAGGTGCCTGCTCCGAGGCGGCGTTCGACGATTCCCTCGTGTTCCAGCCCGGCCAGGGCGTGCCGAGCGGTCATAAGGCTCACCTTATGTGTTTTGGCCAGTTCGCGCTCTGACGCCACCGAATCCCCCGGTTTCAGACCCGCCGACGCAATGCGGTCGCGGATCTCACCCTGGATCCTTTTGTAGGCGGGCATCCTGTGGCGATGATTTACCGACATATTTTAACTTTCCAGAGTCTCGGACGGCGAGCCCTGCCTAGCAGGGCACAGGAATACCTCAAGTCCTGAATGCGGCTGTATGCAGCGTCCTTTGCTATATAGCTTATTACGGGTTTGATGTAAAGCTCAAATTCTTGAAAGCAATGATGTCGATGGTCCGCACCGGAGGACGGAGGAAAAAATCTTACGCACGAAATAGGCGCCCTGTTTTCCCAAATCGAGATAAGTAGAAGCCGGATTCGCTGAGCTAAAGAGCAGAATTCCTGTCGATTCGCAATGATTTCCTCATTGTGAGTGGTTTTGATGTATGACTCTCGCGGGCCCTGATCCTCGCCAACCGGCTGGAGGGGAAGTCGTCCGCGCCATCACATAATTTTCTTGGGCTAATTGCATTTTTTCTCTTGACTAGGCACGATCACGTGCTATATAGCATGGTGCGTCTGGATTACGGGCTCGTTTGTCATCGCGAGCAGTGTGTCGGTTTGAGGAGGCGTGCAATGACTAAGTCGACGTGCGGAAGGCGTAAACACTCAACCGAGGATGATCGCGGAGTAGTCCGGAATCATTCCACGTTCTTAACGCTCTGCATAGTTCTCCTAGGCTTGTCGGCAACAGCTCTGGGACAAGAACTGGCCGCCACGCTTACAGGCACGGTGACTGATTCCAGCGGAGCCCTCGTGGCGGGCGCGATCGTAACGGTTCACAGCAACGAGACCGGCGCCGATCTACGCTCCGTCGCCAGCAGCGGCACCGGCAGTTTCAATATTACGAACCTCCCGGCGGGCCGCTATACAGTGACGGTGAAGGACACCGGATTCCAAACCTTCGTAGCGAACGAAGTCATTCTTAACGTAGCCGAAAAGCACACTCTTGACGTGCAGCTGAAGACCGGAAAAACCAGCGAGACCGTCGAGGTGACCGCGGAGAACATCGCAATTCAAACCACGACAGCGGAACAATCAGGGACTGTCACTGGCGACCAGGTTCGAGAGCTGGCGCTGAATAATCGCAACTTCGAGCAGCTCATTCTGTTGCAACCCGGCGTCGCCAATCAGTTGCCGGATGAAGTCGGCTTCGGTCTGGCCAACAACACTTCAATTTCAGTGAACGGAGCCCGCACGGGAGCTAACAATTACACCGTGGATGGGGCTGACATCAACGACAGCGGCTCAAACGGAACCCTGCTAAATACTCCGAGCATTGACGCTATCCAGGAGTTCACTCTGGAGCGTAGCAACTACGATGCAGCGTTCGGACGCAGCGGCGGCGGTCAAATCGTGGTGGCCACGAAATCGGGAACCAATAGCTGGCATGGCAGCGCGTACGAGTTCAATCGCAACAATTATTACAATGCGAATTCATTCGCCGGCCGCGCCGCGTTGGCGTCAGGCGCTCCGCTTTCGCCGTCGGACACGGTCCCGATTGAGCGGTACAACGACTATGGGTTCACCCTTGGCGGGCCGCTGTTCATTCCGAAGGTATACCACCCCGAGAAGGACAGGACCTATTTTTTCTGGTCTGAGGAATGGCGCAAAGCCAGCACTCCCGGCTCAAATGTCATTAATGTGCCAACCAATGCAGAGCTTGCCGGATCGTTTACAAGTAATATTCCAGTTGCCCCGAATATTCCGGGAACCACGACGTCTTGCGTGTCTTCGGCAGCCGGAATCTACACCATCAATCCGATGTGTTACAGCAAGAATGCCAGCGTGTACTTGGCGGCGTTTATGGCGCCCAACCCGGCAAACAGTACGAATGGGTCGCAACTGATCACTAACTACAGCCAACTGAATAACTTTCGACAGGACATTATTCGTCTCGATCAGAACGTGGGCGACAAGGTCCGCGTCTTTGGGCGCTATATGGAAGACGTCGTACCGCAGAACGAACCGTTCTCCCTTTGGGGCGGCGGCAACTACCCCGGAGTAGAAACCACATCTGTGAACGCGCCGGGCCGCAACCTGGTGGTGAACGCCAGCGCCACGATCTCACCCAAAGTGGTGAACGAAGTTGAATTTGTGGACGCGTGGGGAGCAATCAATTCCACGCTTAGCGGCATCGCAAACTCGCCAGCCTTTCTTAGTCAACTGACTAACAATACCGCCTTCACAGATCCGAACGGACGCGCGCCCGACGTAATCTTCAACGGGGGAACGCAGGCGGTGCCGGCCCTTACCGGTTTGGGCAACGGAAGCGCCCCGTATTTCGAGCGCAACATCGACAAGAATATCTTCGACAATCTTTCCATCCAGCACGGCAATCACACTATCCGTATGGGCGTTACGTCGGCGTGGATGCAGAAAACCGAAAACGCTTCCGCCGGTTTTGCGACGTTTGCCTTCAGCCCCACAAATGGCAATCCGGCATTCGCCAATTTCCTGCTGGGGCAAGCGGACAGCTACACCCAGCCTAGCAAGGACACGATCCCGCATCTCAGGTATGTGAACTTCGAGGTGTACGTTCAGGATGACTGGAAGATCAGTCCCCGGCTCACGTTGAATGCCGGCGTGCGATGGAGCTACTTCCCGTCGCCTACCGACAGCAATAACACGCTAAATAATTTCGATCCTCTTCTTTTCGATCCTGCCAATGCTGCGGTCATCGATCCCGCTACTGGCACTATGACGGGAGCGACAACTGGCGGGAGTGTGGGGGTAAGCGCGGCGAACTATGCCAACGGACTTATCTTTCCCGCCGGCGCGGCTTGCACTGCAGCCCAAGCCATTGCTCCACAGGTAGCTTGTTCTCCCTTCGGAAGCCGCGTCAATCCCAATTCCAACAGTAATTGGGGACCGAGACTGGGTCTGGCCTGGGATCCGCGTGGGGATGGCAAGATGGCCGTGCGAGGCGGGTTTGGCATCTTCTATGACCGCAGTCTCAATGGCATCTGGGAGCAGAATGCCTTTACCGATCCACCACTCGTCCAAACTGTCACTGAGAACAACACCGGCAGCAGCTCGAAGAACTTGTTCGATAATCCCTCGGGCGGGCAGAAGGCTGGTCCGTCGCTCACCCCAAACGGATTGATCGCAACCGGGATACCGGCCTTCAAGGTCCCTAGCTACATGGACTATAACCTTTCGGTGCAGCGCGAGATTTTGCCTAGCACGGTTCTCGAAGTTGGCTATGTGGGAACCAAAGGCACGCATCTCCTGGGCGATGTGGATTTCAACCAACCTACGGTCGCGGCGCGCTTGGCGAATCCCGGTGCCGACGTCAATGCCATCCGTCCATTTCCCGGATACGGAGTGATTACCGACCGCATTCCAGTCTTCACGAGCAACTATAATTCCTTACAGGTCTCGCTGAACCGGCGCTTCAGTCGAGGGTTGACCGCGCAGGTGGCCTACACTTGGTCCAGGCTCCTTACAACCATGCCCCAAGATCGGGCCCTGGGCACGTACGATACCTACGACCTGAAGCAGAGCTACGGCCCATCGACGCTAAATACTCCGCAGATGTTCGTCGCCAGCTACATCTACGACTTCCCGTTCTACAAGAACCAGAGCGGCTTTGTCGGCAAAGTGCTCGGTGGGTGGGAACTCTCCGGCATCACTACCATTCAGTCGGGCCAATCACTTTCGATCACGCAGAGTTCGGACCCTTGGGCCGCGGTATCGGTTCCCACGTCGACGCTTAGCTGCACCATCTCAGCTACTATCACCTCGTGTCCGCTCTATCCGGGCGGCCTGGGCATGACGCGATCTGGCAGCACGGTTCAGATCCGCGCCAATCAGATTGGCGACCCCACCGGCCCGAAAACTGCGGCAAAATTCTTCAATACCGCGGCCTTTTCCGACGCAGTGGGGAACTTCGGAACCTCTCGTCCAGGCGCGGTCTACGGACCCGGATTTCAGGTCTGGGACATGTCGCTCATCAAGAATCTGATGTTGGCCGAGCGAGTCGCGTTACAACTCCGTCTCGAAACTTTCAACACCTTCAACCACGGCAACCCCAGTACGATCGACACAGGGGTTGATGACGGTGCAAGCTTCGGCACCGTCACCGGATGGCACGATCCGCGCAACGTGCAGCTGGGTGCCAAGATTAAGTTCTAACCCTACCTAATGACTGCAAAGCGCACGCCTCGGCCTGCGCTTTGTGCCTTCTGCGACATTTCCGCGAGTATTACCGCTTACCAGTAAAGTGATTATTGGCTCTCGTTCCTCTTGATCGCGGCCGCCCTCTTCTTTTCCTGAATGTCGAGCGCTGTCTTTTGTTCGTTCAGCGCCTCCGTAGTCTGCCCTAATTGCCGCAATACGGTGCCGAGAACAAAGTGCGCTTCGTAGTAGTTCGGATCAATCCGGATGGCTTTGCGAAGCGGCTCGACCGCCATGCGGGGACGCTGCAGCGCCAGTTCCGCCTTACCCAAACCGAAGAGAGCCTCGGCATAACCAGGATTGGCCGCCAGGGCAGCCCGAAAATGAGGTTCGGCATCTGCCGGTTGGGACTCTTCCAGAAGGATCAACCCGAGAATGCAATTCGACACTGGATCCGTGGGAAAGCGTTGCAGTTCTGCCCGGAACTCCTTCTCGGCAAGTTCGTTCTCTCCTTCTCGCCAATACTCGAAGCCAAGGCCGGAATGCGCCCCCATGAAGTTTGGGTCGGCCTCTACCGCCGCTTGATACTCTTTGATGGCGTCCGCTCGATTCGACATCTGGTCATAGGCCGTTCCCATCATGATGTGGGCCGATGCCGAGTTTGGATTCACCTCCATGATGCGAGCGAATACACTCGTAAGCGTTTTGTAGTCCTTCATCCGCAGGTATGCCTTGCCGAGCATATCAAGGGTCTCCAGATCGGACGGCTCGACGTGGTTCGCGCGTTCCAGATATCCGGCCGCGTCTGGATAATGATCAAGAGCAAAGAGCGAGAGGCCGGCTAGATCGAGAATCTGAAAATCCGTTGGATACTTCTCCGCCATCGGCCCAAGCAACCGCCACGCCGGCAGATAGCGTTGGGCCTTGAAGTACGCAATGGCCAGATTGCGTTTTGTCGAAGGGTCCTCGGGGTGGAATCTCAGGGCGTCTTCGTACAACGGGATCGCCGCCGCAGGTTTCCCCATGCGGGCCAGCACTATCCCCAAATTGTTTAGCGCGGCCAGTGAATGCGGATCGATCTTCAACGCACGCCGCAGAGTTTCCGCTGCAGCCGCGTTGTCTCCCTTGTGCATCGCTTGCGACGCCTGTTCGAGGTAAGTGTGGAGCTGTATTTCTTTACTATCGCCGGGCAGTATGTTGGACGGCGCTTGCGTCCGAGCAGCGGCACAAAGTGCCATCAGCAGACAGATTCCACAGATCCTCGCTACCCGCCGCGCGCGCAGCACTTCCGGTTGCATAGGCCAGATTCTAAATCACTGATCGAGATTGCGTTCCTACGGCCTCGCCTTCGAACATCGATTCCTGATCCTCCGGAATATGTACATTAGGACCGAGCTACCGGAGTTTCGCGGGGCGGTTCACGCCAAATCTTGTGTTACTTTAGAATCCGATAGCATCTGTTTCTGAGGGAGATCGCTTGCGCCACCCCCGAATCGCTTTATTCCTCTTTCTTTCTTTCCTTTTTTTCGAGGGTCTCACGCCGGCGCAAGAGCAGCCGGCCGTGAATTCCTCGGTCGCACCCTCGCCGCACGCTAAGCAAATCCATCTCAAGCACATTCTGGTAGTGGGTGAGACCAAGGGATGGGAGCACGAATCAGTTTCGGACGGCATGGCTGCCATCTATAAGATGGGACATGACAGCGGCTTGTGGGATGCGACGCTGCGCACCGACACCGAGCTCATTACGAAGAAAGAGTTAGGAAGAAACGCGAAGAACTTGGAGTACTTCGATGCCATAGTCTTTGTCAGCACGACGGGCGAGCTTGATCTGGACGACAGCCAGAAGAAAGATATGATGTCGTCCATCAAGGACGATGGAAAGGGTTTTGTGGGCGTTCACGCCGCCCTCGACACCAATTACAAGTGGCCGGAATACGGTGAGATGATCGGCGGTTGGTTCGATCAGCACCCGTGGTCCACTTTCAATGCGCCGATCGTCAATGAAGATCCGGATTTCCCCGCAGTCCGTCATTTTCCCAAAGCGTTCGTTAAATACGATGAGATTTATCAGCCCAAGGAGTGGTCGCGCGATAAGGTCAACGTCCTGCTCAGTCTTGACCCCGCAAAACTCAACTACGCCAACAACCCACGGGTCCACAGAACCGATCATGACTTTGCCGTGGCGTGGGACAAAATGTACGGCAAAGGGCGCGTTTTTTATTCGACTCTTGGACACACCGAGGAGGCGTGGGAAGACCCCGACATCCGCAAGATGTATTTTGAAGCGATCAAGTGGGTGCTGGGGATGACGGAGGGCAGCACGGCTTCTCATCCGCGGCCGCAAACGTCGGCAGATCAGCACTGACGCTTCCGTTATGCGATGAAGGGGAAGGAATATTCTAGGGGATGAATTTTCTCGGTTCGGCATTGCGTTGGAGTGTCCTGTCGGCGGCATTGTTGCTCGTATTCCTTCCAGTCTCTGCGGAACAAACGCCAACCCATCGTGGGCCGGCTCAAAGTGAAGTGCCGCAAAACGGTGTAGGCGTCCCTCAATCTTACTCACCGGCTTTGGCTCAGAAGGGAAGAGCGCTCTTCCAGCAGGATTGTTCCTTTTGTCATGGCCGTGACGCTGGTGGAGGCGAGACGGGGCCGGATCTGACGCGCTCCAAGCTTGTGACCGAGGATGTGGATGGAGATAAGATCGGCGCAGTTGTGCGCAATGGACGTCCTGACAAGGGTATGCCGCGCTTTGATTTTTCCGATGATGAGATTGACAGCCTCACGGCCTTTATCCACACGCAAAAAAATAATGCGTTTGCCAAGAAAGGTGCACGCAAGGGAGTAGACGTCTCCGATCTGCAAACCGGAAACGCCGACGCTGGCAAGCGCTACTTCAACGGTACCGGGGGATGTGCGGCGTGCCACTCGCCGACTGGCGATCTTGCCGGCATTGCATCGCGTTACCAGGGACTCGAACTCGAACAGCAGATGCTGTTTCCAAAACACGCGAAATCTAAAATTACGGTAACGCTTGCTTCCGGCCAAACCGTTATTGGCACATTGGACTATCTTGATGAGTTCACGCTCGGGCTCATTGATCCCACCGGCTCGTATCGATCGTGGTCGACCGGCAATGTTCAATACAAAGTTGATTCGCCAGTGAACGCTCATGTCGAGCTGCTGAGTAGATACACCGATGCCGATATCCACGACCTCATGGCTTATTTGCAGACTTTGCGCTAGCCGTTGCGCTGTATTTCATCACTTGATCATTTCATCACTTAATCCTGAGAGGTAGGCCGCAATCATTATGAATTTTATGAAGGCTGCATTTCTTGTTGCCGCGGGCGCAATGCTCCCGATCGCAGTGCCCGGCCTGATGCTGGCGCAAGGAGTGAATACCGAAATGCTTCTGCATCCGCCTGTCGATAGTTGGCCAGGTTATCATGGCGATTATTCCGGCAGACGTCACAGTCCGCTCACGCAGATCACGCCGCAGAACGTAAATAATCTCTCTCTGGCGTGGGCGTTCCAAACCGACCAGCTCGCGCTCATCAAATCCACGCCCTTGCTGGTCGATGGCATTTTGTACTTCACTGTTCCGGAAAACATTTGGGCTGTCGATGCCCGGTCCGGTCATCAGATTTGGCATTACACCTACCCGCGCAGTCCGGGGGATCACATTGGCCATCGCGGCGTGGCGATGTATAAAAAATATCTTTTCTTTTTGTCTCCCGACGCGCACCTCGTATCGCTGAACAGTAACGATGGAACCGTGCGCTGGAAAGTCGAGGTCGCAGACGTCACCAAGGGTTATTGGAGTACTATGGCGCCGCTCGTCGTTGGGAATCGCGTGCTCGTGGGCGTTTCCGGGGATTTTGATAACCTCACGGGCTACATCCGATCCATCGATCCGGAAACAGGCGCAACCCAGTGGCAGTGGAACTCCACTCCTCCACCGGGAACTCCCAACCAACCGACTGGAGGCATGACATGGATGACCGGAACCTACGATCCTGATCTCAATCTCGTCTATTGGGGAACCGGGAACCCGACGCCCGTGCTGAATGGTTCGACGCGCCCGGGAGATGATCTCTACACGTGCTCGATCGTCGCCTTGAATCCAGATACCGGCAAGCTTGTATGGTCCTTCCAGGCTTCGCCCCACGACACGCACGATTGGGATGCGGTTGAGACTCCAGTGCTGGTTGACGGAGACTTTCAAGGCGAGCCCAAGAAGATGCTGATGCAGACCTCGCGCAACGGCTACTTCTTTGTTCTCGACCGCACCAATGGGAAAAATCTTTTAACGGCGCCGTTCGGCCCCGTGAACTGGTCGCTCGGAATCGATCAGCAGGGACGTCCGATTCCCAATCCCGCCAAGGAACCGGCGCCCGATGGCCGCCTGATTGCGCCCGACGAGGGCGGCATGACCAATTATCGTTCTCCCAGTTTCGATAGCAGGAACGGACTGTTTATCGTCGATGCCCAACCGAGCTACGGCATTTATTTCGCCAAGCCGGCCGATGGGCTGTATGGCTGGGCGGGCGCAGATTACGGTATCTGGGGGAAAGGTGTGGTCGAGGCGATCGATTACCAAACCGGCAAGATCCGATGGAGCCATGAACTTGGCCCGGGCGGATCCGGTGCCGGAGTGCTGACGACGGATTCAGGTCTCACGTTCACTGGCGACGCCCTTGGCAACTTTCTGGCGCTGGATTCGAGGGACGGCAAAACGCTTTGGCACGCCGGCTCAGGCGCGCGTATCGTGAGTTCTCCGATTACTTACGAACTTGACGGTCGTCAATATGTTCTGACCAGCAGCGGTAGCGTACTGTTCGTATGGACGCTTCCGAAATCGTAATGCGGAGAGCCGCTAGCACAAAGTTGTTCGGGCCCGCGCATACTCGCGAACGTCAATCATGCAGCACTATATTCAGCAGAGAACTGTGGACCTGCAATGCGCCCTCAGTACCGCCGGAGTAGTCAATAAAACCCAACTTTCTGAACCGGTTCATGAAAAAGCTGACCCTGGAGCGAGTGGTGCCGACCATCTCGGCCAGGGTTTCCTGGCTGATCTTCGGAACCACGGTTTCGGGAATACCTTCTTTGCCGAAATGAGCGAGCAACAGAAGTACTCTAGCTAATCGCTTTTCGCTGGAGTTAAACAGTTGGGCAACCAGATCTTCTTCATAACGGATATTGCGCGCCAGCAAATAGGCTACAAACATTTCAGAAAATGCGGGCTGGAGGTGGAGCGCATCGATCATAGTTTTTTTGTCGACGCGCAAGATCTCGCAATCGGTCATCGCCGCTGCGGATCCCATACGCAATAGCTGACCCGCCAGTGAACCCTCACCAAAAAAATCTCCAGCGCTCAGGATCGCAATGGTCGCTTCCTTGCCGGAGTGGGACACAACCGTAAGCCTGACCTTACCTTTCTGAACATAAAAGATTGCATCCGCCGCATCCCCCTGGGCAAATATTTTTTTCTTTTTTTTAACGGACAGAATGTTCCTGCCCTCGCCGATGGTCGCGAGAAAGGTGTCGGAGTCAAACGCGGGTTGCTTCTTACTCGCCGCAGGGGGGCTCATCCCGAATGATTATAGTCTGCGGAAGAAAAGCAATATCCCCAAAAACGCCCTGGATTACGTAGCTCGAAGAAGTGAGTTGTTTGTACGGATTTCACAGAGAGAGAGCAAATCTATCAGATATCGGTGATCTTGCTCTGACACGAACATTCGGTACCCCCGGTACCCCTCGTTCTCAATACTTCTGAGTTTTCCGAACTCCTTATTTTCTGGCTGGGGACTTTTTTCTCCCCTACTTTCGTCCACCTTGACAGCGTCTCACCTCGCGCAACAGAATGCTCGCGGCTGTTTGCGTATCCCTGATCTGTATCCGCTCAACAAGCATTCGAGGGGTTTGGTGGCTCTCAATCTGACCGCAGTAAATCACTTCCAACCAAGGAGAACTTTGTGTCTACACGACGCTGCACTTTGAATGGGTTAATTCTTGCGCTCCTTCTCTTGCTGGTAAGCGCGGTGGCGCCGCTTGCTTATGGTGCCTCCTCCTCCAACCAAATCGTAAGCGCGGTGAACGAATCGGACTTGGTTCAACTCAGCGGCAGCACCCATCCGCTTGCCCTTGCTAAATATGATCAGGGCCTCGTGGCGGACGGCTTGCGAATGGAGCACATGTTTGTAGTGCTGCGCCGCAGCCCCGAACAGGAGCAATCGTTGCAGCAGTTGGCGGCTGCGCTGCAGAATCCGCATTCTGCGAATTACCACAAATGGCTCACCGCCGATGAGTTGGGCAGAACTTTCGGTCCATCGCAGCAGGATATCGAAACAGTGGTCAAGTGGTTAGAGTCGCACGGCCTTCAAGTCAACCTGGTTCATAAGAGTGGAATGACGATCGACGTCTCAGGCACCGCCGGTCAGGTGAGTGAAGCTTTCCATACGGAAATGCACCGTTATAGCGTGAAAGGCGCGCCGCATATCGCGAACGCCAGCGCTGCAAAAATTCCCGCTGCGCTCGCGCCCGTAGTTGCCGGTATCGTCTCACTGAACGACTTTATGCCAAAGCCTCTGACGCAGAAACAGAAGCCGCTACCGAGCTTCTCGTTCAAATGCACCGGTTGCCCCGACGGATTTGACGGTACCGAGCAGTATGACGAAGCTCCGCCTGATTTCGCCACGATCTATAACGTTGCGCCGCTCTATAAAGGTAGCAAGCCGATTACGGGAAAGGGACAGACCATCGCGGTTCTGGAAGTCACCGATATAAAGACAGAGGATGTGTCAGCCTTCCGCAAGGCGTTCGGTCTTTCCTCGTACTCCGGTACGTTCCACTTCATTCATCCGGCTCCCGGCTGCACTGACCCCGGCAAGAACGGTGCGGAGGGAGAAGCCGCTCTGGATGCCGAGTGGGCTGGCGCGATTGCTCCTGATGCTAACGTGCAGATGGCGTCTTGCGCCAGTACTGCTACAAACTTCGGAGCCTTTATTGCCGCCCAGAATCTGCTGGACAGCAAAACTCCGCCCGCCATCATGAGTCTCAGCTACGCGGGATGCGAAGCAGATCAGGGCCCCGGGCCAAATGGCAATGGTTATATCAGCGCCCTCTGGCAACAAGCAGCGGTAGAGGGAGTTTCAGTTTTCGTTGCCGCGGGCGATGGTGCTGCGGCGGGCTGCGATGATTTCGACACCTCAACCTTTGCCACCGGCGGCATCGCGGTAAACGGTCTTGCCTCCACGCCATATAATTTCGCCACCGGCGGCACCGATTTTGCCGATACCGCCGACGGAACCAACAGCACTTACTGGAAAAACAGCAATAGCGCGACCGGAGAGTCTGCCAAGTCATACGTTCCCGAGATGACCTGGGACGATTCCTGCGCCAGCAGCGTATTGTTCCAGCTGTTCGGATACTCCAGCGGCGTCTCCTTCTGTAACAGCTCCACCGGAATGAGCTTCCTTAACATCGTTGGCGGCAGCGGTGGCCCCAGCTTTGTCTACAGCAAGCCGTACTGGCAGGGTTCCGTGTACGGCGTTCCGACGGATGGCAAGCGTGACCTGCCGGACGCTTCTTTGTTCGCGTCGAATGGCTTCTACAGCCACGCTATTATTTTCTGCATGTCTGATGCGGCAGAAGGAGGAGCTCCCTGCAACTATTCAGTACCGCTGGATGTCTTCTTTAACAGCGCGGGTGGAACGTCCTTCACCGCTCCTCAGTTTGCCAGCATTCAGGCGCTCATTAACCAGAAGGCGGGCGGCCTGCAGGGGAATCCAGCCCCGATTTATTATGACTTGGCAGCTTCGGAATACGGCAGTCCAAGTAAGCCCAACAGCGCGAACCTGTCGGCATGCAATTCCAACAAGGGTAATACCGTGGGAAGTTCTTGCATTTTCCACGACGTAACCTTAGGAAGCAACGATGTTCCTTGCTACGGCACAAACAACTGCTACCTTCCTGGCGGAGAAGAGTACGGAGTTCTTTCCGTGTCAGATAAGACGTTGCAGATAGCGTATCCAACAACACAGGGTTGGGACTTCGCGACTGGATTAGGCA
>JBAWBG010000392.1:0-5154 GCA_049589695.1 Candidatus Sulfotelmatobacter sp. | reverse complement strand
CCGCGATGTGATCTGCATTGCTTGCCGCCACTGCGTAAACGCTGGGTTTGCTCACCCACGCGTCCACCCATCCCAACGTTTGCGTCAAGCCGGGCTGGTCTCCGATGTAATAGGGATTGTGAATATTGTTGAAGAGGTTCTGGCAGCTCGCGCTTCCCGTGTCTTTGACGCAAGCCTCGATCGGAAATTCCACCGGAATTAAATTTCCGTCGACCTCATCATGCAGCCGCTTCCACGCTGCCTGTGAAGGCCAATTCGCATCCGACGGCCGCCGTCGCCGAATCCCCGCGCCAACGCGCGCCGCATTTGGCAGGTCTGCAGTTCCCGCATCTCGTGCAAGATTCTTTGCGGATCCCCATAGCTCGCGCGCCCACAGCGGGCCGAGCGCCGCCAATGCTGATCGACTTAAGAATGTTCTTCTATCCATTGAACTAGGAACTGATCTGCGACGTTGCGCTTGTTCTCAAACGCATGAGAGCACGGCAGGCATGAAATCGATTCGACTTGGATTCATCCTGCCGGCGGTCATGAGTGCGGCATTCTTTATCGGTGAAGTTCATGCCCTTTCCGGATTCCCGAATTCGCAGATCTCGGCCAGCGAATCAAAGGCCACGCAGCGAGACGGAGCTTACGATTTCGATTTTCTCATAGGTGATTGGAAAGCACATGTTCGTCGACTCCCCGAGCGCTTGAAGGGTTCGAATGTCTGGGTCGAATACAATGGCATCTCGAATCATAAAAAGCTCCTCGACAGCAACGCTAATTTTGAAGAGTTCGACATTTCCAGTCCCGATAACAAGCTCCGTATAAAGGCGCAAACGCTCCGACTCTATAATCCCGAATCGCACCAGTGGAGCATTTACCTGGTAGATCTCGACAAAGGCACTCTGGATCTTCCGCCTGTGGGCCAATTTAACGGAAAGCGAGGTGAATTCTATAACCAGCAAACTTGGGAAGGCCGCGCAGTTCTTGTGCGCTATGTCTGGCTCAACATTTCACCTAAATCATCGCGAATGGAACAGTCCTTTTCGGCAGACGGCGGAAAGACATGGGATGTTAACTGGATATGTGAACTCTCTCGATAAATGCCGCCATCCCATTGTTGAACGCCGGGCTGGTCAAATTCTCGACTCGACGGCTGGACTGTCTTGTGGAGCAGGTCTTGTCTAGTGCCGTGTGGCCATGCTCTCCCATCATCGCGACTTGTATGTGCCCTGAGTTGGTGAGCCGCTCGTAAGCCGTAAAGGTGTGTGCCAGATGAAGCGGCACTTTCTGCCAGTCACACCCCAGATAGACAGGCACCTCAACGGATCGAGTGACGGAGAATCCCAAACCTGGGTTGCTAGTGAAGTTACTAATGATATGGTGTTCGATCGTTTGGCGAATGACAGCCGATATGCCGACTCCATGCCGGTTACACCACAGGGATCGATCCCGTCTTAAGGAACCGGGCATGAGGACGATTCACCAAATGTGGATCGCCCTGACACGAGGGGGGCCGGAACGGCCTTGGATCACCTGGGTTTCTAGTACTATCTCAATGTTTTTCGTCCGCCAATCTTGGGAAACGTGGGCAAGTATTTCTTGCATCCGATGTTCGTCGACCAGAAATTCACCCGCTGCCACCGTTCCACCGCGACCGATACCCGCTGCAACCACTGCATACTGATCCGTATCAGGGGGAATAAAGCGCGCAACGATGGCGTAATCTTTGTAGTCTTCTGTCTTTTGCTGCGTACGGTCGAGCAGCCATTCCCGCTTCTCGGGTTGCTCGCGATCTTCGATCCAGAGTTTTGCCATCGTGGGATCATTCACGAAATGGAAGCGTAGCGCCGAGGTCAGCCGCAACGTCCACGTATTATCGAAGGCACCGATGAAAATGGAAGGGTTGCGGCGAAGGTCCGTGAGGTTGGTGGTGGATTCCCCGAGCACGCGATAGTTCTTGCCGTAAGACCGCAAGGTCCCGGCGATGTTCACCAGAGGATTCAGATCATCAATGATAACGGTGACCATCGTGTCGGGCAAAGTGATCTCCTTCTGCGGGTCGCCAGCGTCGCGCAGCCGGATGTTTGCATACTGCACCTGATCGGCGATACAGAACAGAGCAGGGTCGGGGGACTTCACAAAGGGTGCCCAGAACTCTCGCAAGATCGTCGGCCGAGATCCTTGCCACCAGATGCCCGCAGCTGAAATCGTCAACAAGGTGGCCACGATGAGGAGAAGCCCTTTTACTGAGGTCCATCGATGCGTGGCAAAGTTGGCCTTCTGAGATTCAGCCGTAGTCTCAGCCGTAACGGAGGAGCCGTTCGGTGGCGCGGAAGCGGCCGCTGCAGGGCCGTTCGGGTAGCCGGGCCAGGAAAACTGGGGGACATAGGAACCGGACGTCAGGAAGAGGCGAATTTCCTGGCCGTGCTTGGGATCGTGATAGTACTGATCAATGCGTTTGCGGATTTCTGCGGCGGTGACGCGAACGATCGGATCCGTATTGGTGTCGTAATCCGGCGGGCGATCAAAGACCTCGATTCCGAGGATTCGCTCCTTCAAGTCATGTCCATGGCCTTCCAACGTCCGCCCGACTACGAACCTCAAAAACTTAGCGTAACGCTTACTGGAATGAAAAAGAGGAGAAGCGAGCAGCCGCTCCAGCTGTTGCTGAACTGCTCCTTTTTCTGCTTCGCTGGACGGAGTCCAGCTCTCAATGACGGGCTCAGGTATCAATCGATTCCGGCCTTCCGATAGGTGTCACTCTGTGTGGACCAAACAGGATTCTATCGAGAGCGAACTCTGTTTCCGGGATACTACTGCGGCTCACCGGGTGAGTTCAACCGTAAAACACAATGCGAACCATCTTTTCTCCCCTTTCTTAACGGTCTCGGAAACATCAGAAATCAAAGGAGAAAATCACCCTATAAATCGATTATCCTTCTTATCCCCTCCTCCTTACCTGTAAACGCTTGCTACTTGCTCATGGCGTGCCCCACTATCGCGACTTTGGTTTCGTACTTGCTATCCCGGATCAAACCAAGGCTGCGGTCTAAAGCTCCGCTCCAATCGGCCGGGGAAAAAGCACAGGAGGGTACCGATGTTGCGTAAAGTGGCTTGGCAGGCATGCTTCGTATTTGCGGTTCTCGCTGCGTTCCTAGGTGGGACCTACCTTGAGGCTCAGAATCAGCAGGTGGCGGCGACGCTAAGCGGCGCGATCACTGACCCCACCGGCCTGGCATTGAAAGGTGCAAAGGTGACCCTCACCAGCGCGCAAAATGGCATCACTCGCCACTTTGTGACTCAAGAGGACGGTCTGTACTCGTTTACCCTGCTGCCGGCGGCCGTTTATACCCTGCAAGTCGATGTCTCCGGCTTCAAGGACTACAAGCAGGATGGCCTTTCGCTGGAGGCAGGTCAGACCGCACGTCAGGATGTGCGGCTGTCCGTAGGATCGACGTCCGAAACAATAGAAGTTACCGCTCAAGCTCCTCTTCTTAATACGGACAACGCGAACATCTCCTCTGACATTTCAGCCAGGCAGTTGGTGGAAACGCCGTTGAACCTGCGCAACATCATAAGCCTCGCTGAGCTGAACTCCTCGGTGAGCAACACCGCTGAGGAGCAGGTCGTGGGAGCTCCAGGCATCTCGGGAAGCGCCGACCAGGATGTTTCGTTTCTCAACTTTGGCGGCACATTCTTTGGCACCGCGCAATATCTGCTCGATGGCACCTGGGACACGCGATTGGACTGGGGCGGCGTGCTCTACGTCCCATCGCTGGATGACGTCCAGGAATTCAAAATTCAGACCAATGCTTTCACCGCGCAATATGGATTTAGCAGCGGCAACGTGATTAACGTAGTCACCAAGTCAGGAACGAATCAGATCCACGGCGACGCCTGGGAGTTTTACCGAAACAGCGCGTATGACGCCCGATACTATTTCAATAATGAGAACCAGCCGGCCTTCCATCGAAACCAGTTCGGGGCCACAATCGGCGGCCCCATCATCAAAAACAAGCTGTACTTTTTCGCCTACTACGAAGGTCTGCGGCAGGCCACTCCCGCCACTTTCCTGTCCACCATGCCTACGAGCAACGAACGAAGGGGGATCTTTACCTCTTCTCTGGGGGCCCAGAGCGGTACCGATTATCTTGGACGGCCGATCTATAGTGGCGAAATTTACAACCCTTTCAGCACTCGTCAGGTCACCTGCGGAGCCACCGACAGCGTAACCGGCGATAAAGTCACCTGTCCTGCTGGAGCAACCACCGAGTACATCCGCGATCCTGTTTCCGGAAATATTGCGACCGGTTTGGGCGTCACGAACATTATTCCTACTGGCCTGATGGATTCGATTGCCAGCAAAATTGCAGCCGGCAACTACTGGCCGGCTCCGACTACGAACGCCCTCATCAACAACTTTACTGCGGCCTCGTCGGCCGCTGCGCACTCGAACGAGTACTCGGGCCGAATTGACTACAACTTATCTATCAATGACCGCCTCTTCGGCCGCTGGTCGCAGAAGTACCAGCAGAAAGTCAATTTCCCCACCTACTACGGAGCTTCCAATCCGGCGGGGCCAGGCGTCGTTGCTCCCAACAACCGTTACAGTGTGGATATCGGATACACCCACATTTTCAGCCCGACATTGACGATGAACGCGAATCTGGGCGTGAACCGCCATGTCGAGCAATCGGTGACGCAAAGTTTTGGGTATAAGTCTTCAGCTCTGGGCTTACCGTCGTTCATAGACGGAATTGCGCCGAGCTTCCCGGAAGTCCAGCCGCAGAGCTATGCGTATCTAGGCGCACAGGCCGGACTCGACAACTACCAGGTTCCCCAAACTTTGTGGACCGGCTCTGTGGATTTCACCAAGGTCCACGGCAAACACCAACTTTCATTCGGATTCATGGATGTTTGGGCCCGCATCGACGGCGGCCACTACGCGAACACCGTTCTGCAGTTCCAGACCACGTCGACGGCTGGACCCGATCCCCAAAATGCAACGGCTGGAACGGGCGATGGGTTTGCTTCCTTCCTCTTGGGTGTGGGCAGCGGAACCGATCAGACGGGTTACAACAAATTTCCCGCGACCGACAAGAATCTATTTGGCTGGTATCTGCAGGATGATTGGAAGATCGATCCGAAGCTCACGATCAACCTCGGTCT
>JBAWBG010000391.1:0-3814 GCA_049589695.1 Candidatus Sulfotelmatobacter sp. | reverse complement strand
GGCTGGTGATGGCGGGATGGTACGGGCGGAAATCCGGCAAGGGGTTCTACGATTATTCGGACCCGAATCAGCCGAAGGCGAATAAACTGTAGAATCGGGCGCTGGATTAAGGCGCGAGATTCTAGATTAAAGGACGCTGGATTCAATCGCGATGCTAAGGCGCAGAAAAACCGACCGGCCCCCGGGTGAAGGCGGCCCGGAAGACTTGGAAATGTATCGCCGGGCCTGGCGCAGCTACGTGGCGCGACGGAATCTGGTGGTGGTGTTGTTTGTCAGCTTTCTGTTTCTCGGCTTTCTGCTCGGAAAGCTCAAGCTGGGTGAAGGCAAAGACTTCGCGATCCTGCTGGCTTGGGTGGGAGTTTACCTGGCAGGGGCCTGGTGGCTGACGGAATGGAAGTGTCCGCGCTGCGGAAAGATATTTGGTAACCGGTTGTGGACGCAGCGCTGCATCAGTTGCGATTTGAGCAAAGATGAAGTGGCGGCAGTGGCGCGGGGGAAGTAGTTCTTTAGCGCGAATAAATTTCTCGCCGGTGACCGACGCGGAGAACAAGCACTACTAGCCGCGCATGCTCAAGGGAACATATGAGTCGATAATCTCCCACGCGATACTTCCAAAACTCGCTCAATACTCCCTTCAGCCGTTCTCCGATCTGACGTGGGTCATCGAGCTCGGCAACTCTTTCGTAGAGAAACTTTGAAATGCGGCGGGCGATGGGCTTGTCGAGCCCGTCAAGTTCCTTCTGCGCGGCTGGGTCGAACTCAATCGTCCACTTTGGGCTTAAGGCCATAGCGGCGCATTACTTTTTCGAGTGGGATGGTACGAACCCGCCCGGCACGAATTTCTGCGAGACGCTTCTCGGCCAGATAGATGTCCTCGAGATCCTCGATGTGTTGAAGGATCGCTTCCCGCGCGTAGTAAGTCTTCGTGCGCCCAGTGCGTTTGGCGAGGCGATCGAGGCGCTTTTCGATTTTGTCGGGAAGGCGGATGGCTAGCATGGGTAACCTCGTGCTATACAATTATAGCAAAGAGTTCTTATGAACTTCGAAAACATACTCCTCGAAAAGAAAAACGTGATTGCTTACGTTACTGTCAACCGGCCCAAAGTTCTCAACGCGCTGAACATGGCCACCATGGAGGAATTGCGGGCGGCGTTTCATGACATTAAGAATGATGCGGCGATTCGAGTTGTCATTCTTACGGGCGCGGGCGAGAAGGCGTTCATTGCGGGCGCGGACATCGCCGAGTTGGCTAGGAACGACGCGGTTGCGGCCAAGGAGTATACGCATCGCGGGCAGAACGTTCTGAACTTGATCGAGAATCTCGGCAAGCCGGTGATTGCGTGCATCAATGGATTTGCCCTGGGCGGAGGGTGCGAGATCGCGCTGGCTTGCACCATGCGGCTGGCCAGCGAGAATGCGAAGCTCGGTCAACCCGAGGTGAAACTGGGGATTATTCCGGGATATGGCGGGACCCAGCGGCTGCCGCGGCTGGTGGGCAAAGGCATTGCGATGCAGATGGTGCTGGCGGGCGAGATGATTACGGCGCAGGAAGCGCATCGCATCGGGCTGGTGAATGAAGTCACGGTAGCGGCGGAGTTAATTCCTCGGGCGGAGGCGATTGCGGCGAAGATCATTGCGAATGCTCCGCTGGCGGTGCAGTATGCGATGGAGGCCGTAAATAAAGGGATGGAGATGACGTTGAGCGAGGGATTATATCTGGAGGCTGTGCTATTTGCCGTGGCTTGCGCTACCGAGGATAAGAAAGAAGGAACTGCGGCGTTTCTGGAGAAGCGGGCGGCGGGGTTTAAGGGGAAGTAAGTCAAAATCTTCACCACAGAGGGCACAGAGGAACACAGGGTAAATCCACAAAGGCACAGACAAAATCTTGATCAAATGGGTGCAGGTCTCGACCGCTGTGCGTTCTCCAAAGGACTTCGATCCTTTGGTGAGGCTGCTGGAACTGCTTGGGCTGCGCAAAGGGCCTGCGGGGGAAAATGAAAACTCCCGCTCTGCGGAGTTTCTTCCGACGCGTCTGATTTTCGATGTAATCCAATGGAAAAACCCGACGGACGCGGTCGATCTGATGCTGATGGTTTCCGATCTCGATACTGCGCGGGATTTGGTGAAACGCCAAGACTACAACGTTGTGAAAGAACAGTTGGGGCGCGAGCCGGAGCACTCGATCGGAAATTTTCGTATCAAGCTGCCGGGCGGCACGCTCGTGATCGTCTGGGGTCCGCGAGTTATAGAAAATGTAGCGGACACCGATCACCTGGCGTTAGAAGGCGACCTGCGCGCCACTGGAAAGCATTTCGCGATTGTCGTCAGTCGATTTAATTCCTTCATCGTAGAGCGCTTGCTCGCGGCGGCAATCGACGGGCTCGTTAGATGCGGATCCGAACTCGGCAAGGACATCGAGATCACGCGCGTTCCGGGCGCGTTTGAGATTCCTTTGGCGGCCCGGAAGCTGGCGGAGACTGGGAAGTACGACGCAATTATCTGTCTCGGTTGTTTGCTGCGCGGGGATACGGCTCACTACGACGTGATCGTCAACGAAGTGACGCGCGGGATTGGGCAGTCGGCGCAGGAGACTGGAGTTCCGCACGCTTTCGGCGTTCTCACTTGCGAAAACTTGGAGCAGGCGATCGACCGTGCGGGATTGAAGATGGGGAACAAGGGATTTGAGGCGGCGCTGGCGGCGGTGGAGATGGCGTCGTTGAAGCGAGCTATCAGCACTCAGCATTCAGCCGTCAGCAAAAAGCAGGTTCCTCCGCCTCGCTCTGCGAGTCGCCGGAATGACAAACCTGAAAAGATGAATGACAAGCTCAGGGGCGCTAAGGCCAAGACAAAGCGGCGCAAATAATCCCTTCCCGTGCAGTAAACTGAATCACCACTTCCACGACAGTCTCTTTTTATGGGTACACGGCGTAAATCTCGCGAGCTGGTTTTGCAGATGCTCTTTCAGGCGGACATGGGCAAGCAAACGGTGGACCATGTGCAGCGCACGTTTTGGGCGGAGCATGCGGCGACCAGTGCCGACGTGCGTGGGTTTGCGGAGGATTTGTTTCGCGTGGCAACCGATCGCGGTCCGGAGATCGACAAGCTGATCGAGCGGCATGCGGAACACTGGCGCATGGAGCGCATGGCGGCGGTGGATCGCAATTTGTTGCGGGCGGGAGTGGCGGAGTTTCTCGCTTATCCGGATACGCCGCGTGCGGTGGTGATCAACGAATCATTGGAGATTGCGCGAAAATTTTCCAGTCTGGAGTCGGTGCAGTTCGTCAACGGCGTGCTGGATAGCGTGGCAAAAGAATTGGGCAAGACGGCTTAGAGCACATCGGGCGATTTGCGATCGGGTGATTTTGCGATTGAAAAGCCCGCGCGCGCAGATTCTCGCTGTTAATTCAACCCAACGCTTTCCAGTCAGCAATCTTCTGTTTGGCTATCCTTCCCGAAAATTCGTGATCTGGTTTTCAATTGCTCGATCTCCCGATCGCTCAATCACCAATCTCTACGGCTGCATGATTACCATGTTCAGCGCGCAGGTGAATGAGGAGTAGCAGAAGTTATTCGAGGAGTTGGGAAGTTCGGTAAAGGGGATTTCCATCACGTCCTGGAACTGATTGAGGTCCAGTTCATGAAGCACGCCGTCGGTTCCGGCCACGTAGAGGAAGACGCCATCGACGGTCATGTCGGCGGCTACGGGTGCGGCGCCACCGTTCAGTGGAATCGCGGCAGTTACGGATTGTGTGTTGAAGCTGTAGACCAGGACTCCCAAGTCGCTGGTAACGATATAGACCTGAGTGGCATCGGG
>JBAWBG010000390.1:0-4579 GCA_049589695.1 Candidatus Sulfotelmatobacter sp. | reverse complement strand
CAACCGATCCTTCGCCGACTCCGGAAGCCACGCGTTTGATGGAGCCGTGGCGCACATCGCCGACAGCGAAGATGCCGGGAACATTGGTCTCGAGCAGGAACGGATCGCGGTCGAGGGTCCATCCTTTTGTGCGTTGCCCGTCGCGGATCAGGTCCGGGCCGGTCAACAGGAAGCCGCGCTCATCGCGCTCGATGAGATCGGCCAGCCAATCGGTGCGCGGTAAAGCTCCAATGAAAATAAACATCGCGCTCGCGGAGACGCGCTCGATCGTGTTGGTATCGGAACAGAGCACGGATATTTCTTCGAGATGAGTTTCGCCATGCGCTTCGGCCACGCCGGCATGAGTCCAGATCTGAATGTTCGGAGTCTCTTTGATCTGGTCGATCAGGTATTGCGACATGGTGCTGGAGAGCGATTCGCCGCGCACAAGAATAATGACGCGTTCCGCGTATCTGGCGAAGTTCATGGCGGCTTGACCGGCGGAGTTCGCGCCCCCGACCACATAAACGATTTCACCTTTGCAGGAAAGGGCTTCGGTGGCGCCACCGCCATAGTAGATTCCCGCGCCCTGCAACCTGTCTATGCCAGGAGTTGCGAGGCGGCGCCACTGCACTCCGGTGGCGATCATCAGCGCGTGGCAGGAAATCTCGTTTCCATCCGCCAACTTGATGATGCGGTAAGAGCCTTCTGCGCGTACGCCAACCGCTTCCTGCGACAGGATCTCGACTCCGAAACGCTGCGCTTGCACGACGGCACGCCGGGCAAGATCGGCGCCGCTTAGGCCGGTGGGAAATCCAAGATAGTTTTCGATGCGGGAACTCATCCCGGCCTGACCGCCGGGCGCTTCGCGCTCAATCATTACGGTGTGCAGGCCTTCAGAGGCTCCGTAGACAGCTGCGGCCAGACCAGCTGGTCCTCCACCTACGATGGCTAAATCGTAAAAGCTGGTTTGGGCGCGGGTGCGCAGGCCGACTTTTTGCGCAACATCTGCGGGTATGCCTTCGAGAAGTTTGGTGCCGTCGGGAAAAAGCACGACGGGAAGGTTGGCCGCCTCCGGACCCAGGGCCTCAAGCAGCAGCTTGGTTTCCGGATCATTGGCGGAAAGCTCGACATCGATCCACTGGTAAGGAACGCGATTGCGCGCGAGAAAATCGCGCAACTCGTAGGAGCGAGGCGACCAGCGCGTGCCCAGCAAGCGAATTCCTTGAAACGTGGGCCGGAAGGAGGCTTGCCAGTCATCGAGCAGGTCGTCGAGTTGCGGGTATAAATGCTCGGTTGGAGGGTCCCAGGGCTTCAGGAAAAAAAAGTTGATGCTGGCCTGATTGATGGCGCTGATGGCGGCGTTGGTATCGGCATACGCAGTGAGCAACGCCCGCTTTGCCCCGGGAAAGATTCCCATTGCCTGCTGCAGGAATTCAACTCCGTCCATGTGCGGCATGCGCTGGTCGGCAAGCAGGAGAGCTACGCTGTCATTGCGCACCTTCAACTGCTTCAGGAGATCCAGCGCACCCTCGGGCGAGTCGCTGCCTATGACGCGGTATTCAGCACCATACTGCGAGCGAAGATCGCGCTCTATCGCTCGCAGAACATCGGAGTCGTCATCCACACTCAGTAAAATTGGCTTGGGCATTGTAAGTCCGGTTTCGCGCTTTCGGAGAAAAAGGTACTCCCATGCTGCATGACTTGCTTGATGGTTTAATTAGATACCAAAATCGGAGTTTGGTCGCGCAATTCATTGGGAGGGTGATGTAACATTTACGAACAACCCCGGAAGCTCGTGCGTCCACCAACCGTCCATGTAAACAAATTCTCTCGTGATGCGGCCGCTCTTTCGCCTTTGGCACAGCCGCCACATTGGCGCGAGGAGGAAGCTTTTTCTGGCAAGAGGGAAGCCGTGGGCTTGAGTTTTGAATACAATGACTTCCGGGTTTAAAGGTGAGCAGGCAAACACATTTCAAAGAGGAATCCAATGGCTGAACCGAAATCCACCGCAAACGAAAACGAAGTCACGCGTGACCGCCTGGCCGAGCTGTTGAACGAGGATCTTTCCCGCGAATACCAAGCCATCATCGCCTACGTGGTCTATTCCCAGGTGCTCAGCGGCGCCCAATACATGGACATCGCCGCGCAACTCGAAATTCACGCCAAGCAGGAACTCGATCATGCTTTAATCCTGTCGCGGCAAATCGACTATCTCGGCAAAATGCCCGCGGTTACGCCCAAGCCGGTACGCACGTCGAAAGATGCGAAAGAGATGCTTCGCTACGATCTCGATAACGAAAATGAAACCGTTCGCAATTACCGCGATCGGGTGCGGCAATGCGAAGCGCTGGGAGAATACGCGCTCGCGGAACAGATTCGCCAGATCCTGGTGCAGGAGCAGGATCATCAAATCGATTTAGCTACGGCCCTGGGCGAGGAAGTTCCGGACCTTGGCGGCGGTCCGCAGGGACGCAGGCTGCGCGGGCGTCGCTAATTCCGTCGCTCATTGTGTTTGCGCCTGACGGCGGCCCCGCGTGTGGCGTGTGGCACAGGGTCGTCACAATTATTCGGTACAGTCCGAGGAAGTGCTTAGGGGACTCACCGGAACAGCTGGCTGTTGTCTCGCTCGTTTCTTGAAACCAGAATCGAAAAACAAAATCGGGTAGATGCGAATCGGTAAAACCAAGGAGATAAATATATGCCCACTATCACCACAAAAGATGGCACAACGATTTACTACAAGGACTGGGGAAAAGGGCAGGCGATCGTATTCAGTCACGGCTGGCCGCTCACGGCGGACGACTGGGACGGACAGATGTTGTTCTTCGGGCAGCGCGGCTATCGAGTGATCGCGCATGACCGGCGAGGGCACGGGCGTTCCACGCAAACCTGGGATGGCAACGACATGGATACCTATGCCGACGATCTGGCGGCTCTGACGGAAAAACTAGACCTGAAGAAGGCGATCCACGTGGGCCACTCCACTGGGGGCGGAGAGGTTGCCCGCTACATTGGGCGGCATGGCTCGAAACGCGTTGGCATGGCAGTGCTGATCAGCTCGGTGCCGCCGCTGATGCTGAAGACGGATAAGAATCCCAGCGGACTTCCAATATCAGTGTTCGATGGTCTGCGAGCCGAGATGGTGAAGAACCGGCCGCAGTTTTATAAGGACATCACGCTGCCGTTCTACGGCTACAACCGGCCAGGGGCAAAGATTTCGGAAGGCATCCGGGAGCACTGGTGGCTGCAAGGGATGTTGGGAGGAATGAAGCCGCATTACGACTGCATCAAGGCCTTCTCGGAAACGGACTTCACGGAGGATCTTAAGAAGTTCGATGTGCCGACGCTGGTGATGCATGGCGACGATGACCAGATCGTGCCTATCGGCGCCGCGGGTTTGATGTCGGCGAAAATTGTGAAGGGCGCGACGCTGAAGGTCTATCCAGGCTTCCCGCATGGCATGCCCACAACCAACGCGGACCAAATCAATGGGGATCTTCTTGCTTTCATCCAGGAACGGAAGCAGGCGGCGGCATAAGAGAAATGCCGCGCCCGTCGAGAGAGTTGTCACGACTTATTGATGATCAGTTTGAGATCAATAAGTCGTGACACAAGCCTCTCGCTACGGGATGAGGTGTGGGGCTACGACGCTGATGAATTCGCGCGATGTGATTATCTTGGTCCTCTTCCAGAACTCGGGGAAATGCCGCCGGTTGCCAGTGATCAGGTAATCGGCACGGGCGGCGTCCGCGCATTCCAGGAACTTGTTGTCGTCGAGATCCGTTGCGACCTCGAGCATGCGTGCAGGGTGAACCAACTGTGAGTGGTTCTTGATGAACTGAAGGAGTTGCTGGCGAAGCCCTCTTCGGATCTTGAATTCCGGGCGAGCAAGGACCTCCCGGTATTCCGAAAGAATGGCGTTGGTAACGCACAGGCGGGCGGGCTTCGTCATTGCAAGCACGAGCACGGTGCGTTGAAGCCCGTCTGGCTTCAGAGCCGCCGATACCAGGATGTTTGTATCAACGACCAACCGGAGCGCGATCATCTACGCGCCGGTTTTTGCGTTCTGACGGTCTTGATGACCCGGTCAATCTGGTGCGAGGTGAGCGTGGCCGTTCCCTTGAGCCGGGACTCATCTCCGATCAGCCTGAGCACTTCCGGCTCAGGGGCGGCGAGGCGCACATAGTCCCGGATGCTCAGGAGCACCGCTTTCGGCGTGCCGCGCTTTGCGATGACAAGCGACCGGCGCTCGTCCGCCACCCGCCGCAACAGCTTGCCAAAATTAGCGCGGGCGTGCAGTGCAGAAACCACGATTCCGCCGTTGTTGCCGGTCCTCAGCATGATCAACTCTCCAGTTCAGTAATTCGAACTGTACAGTTGACTTCTGATGGAGTCAAGCGCTGGCACAAGAGCGTGCGTGCCCCAGCAAATAGGGAGCGCGATTCGCTCGCGCCCCCTATTTGCAATCTGACTTCAGACTTTTGACTTAGTCCCTAACCCCGTCCATGAACGCCCGCAGCTTGCGCGAGCGGGAGGGATGACGCAGTTTCCGCAGCGCCTTGGCTTCGATCTGGCGGATGCGTTCACGGGTGACCGC
>JBAWBG010000389.1:0-2657 GCA_049589695.1 Candidatus Sulfotelmatobacter sp. | reverse complement strand
CGCCCTTATAGGAATCGCTGTGGTGCTGGGGGCCGTCATGGGCGGCTATCTAATGGAACACGGCAAGATCGGAGTGCTGGTTCAGCCGGCGGAGCTGATTATCATTGGCGGCGCGGGGCTAGGCACTTTGCTCATTGCCAACCCCCTGTCGATCGTCAAGGGCATCGTGACCGGCATGCTTTCGATCCTCAAGGGCGGCAAGTACAATCAGGCCTTCTATCTGGAAACCCTGAAGATGCTGAACGATCTGTTTAAGCAAGCCCGCAAGCAGGGCATGGCCAAGCTGGAGGAGGATATCGAGAATCCGGAGAAGAGCCAGGTGTTTTCCAAATACCCGAAGTTCCTGGCCAATCACCACGCCGTGCATTTCGTCTGCGACACGCTGCGCATGGCTATCAGCGGAGGCGTTCCCGCGTTCGATCTCGACCAGATGATGGAGATGGACATGGAGGTCCACCATCATGAGGCTTCGCAACCGGTGTCGGCGCTGACGACGGTGGCGGATTCACTGCCGGGATTGGGGATCGTCGCCGCGGTGCTCGGCGTGGTTATCACCATGGGAGCTTTGGGCGGCCCTCCGGAGGAGATCGGGCACAAGGTGGCCGCCGCGCTGGTGGGCCCTTATCTGGGCATTCTCATGTGCTACGGCTTCCTGGGACCGCAGGCGTCGAATCTTCAAAAGCTCAACGATGCCGAGGTGGATTATCTGCGTTGTTTGCGCCAGGGCGTCATCGCGTTCGTGAAGGGATCTGCGCCGGTGCTGGCGGTGGAATTCGCGCGCCGCTCCATTCCAGGCGAGGTGCGGCCCTCCTTCAAGGATTTTGAAGCCGCCTGCAAGACCGGCGGCGGCGACGCGCCGGCGCCCTCGGAGTAAAACCGCGTGAACAACCAAGAAACTCCTTCCATCATCCTGATCAAAAAGAAAGTCAGCCACGGCGGACATCACGGCGGAGCCTGGAAAGTCGCCTACGCGGATTTTGTCACGGCCATGATGGCGCTATTCATCGTCCTGTGGCTGATGAGCTCCAGCGAACAAGTCCGCAAGGCGATCAGCGCCTATTTCCAGGACCCCTCCGGAACCGGCAAGCAGGCCGGCAGCGCCAGCGCAGGTACCGGCGAGACCCTCTCCGTTAGCGAAGACAATATGGAGAACCTCAAGGACCAATTGGAGCAGGCGCTGAAGAAAAGTCCGGAGTTCGAGAAGCTCAAGGATTATGTCCAGATGAGCGTCTCCGGGGAAGGGCTGCGCGTGGAGCTGCTCGAAAGCGAGAAGGGAATGTTTTTTCAATCCGGCAGTCCCGCTCCCACCGGCGTGGGGGAGGAACTGATCAAGCGTCTGGCGCAACAGTTGGCAACGCTGCCGAACGACGTGCTGATCGAAGGCCACACCGATGCGCATCCTTTTACCGGACGCGCCGACTATTCCAATTGGGAGCTTTCGACGGACCGCGCAAACGCCGCACGGCGGCTCATGGAGTCGAGCGGCCTGCGACCCGGTCAAGTGACGCAGGTGCGCGGATTCGCCGATCAGAACCTGCGTGACAAGGAGCATCCGGAAGCCGCCTCCAATCGGCGGGTCTCCGTTATCGTGCGCTATCAGAACGCCGGCGACGAACCCGATACGGAACCGACCCCGGCTGCGGACAGCAAGTCTTCCGGGGAACATCCCGCCGAAAGCAAAGAGGGGGCCAAGTAATGGATTACTTGCCGATGGCGATCACGTTCTTGATCCCGCCGGCCTTTCCGCTGAGGGGTTCGGCAGCCTGCTCGATAGGGAAACGCCGGGTGATCAGCGACCGCAAAGCTGTGGGCCAGCGATCCAAGAACACTCCCAGATTTGCGACGGCGTCGGCGAAGCTCTGGAGGCTCGCGTTCACGCTACCGAAGATCACCTGATTCTTCAAAACGTAATCGCGCATGAGCGTGTCGGTGTCGACGCTGACAGGCGCCTTGCGGCCGGGAACTCCGGTAAAGATGAACACGCCGTTATTTCCCAGATAGGGCATCATTTCGAAGGCCAGCGAGGACGCGCCCACCGCTTCGTAGATCAGGTCGATATTTCCGATAGATGCGGCGAGCTGTGCGGGGTTCGCCGTCTCTGCATGCACAAATTTTGCGCCGAAGCCGGTCACCAGATCCTGGATGTCGCTGGCGGCGGGCGTCCTCGAATAAACCGTTGTATCGAAGCCTTCCTTGACAAGCTTCATCGCGCCCAGCAATCCCACCGGGCCTCCGCCCAGCACGACAGCGCGATGGGTCAGCTCTCCCGTCTCGGTCCAGGGTAAACGCTTCTGCACCTGCCAGAGCTGCGTGACGGCCTTTTCGGCGATGGTCAGCGGTTCCACCAGTACGGCCACGTCACGCAGGGCGGCGGGAACAAGATTCAGATAATGCTCTTCTTCCACGACGAATTCGGACATGAAGCCGTGGAGCCCGTTGATGCCGCGCTCCGTGAACCCGCCGCTGTAGCAGAAGTCCGGACGCCCGGCGCGGCAGGCGACGCATCGCGGATCGCTACAAGGACGCCGGACGGTGGGCACCGCGAGATCGCCGGGTTTGAAACGCGTCACCGCGGCGCCGGTCTCGATCACCTGACCCAGGGATTCATGGCCGATGACCAGATACGGCGAGCCCGGTGGAGGTGTGCCGTAATTGCA